>JAMOSN010000066.1 GCA_027068455.1 Sulfurimonas sp.
TGCGGCTGGGCTTATCTTAGCAGGGGTGAGTCCTGGAGCTGCTTTTGTCTTTTTGAGTGCAGGTCCTGCGACCAATACGGTCACAATTGGTGTAGTTAAAAAGATGCTTGGTTCACGTACTCTTTTTATCTATCTTGGAACTATCATTATAGGCTCCATATTTTTTGGTTTGGGACTTGACTGGCTTTTTCGTGATATGGATGTAAAAGAGCTGGTGCATATGGATGAGGAAGCTGGTGTAATAGCATGGATTTCAACTTTTGTATTGTGGAGTTTTGTCCTTTACTACCTTCTAAAATCCTCATTTTTTATGAAAAAGGGGTGCAGTGATAACAGTTGTTGCTCTCTTTGAGCTTTTCGACGCTGCAAGCTTTTATTGTAACAATTGAACAAAATAACACAAATTTATGTAATTTTAATGGATAATAAAGATTTTACCAGTATAATCACTACACTATGAAGCACAACTCAAAATTTGCTTGGATTTAGGTGTGAAAGTTAAGGTATTTATAAAATGGGGATAAAAGATGAATAAATATATAAAGGTTAAAACAAAACTTTTATTACCCCTTTCTATTTTGATTCTTATTGTTCTTATCCTTACTACAAGTCTTATCAGTTATGAATATACAAAGGCAAAAGCACTTAAAGAGTTACAAAACTCCATAGAACTAGCTGTTGATATCTCCAAACTTGTTCACTCGACCCAAAAAGAGCGAGGTCTTAGCTCAGGTTTTTTAACAAGTAATGACAAAGAATTTCAAAAAAAGCTGATACAACAAAGAAAAATCTCAGATGAGCATCTTGATAAGCTCAAAAATTACTTTGGTCTGCTTGAAAATGAAGATATATGCCAGAAGCTTCACATACTCCTTCGTGATAAGCAACAACTTAGAGAGATGCGTAAAAAAATAGATAATCATTCTTTGCATATTTTAGAGGTAATCGATTTCTATTCCCGTTTCAATGATAAGTTTTTAAACATTATAGTAGAGATATCAAAAATATCACAAATCCCATCCATTACACAAAATATTATAGCCTACAGCAGTTTTTTGTATGCAAAAGAAAATGCTGGGATAGAAAGGGCAGTGGGTGTTGCCATTATTTCAAACGCTATAAAAACAAAGCATATTGACCAGAACCTAAGAGTCTATTTTACAAATCTCATCGCAATACAAGAGCTGTATGTGAAAACATTTCTTCGTTATGCTTCAACAGAGGGTATAGAGTACTTTCATAAAAAATATCATAATCAAACCATTAATGAAGTCATAACTATGAGAGAGAGTATTCTCTATGGTAATCTTGATCAAATAATAAAAATAGAGCCTGAACACTGGTTTACTATGCTAACAAACAAGATAGATATCTTACAATCGATTGACAATTATCTTGAAAAAGAGATTTTAGACAATATCTCTCGTGAACTACAAAGTACCTATCAGTTCTTTGGTGGATTAGCAGTTATTAATGTTTTAAGCATAAGTATTTTCCTTCTCATGATGGTACTTATTGTCAATTTGATTAAAAGTGAAAAACGGCTTAAAAATATTACAGAGAAATATATTATCAGCTCTACTACCGACTTGCAAGGGCGTATCACTGATGTGAGTGATGCTTTTTGTAAGATTTCAGGCTATTCAAGAAAAGAGCTTATAGGCAAGCCACATAATATTATTCGTCACCCCGATATGCCAAAGAGTGCTTTTAGAGAGATGTGGCAAACGATCCAAAGTGGTAAAAGTTGGAGTGGTGAGGTAAAAAATCGTAAAAAAGATGGTGGCTACTACTGGGTATATGCCCATATTGAACCTCTTTTTAACCGTTATGGAAAGATAGAGGGGTATGCTGCTATTCGTCTTGATATTACAGACAGTATCCATTTGGAAGAGGAACTTGAACGCAGTAAACAAAAAGACAGAACTCTTTTGCAACAAAGTAAGCTGGCTCAAATGGGTGAGATGATTAGTATGATAGCACATCAATGGAGACAACCTCTTACTGCCATATCCTCAACAGCTAGTGATCTGCATCTTAAAATAATGCTTCAGAAGTATGATGAGAGCTATTTTAATGAAAAGCTTGAAAAGATAGATGAATTTTCACAACATCTTTCTAAAACCATTGATGACTTTAGAAGTTTTTACAAAGAGGACAAGGAGAAAGAGAAAACCAAATATTCTGATATAGCACAGGGAGCTTTAAATATTGTCAAAACCTCATTAGATACTAAAGGGATAAGATGCGATATAGATTTTAGATGTGAAAAACTCATCTATACTTTTGCAAATGAACTTAGACAGGTGATTTTAAACATCATAAAAAATGCAGAGGATGCTTTAGTTGAAAAAGGGATTCAAAACCCTCATATTATAATCCGAACATTTGATGAAAGTAGTTATTCTGTTTTAAGTATCAGTGATAATGCAGGGGGTATCCCTCAAACTATAATGGAGAAGATTTTTGACCCTTATTTTTCAACAAAAACACAAAAAGATGGAACAGGACTTGGGCTCTATATGAGTAAGATAATTATAGAAGATCATTGTAATGGTAAGATGATTGTAAGGAACAATGAAGAGGGTGCCGAGTTTATCTTGCAAATTCCTCTTTATGAAGGTGAAGAAAATGTATCATAAATTTGAACTTGATGAACTTATAGAGTTTACAAAAACACTCAAGGTATTATATGTTGAGGACAACAAAGATGTCAGAGACTCTATTTTAGCATTGCTAGAAAACTTTTTTGTCTCAATTGAAACTGCTGTGGATGGAAAAGATGGGTATGAAAAGTTTCAAGAATCATCTTTTGATCTCATTTTCAGTGATATCCGTATGCCAAGAATGACAGGTATAGAGATGATCCGTCTTATCCGTCAAGAAGATGACACAATCCCTATTATCGTTACAACAGCACATCAAGAGACGGAACTGCTTATGGACTGCATAGAGATCGGTGTGAGTGGTTATTTACTCAAACCGATTAATTTGAAGCAACTCACAAAGGTCATTAAACAAAATTGTGAAAAGATTTATTATAAAAAACAAAACGAACTCTATGAGGCTTCTTTGGAAAAGCTGGTTCAAGAGCGTACAAAAGAACTAGAAGAGGCAAAAGAAGTACTTCAAAAACTTGTCAGTATAGATCCTTTGACAGGGTTATACAATCGCAGATATTTTAATGAAATATCAAAAACACTTTTTAATCTCTCTAAAAGAAACAATCAGCCTCTTTCTGTATTGATGATAGATATAGACAGATTTAAATTTATCAATGATTCTTTTGGTCATATGGCAGGAGACAAAGTGCTGATTCATATCGCCAAAGAGATTATGTACTCCTTGCGTAACAGTGATGTAGCCGTGCGTTTTGGTGGAGAAGAATTTCTAATAATTTTACCTGGAACTCCTCTTCAAGGAGCAACACAAATAGCACGAAAAATAAAAGAAAACATAGAAAGAGAGGAGATTCCTGTTTATGATGCTCAAAACAATTTCATTAAACTCACTGTGAGTATAGGTATAGCTGAATGTGAATGCAAAAGTGATCAAGGGATAGACGATCTCGTACATAAAAGTGACGAAGCACTTTATCAGGCAAAAAGGAGTGGACGTGATACAATCCGCTGCTACAATGTCAATAACTGTGAGATGTAAAAGCACTACCAAAACAGAAAAATAGGCTATAATTGCTTTTATGATTGCACAAGATTCCATAGAAGCACTAAAAGCCAGACTCGATATTGTTGATGTGGTAGGCAACTACATCGAGCTTAAAAAAGCAGGGGCAAACTTTAAAGCTCCCTGCCCTTTCCATGATGAAAAATCCCCCTCATTTGTAGTAAGCCCCGCCAAGCAGATTTTTCACTGTTTTGGATGTGGTGCTGGCGGCGATGCTGTCAAGTTTGTGATGGAGTATGAAAAGCTTTCTTACCCTGAAGCCTTAGAAAAACTTGCGCAAAACTATAACTTTACACTCACCTATACCGATAACAAACATAACAAACCACGCTCACAGATTATGGAGAAGCTTAATGAGTACTATCAAACTCTTTTAACACGCAACAAAACAGCTTTGGAATATATACACTCTCGTGGGATTTATGAAAGCAGTATAGAGAAGTTTGGGATAGGGTATGCTCCTGATTCTCTCTCCACCATCAACTTTATAAAATCACAACAGTTCTCCATAAAAGAGGCCATAGATATGGGGGTTGTGGGGTATGAGCCATCACGTAACCAAACCTATGCCCGTTTTATTGAGCGTATCACTTTTCCCATACACGCAGCCAACGGTACCATAGTAGGTTTTGGTGGACGTACCATCACAGGGCATCAGGCAAAATATGTCAACTCCCCAGAAACTGCTTTTTTTAATAAGTCCCGCCTTTTATATGCGTACCATTTGGCAAAACAAGCAATCTATAAGAGACAAGAGATCATTATCACCGAAGGATATTTGGATGTTGTGATGCTCCATCAGGCAGGGTTTGATAATGCCGTAGCCACCCTTGGAACAGCGCTTACTCAAGAGCATCTTCCACTACTGAGAAAAGGTTCTCCTCGTGTAGTGATGGCATACGACGGTGATAAAGCGGGTCGCGCCGCAGCACTCAAAGCCGCCAAACTCCTTTCTGCTTCAGGATTTAACGGAGGGGTGGTTGTGTTTGAGGGGGGACTAGATCCTGCTGATATGGTAAAAGAGGGTCGCATAGAGGAGTTGGCATCTATTTTTCGCTCCACGAAACCTTTTATAGAGTTTGTCCTTGATGAGATACTCTCCCTTTACAACCTTCAAGATCCAAAAGCAAAAGAGGAGTGTATGCATGAGGGGGTGGCGTACCTCAAGACACTCAGCCCCATTTTACAAGAGGAGTACAGAACATATCTCGCTTCCCGTTTGGGTGGGCTTGGTGTCTCTCCATCTTTGGTAAAGATAGGTTCCAACACGCAGCTAAGAAACACTCCACCACCGCAACAGACCTCTCAAAACAATCGATATAGAGATGTATGGGAGCTTAGTATCATTAAAACCGTGTTGGAAAAACCGTATATGACAGATATGATTGTGGATGTATTGGAACCAAACCTTTTTAGTTTTCATCCGTATGAGTTTTCTTTGGCACTCTCAGGAAAAAGTGATGCTCCTGAGTTGATGTCGATTTTACTTGATGAAAGCATCAAAGCACTTGAAGATGAAGCAGCACTCAAAGCAGAACTTATCACATTTTTAACTAAATACTACGAGAGAGAACTTAAAAAAGTAAATCTTGCCCAAAATATCACTTTTGAACAAAAAGCTTTTTATATCAGAAAGTTTCGTGGTAAAATTGCACAACTCAAACGAGGTGAACTAGTTAGCATCAACGACTAACTCTGGTGCCTTATCAAGGAAATTATGTATGTCAGATACAAAACGCAAAGCGATAGCTCTTTTTAGTGGTGGACTTGATTCCACTTTAGCGATGAAACTTATCTTAGATCAGGGGATTGATGTTATAGCTCTTAACATCGCTACAGGATTTGGCTCTACCAAAGATAGACTTGAACATATGCAAAGTATGTGTGATCAGGTGGGTGCTGAACTTAAAATCATCAACATCGAAAATGAGTATCTCCAAGATGTCCTTTTTTCACCAAAACACGGTTACGGAAAACATTTCAATCCATGTATAGACTGCCATGCCAAGATGTTTGCTGTTGCAAAGCGTATTATGGATGATGTGGGAGCAAGCTTTTTAATCAGTGGAGAGGTGATGGGGCAACGCCCGATGAGCCAGAACAAAGATGCTCTGCAAACTGTACTCAATGAGTCTAACTGTGACGGACTGTTGCTTAGACCACTCTCAGCCAAAGCGTTGGCTCCTACCATTGCTGAGATTGAGGGGTGGGTTGATAGAGAAAAACTAGAAGGTATTGTAGGGCGTAGTCGTGACAGACAGCTTGAGCTCGCTCGTGAGATTGGGTTGCAAGATTTTGAATCCCCTGGTGGAGGATGCCTTTTAACTGATGAAAACTTTGGTAAAAAGATGGTTGATTTTATCAAGTATGATACATTTGAGGTCAAAGATATCCCTGTGATGAAGTATGGTCGCCATTTCCGTTTGGCTGATGGGGCAAAGCTCGTTATTGGGCGTAACAAAGAGGAGAATGAGCATCTTCAAAACATTGACAACGACAAGTTCTACCATCTCAAAACCATAGGGATACCTGGACCACATGGACTACTGAGTAAAAATGCCAGTGATGCTGACAAAGAGTTTGGGGCTCGTGCAATGCTTACTTACACAAAAGCTAAAGCTGATGGAGAGTATAAGATCGCTTTTGATGGTAAAGAGGTTACAGCTGTACCATTTGCATCACGTGAAGTGATGCAACCTTATACAATTCTGTGATTTTTTGATATACTTAAGAAAGATTAAAATATTAAAAGGTAATGTGATGGCAGGGGTACATTTTTCATTTGATAACTTTGAACAGTTAATGAAGCTTAATATTGGTATAGCAGATAGACTTGATGAGAATAGAGCTGAGAGTTTTACCCTTTTGTATTGTGATTTTTCAGAGATAGATGATGAAGTGGTACAAAACTCTCTAGAGGTAACACTTCGCTCTTCAGACTCCATTGTTAATCATGAAAGTGATTACTTTTTTGTTCTTCCATATACCGATAAGTATGGTGCAGAAACTGTAAAAACAATGTTTGATGATTTCTTTGCGAAATATTTAAATGCTTTTTTACTCTCTTATCCTGTTGATGGGGAAACACCAAAAGAGATTTTTGAAAATATGCAAGATAGTGTCAGTACCTTTTTTAAAAAAGATCTGCACTGTTTGGACAGGTTTACACGCGATTACTAAAAATCTTTTTTTGTAAATTTGTAATCTTTTGAGTTCTTATAGAACTCTATCGCTTCGGCGATCTTTTGCTCTTTGTAAAGTTTTTTATCACACACCCATCTACATTTTATCTTTTTATTTTCCATTGCTGCTTTGTTGGGTTTGCTGATATGTGATTCATATATGTTTGACGCGGCTAAGATACAAGGTACAAAAATCAAAAAGAGTATTTTTTTCATACTCTTTATATCGGCAAAACTCTCCGTTTCTAAAATGGAACAATAAATGCTATTTCTTTAGAAGATAGATACCATTTATGGAGAGAGATATGATTTCATTATTAGATATAAAGCAAGAACAAAGCACTGCGCCATTACTCAATATTGCTGATGAAAAAACACAAACCTCCCTCTCTTTTTCAGATCTTTTAAAAGGTATCGACTTAGAAAAAGTACAAAAAAATGATGAAAAATTTGTACTTGTTTTAGAACCTGAGGAACAAGCCTCTTTAGCAGCTAAAACAAAAACTTTGGATAAAGGGCAACTTGCTACTTTGTTGCGTAAAGATGATACAAAAGAGGAGATGAAACTTCCTAAAAATCTTCAAGAACTTGTAAAAATGGTTGAAAAAGAGGAACAACCAAAAGCATTAAAGAGAATGCAAAAGGTGCCAGAAGGGGAGTTGAAAGAGTCTTTAACTGTGATAAAGCAGGAGTTGCAAGAGCAGATAGCTTTTAAACAGAAACGTTCTAAAACACCATCATCAAGTGAAGCAAAAGTGGAGCAAAAGCAGCAGGTAGAAGTACAACCAAGCAGAGTAATACATCAAGAGGCAAAAGTGGAACAAACAACCACTTCAACAATGCAAGAGCCTCTAAAAGACTTAGCACAAACCAAAGAGATACAAGAACTGGTACGTGATATCAACAAACTGCTCCAAGATGCTAATAAACTTGATATCAATACAACACCTATAAAAGAGAAAACAGTATCACAAGAGAGTACACAGCAAACACTCAAAGTAAGTACGGTTCTAGCACAGGCAGGCACACAAAATCTCAAACAGGAAAAAACTGCCTTACAACACGCAACGCCAGTAAAAGAGGATGAAAAAGAGATTCTTCAAGATGCTAAAAAACTTGATATTGATATAACACCTATAAAAGAAAAAACTGCCTTACAACACGCAACGCCAGTAAAAGAAGAACTCAAAGAACAAATAGCATTTAAAGAGGAACACTCCAAAACAGCAGTACCACAAAATAAAATAAAAGTGGAGCAAAAGCAACAAGTAGAGGTGAAAGAGTTAGTACGTAATGTGGAACAACTTCTTGATGATGCACAAAAAATAGGGGTAGATACATCAGCAATCCTTAAAAAAGAGCTTGTAACACAAAACACGCAACAGCCTATAACCCTAGAGATGGTGGTACAAGAGGTCTCAGGCGCAGAAGTGACAAATATACAGAAACAAGAGAGTATCACAAATGCACAGTTGCGTGTTCTTGTTAATGATGCAAAGAGTTATTTAAAAGAGCAGATTCAAAACAAACAAACTGCACAACAACCTATGGTGGCATTTGAGGCAAAAGAGTTGCCAAAAACACTCAAAGGACTGATGGCGGTTGCTACAAGTTTGGGTATAGATGTTAAAAACATTAAAATAGAAG
>JAMOSN010000067.1 GCA_027068455.1 Sulfurimonas sp.
CATCATTTTTTTAGGGGGAAGTCAAGGGGCAAAAGCTATCAATGAACTGGCGTTGCGTGTTGCATCTGCTTTAGAGAAAAAAGGCTTGCATATCATCCATCAAGCGGGTGAGAGAAACTTTGATGAGGTACAAAAGGCATATAAAGAGATGGGTATAGAGGTGGAGCTTTACGGTTTTACAGCCGATTTGCCGCAACTCATCAACAAGGCAGATATGGCAGTAAGCCGTGCAGGAGCTTCAACTCTGTGGGAACTCACCACAAACGGTTGCCCTGCTTTTTACATCCCTTACCCCTATGCCGCAGGAGATCACCAGTATCATAATGCCAAGTTTATCATAGATAACGACATGGGTTGGTGTCACAGAGAGGGTGAAAACTTAGAACAAGCACTCCTAGATGCAGTCCAAAACCCACACTTAGAGCAAAAAAGTCAAAAACTCCTCCAACACGCAAGATGTGATGTCGCTGATGCTATGATAGAGGATGTGGAAAAAGAGTTGGATTCTTTGGTATAATATATCAAGCAAGGGATAGAATTATGGATGATATTACAACACTAAAAGAACTCAAAGAGATACTAGAAGAGAAGTTTGGTATAACAAAAATGGCTATATTTGGAAGTGTAGCACGCAATGAAGCGACACATCAAAGTGATATCGATATAGCTATTTTAGAGATGAAAGAGAAAAACTATTTTAAAAGAGTTCAGGCTAAATATTTTTTAGAAGAGAAGTTGAAAAAACGGGTTGATATAGGCTATTTTGACACTATGAGAAAAGTGATACAAAAAGAAATCCAAAAAGATTTTATATATGTCTAAAAGAGATAGCCAGCTTTTTTTATATGATATCGTTATCTCGATACAAAAAATTAAACATATCGTTTCAAAATTTGAAAACGGGAATGATTTAAAATATGACTTTATCCACTGGGATAGTGTTATAAGGGAGTTTGAAATCATAGGTGAAGCAACAAATTTTCTTATAAAAGATGGAATTTTAGATACTACACAAAGAGTAGTGGTAGATTTTAGGAATGTTCTAATCCATGAATATTTCGGCATAAGTGAAGAGGAAGTTTGGAATATTGCTCATAACTTTTTAGATGACTATCTTCTGCTTATAAGCAGTAAAATTAACAAAGATGATGTTTTACTTTATGATATGATTGAAGAAAATAAACATTTAGAATTTATAACAGATTATTTGAATAAACTGAAGGATAACGATGCTGCATGAACTAGCACAACAATTAGTGGACTTGATATTTGATTGGGGATATTTGGGGATTTTTATTATGATGGCGATAGAGTCTAGTTTTATCCCTTTTCCCTCTGAGATAGTGCTTATCCCTGCTGGATATTTGGCATCACAGGGTGAGATGGGGATTACTCCTATTATGATTGCAGCTCTTGGTGGGAGTTTGGTTGGTGCATTTACGAACTACTTTTTAGCGTTTTGGTTGGGAAGAAAGTTTTTGCTTCGTTATGGGCATTATTTTTTCATTAAAGAGGAAACTCTTTTAAAAATGGAAGATTTTTTTGCCACACATGGGCATATCTCCACTTTTACTGGACGACTTATCCCTGGAATCCGTCAGCTTATCTCCATCCCTGCTGGACTTGCAAAGATGAATATTGTAGAGTTTTCGCTCTATACTGCACTTGGAGCTGGAATCTGGGCTTTGGTGTTGACACTTTTAGGGTACTTTATAGGGGAGAATGAGGAGCTTATTAAACAATACTTACACCAAATAACTATTGGCGTTGTAGGGTTTGTCTTAATTGTAGGTGTATTATACTTTCGTCATCATAAAAAGAAAAAAGAAGTATAAATGGACTATATGTTTGAAAAAGGTTTTCTAGGAACATCAGCACCACTCTTTATGGATAGTGTGACTTTAATAATTGCTGTTTTACCTCTTTTTGTCTATGGTGCTATTTTATTGGCACGTGCCAAAAAGTATAAACTCCATGCTGTGATGCAAAACATTATTTATATAGTTTCGGTTATAGTTGTTGTTTATTTTGAATACGGTGTGCGTATTGGTGGTGGTTTTGATGCTTTTATGGATGGCAGTGATGTTGCTTACGGATATGCACTTATTGTTTTGCTCGTACATATTGTAATAGCTACTTTAACACTGCTTCATTGGACAAAGCTGATTATTACAGGAAACTATTTTTTTAAAAAAGAGTTGTTACCAGGAAGAGCATCCAAAGCACACAACCTTTTGGCAATGAAAACATTTATAGGGATAATCTTTACCTCTTTTAGTGGGATTTGGGTTTATCTGCTATTATTCATTTATTAGACTTCTTGCAAAACTCCTATAGGACTCAACATATTATAGAGAGTTTTGCAAGAAGTCTATTAGAAACCAAATTATAAGGAAAAAAAATGGCAATAGAAATTGGTCAAAAAGCACCAGAATTTTGTTTACCAAATCAAGATGATGTAGAGATATGTCTAAGAGATTTACAAGGAAAATGGGTGATTCTTTATTTTTACCCAAAAGACAACACGCCAGGATGTACAACAGAGGCATGTGAATTCACAGAGGCAGCACCCGATTTTTCATCGCTTGATGCTGTGATTCTAGGGGTAAGTCCAGACTCTACAAAAAAACACAGAAACTTTATAGAGAAAAAAAATCTAGGTATTACACTTCTTAGTGATGAGAGTACTGAGATGATGCAAGAGTGGGGTGTGTGGCAGCTTAAGAAAAATTATGGTCGTGAGTATATGGGTGTAGTTCGCTCAACTTTTATTATTGATCCTGAAGGTATTGTTCGTGTCAAGTGGGAAAAAGTTCGCGTCAAAGGGCATGTTGAAGCGGTAAAAGAAAAGCTTAAAGAACTTCAAGAACAATAAACTCTTTTTAATGAAAGCTTAGATATAATTCGCCGATTTTTATTCTACAAGTATGTGGTTTAAATATTAACAGGTTATGTCAAAAAGCTGGTGCAACTCCTTTTTTAGGGAGTCAATGTCCGACATCTCCGAAGCCAACCAGTAAAATTTCTGGCAGAAAATGCCTTTAAAGGACCTATTTCATGGTAACAATGAAAGACCTATTAGAATGTGGTGTACACTTCGGTCACCAAACTCGTCGTTGGAATCCAAAAATGAAAAAATTCATTTTCGGTGTTCGTAAAAATATCCATATTATCGATTTACAAAAAACTCTTCGTTATTTCAGAAGTACTTACCAAATTGTTGTAGATGCAGCAGCAGAAGGACAAACTATCCTTTTCGTTGGTACAAAAAAACAAGCTCGTAACTCTGTAAGAGAAGCAGCTCTTGCATGTAATATGCCATATGTAGATAACAGATGGTTAGGTGGTATGCTTACTAACTTCCCAACTATTCAAAAATCTATCCGTAAACTTGATGTTATCACTGAGATGCAAGAAAACGGTCAAATCGATCTTTTAACAAAAAAAGAAGCATTAATGCTTTCAAGAAAAAAAGATAAGCTTGAGATGTATTTCGGTGGTATCCGTGATATGAAAAAACTTCCAGATATGCTTTTTGTTATTGATGCGGTAAAAGAGCATACGGCAGTTTTAGAAGCTCGTCGTCTTGGAATCCCAGTTGTAGCTCCACTAGATACTAACTGTGATCCAGATCTTATCACATACCCAATTCCAGGGAATGATGATGCTATCCGTTCTATTCAACTTTTCTGTCGTGAAATGACAGAAGCTATCAACGAAGGTAAAGCACTTCGTGATGCACCAGAGCAAGAAGAGCAAACTGAAGAAGTTGCAACTGAAGAAGCAACAACAGAAGCTCCAGCTACTGAAGAAAAAACTACAGAGGAAGCGTAATTATGGCAGCAGTAACAGCAGCAATGGTTAAGGAGCTTCGTGCAGCAACAGATGCTCCGATGATGGATTGTAAAAAAGTTTTAGTTGAAGCTGATGGAGACATGGAAAAAGCAAAAGAGCTGCTTAAAGAGCGTGGTATCGCTAAAGCAGCTAAAAAAGCTGACCGTGTTGCAGCTGAAGGTCTTGTTGGTTATAAAATGGCTGACGATTTCTCAAAAGCAGCAGTTGTAGAAGTAAACTCTGAAACTGACTTCGTTGCACAAAATGAAGGTTTCCAAAATCTTGTAAAAGATACGGTAGAAGAGATTTTCAATAATGAACCAGCTGATGTTGAAGCACTAAATGCTTCTGCATATGGTGAAAAATTTGTTGAGACTGTTACAAAAATCGGTGAGAAGATCGAAGTTCGCCGTTTTGCAGTAATGAAAGCAGAACCAACAGAAGCTATGAATGGTTACATTCACTCAAATAACAGAATCGCAGTTATCGTAAAAGCGAAATGTGATTCTGAAAAAACTGCTGAGTGTATGAGAGATACATTAAAGCAAGTTGCAATGCACGCTTCTGCTATGAAACCTACAACTCTTTCATACAAAGATTTTGATGCTGCGTATGTTGAGAGTGAAACAAAAGGTCGTATCGAAGCACTTAAAAAAGAGAACGAAGAGTTAAGCCGTCTTGGTAAACCTCTTAAAAACGTTCCTAAATATATCTCTATGATGCAACTCACAGATGAAGTTATGGCTCAGGCTGAAGCTGACATCAAAGCTGAGTTACTTGCAGAGGGTAAACCTGAGAAGATTTTAGACAAAATTATCCCTGGTAAAATTGCTCGTTTTATCTTAGATAACACTCTTTTAGATCAAGAGCAAGCTCTTCTTGACCAACAATATGTACTAGATGACAAATTAACAGTAGCACAAGCTATTGAAAAAGCAGCTAAAGCATGTGGTGGTACAGCTGAGATTACTGAATTTGTTCGCCTTGAAGTTGGTGAAGGAATTGAGAAAAAAGAAGACGACTTCGCAGCAGAAGTTGCAGCACAAATGAGCTAAGCCTTTTGGCTTTCCCACCCCTTTATTGAATACTTTTTAAAACTTTCCTTTATAAAGATTGGCTATAATCTTTTTATGAATTTATTATCTGCACAAAACATATCACACTCTTTTGAATATAAACTTTTCGATGATGTTACACTCTCTTTGGATGAAAAAGAAAGTATAGCTATTATAGGGATGAGCGGAAGTGGAAAATCTACACTTTTACATATCCTCTCAACACTCTTACAACCTAAAAAAGGGGAGGTTTCCCTTTTTGGTACAAAGATTACAGATTTGGATAAAAAAGAGCTGGCTCTTATTAAGCGTAAAGAGTTAGGTCTGGTTTTTCAATCACATTATCTTTTTAAAGGGTTTAGTGCTTATGAAAATCTTGAAGTTGCTGAGATACTTTCACAACAAAAAATAGATACAAAACTTCTAGAACTTTTGGATATAGAGCATTGTATGGAGCAAAAAGTGACTGAACTCTCAGGTGGACAGCAACAGCGTGTTTCGATTGCAAGAGTTTTAACAAAAAAACCACGCATTATATTTGCTGATGAACCTACAGGTAATTTAGATAAAACAACAGCTACCCATGTGATGCGTTTGTTCTTTGACTATTGTCAAGAAGAAAACGCGGGTATGGTTCTTGTAACCCATGATGAAAAACTTGCTTTTATGTGTGATAAAGTTTTTCAGCTTGAAAATAAAACATTAACACAGGTAAAGTGATAAGAGATGATAGGATGGGCTACAGTTTTTAATGAAGCCAATATGGTTGGATTTTTATTACTGTTTTTCCGTTTTGCAGCTTTGTTTATAGCAACACCAATTTTTAATCATAAAAATGTACCTATGAATATTAAGGCTGCTATGGCATTTTTCTTTGCGGTAGTTTTTTACTCCTCTATGCCACCTTTGGATATTCCCATTAATCTTATGAGCATACTCATAGCTGTTCTTGGTGAGTTTATGTTGGGGCTTAGCGTTGGTATCGTGCTTCAGCTTGCGTATAATGTTATCACATTTGCTGGTGGGCAGATCTCTTTTATGATGGGTTTTTCTATGGCAAGTGCCATTGATCCGCAGTCTGGTGTTTCGATGCCTATTATTTCACAGTTTTTATCACTTTTAGCATTAATGGTTCTTTTTTCTCTCGATCTGCATCATTGGATGTTACTCTTTATAGATGAATCTTTAAAAACAGTACCTTTGGGTGGTTTTATGATGAGTCAAAATTTTTTTGAATATATTATTCAGGCAACATCAAATATGTTCTTAGTGGGTTTTATGATAGCATTTCCTATTATTGCGCTTTCATGGCTTGCTGATGTTATTTTTGGAATGTTAATGAAAACAATGCCTCAGTTTAACTTGCTTGTAATCGGTTTTCCTATTAAAATAATGGTTGCCTTTGCGGTACTCATTGCTACACTAACTGCTACAATGTTGATATTAAAAGGGCAAATGCATGAAGCTTTTAATGCTTTAGAGATGTTTTTTTAATATTTTTAGGGTACAATAGTGCCATAATTGCATTATGCAAAGACTCTCATCATCAAGGAAATTTGCGTGAAGATACTACTTTTAAATGATAACCCTGTTGTAAATAAACTTGTAAAGCTCAGTGCTCAAAAAACTTCTGATTCACTTGAAGTGATAACGAGTTTGGATGATATACAATCATCTCAATATGATTTGGTTGCTATAGACGATTCTTTATATTATGATGGATGCTTGGATGATTTAAAATCTAAAGTTCAGTATATAACCTCTTTATATATATGCTCTCGTGATGCTGAGATAGTAGATGGTTTTGATCAGGTGTTGAAAAAACCGTTTTTACCGACTGATCTGGTAGAACTGTTTACATCTATAGAAAATAACATAGATACTATGCAGGCACAATCGAATCAAGAGGAAGATGACAACAACAGTGAAGATGATTTTCACTTAGATGATTCTTTTGACGATGATGATACTTTTAATTTAGATGACGATGATGATATTGATTTGGAAAATCTTGAAGGGTTGGAAGATATAGATGAAGATATGGATAGTGGTGATGAGTTGGATGATCTTGATGAACTCCAAGAGTTAGAAGATATAAGTGATCTTGATGATGCGCTTGAAGATGAAGAAACAGATGAAATGAATGAGAGTGTTCTTGATCAAGATGAAGCACAAAAAGTAAAAGATCTTTTAGAAGAAACAAGCCAAGATGATGAAGAGCTAGAGTATGCGATGGCTTTAGATTTGGAAGATGAAGCCGATGCCGAGATTGGTGAAGATGTTGCTATTGAAGAGTTTGATCTTGATGATGAAGATGATATAGAAAATGCAACCCTAGAAGAGCTTGAAGAGAGCATTGATGAGGCTGTTACTGATGAGTTGCGTGCCGATGAGGGTGATATAGCGTACGATATGGCATTGGATCTTGAAGATGAAGCTGATGTGGATATTGCTGAAGATGAGGATTTTGTCTTGGATGATGAAGATGAAATCACTGAAGATGAGTTTAATCTTGATGATGTACAAGATTTGGCAGATGAAGAAGATATAGTTCTTGATGAGAATGAGGATTTTCAAGATGATGCAACGCATTTAGAAGATGTATCTGATGATGAAGTAGAAGAGATAACAGAAGAAACAGAGGAAGAGGAAGATTCAAATGAAGATGATTTCTCTTTAGATACTTTAGATGAAGAGATGCAGATATCAGAAGATAGTTTTGATGATAACACAGAAGATGAAGAGGATTTGGAGACGCAGATCCAAAATGCTGTAGAGAGTTTAAGTGATGAAGAGTTAGAGAGTGAGGTTGATGAAGATACTCTACTTGATATCGCTGCAAAAGAGATAGATCCACTCGATACACTCAGCTCAAAAGATCTTAAACTTGCGTTGGGCGAAGAGATCAGTGAAGATGAGTTAGAGGATGAAATCTTAGAAGATAATGAGATAGAATCTGATGAGATGGATGAAATTCTTGAAGATGATATCTCACAAGCAGACACTGAGGATGAGAACACGCAAGAGGTTCATGGTGTTGAAGCATTAAGAAATCTCCTTGAGGTGCTGAGTGATAAAAAATTAGCAGCATCACTCAAAGGTGCAAAAATTAGTATAAATATAACATTAGGTGAAGATTAATGAGTTCTATTCATGGTGCAGTTTTGGTTTTATCAGGTCCAAGTGGAGCGGGAAAAAGTTCTTTAATCAATAAAATCATAGATGATATTGGGGAGTGCTATTTTTCTATATCTACAACAACTCGTCCGATTCGAGAAGGGGAAGTGGATGGTGTGCATTACCACTTTGTTGATGAAGAGGAGTTTAAGCGTGAGATAGAAGAGGATCAGTTTTTAGAGTATGCAGTTGTGCATGGTA
>JAMOSN010000068.1 GCA_027068455.1 Sulfurimonas sp.
AAGCTTAATGGCAATAGGATATATTCAAAATATTCTAATGAAGTTCAACAACCTAAAACTCCCCGTTGCACTTAAAATGCACAAACTTTTTAATCAAAACGCCGATACAGGACTTTTTATGGGGGTAAGTGAACTTTTATCTGTTATTACTCTGCTTACAACTATTTTAACCGCTATCGCTTTTGTAAAAGAGAAAGAGAGTGGTACTTGGGATATTATGCTTTTAATGCCTGTTAATCCTAAGATTATTATCTTAGCAAAATCACTCTCTCAAATTATCATCATAATGCTTGGTGTTACTATAAGTGTTGGATTAATTCTGTTTCAATCCTTGGACGTTCCAATAAACGGAAACCTTTTAAACTTCTTTATTCTTACATTCTTTTATGTTGCCACAACTGCTGGTATCGGTCTATTTATCGCAGCAGTTTCAAAAAATATTATGCAAATATCGCAACTCTCTATTGTAATTATGATGCCCATAATATTTTTAAGTGGTGCATGGACACCAATCTATGCGATGCATCCTCTACTTCAATATATATCAGCGATAACTCCTTTAAGCTACTATATAGAAGGGTGTGAGAGTATCTTTTTTAGAGGTACTGAATTTATAGACTTGTTACCATATTTTGGAGGAGTATTGATTTTGGGTGTTATTCTTTACTGGTATGGATTTAGAAAGATTGGGAAACTTTTTTAGCGTGTGTATAAGCTATATTGAGGGGACAAGAAAGAGAAATAGATGTTTTTGGAGGCTTTAAACTTGATCTAGAGTTTAGTGTCCTATAAAAAAATAAAATTTGGTAGTACTACCAAAAAATACCTCAAGGAGAGAGTATGAGAAAAGATTCACCCTATTACCTGCCAAGCATAAACGTTTTACAAGGTACTACTTTGTTTCATGGTGTTGATGCAGAGATGATGGAAGAAATTTTAGGGCATTTTACTCCCATGACACTACCAAAAAAGAGTATTGTGCACTCTTGGCAAACAAAAGAGTCCTTTTTTGTTATTATCAGCGGAAGGGTTAAAATATCACGGATTAATATTGAAACAGGGCGTGAATATATTATATTTCTTCTTCAAGGAGGAGATGCTTTTGATATTATTTCATTACTTGATAGAGAGGAACATGAAGTTGTCATTGAGGTGATTGATGAACTTAAATTGTTAAAAACTTCTATGGATACTGCCCGAAACTGGCTGGATACTCATCCAGAATTCAATAAAAACTTTTTGCCCTATCTGGGGGACAGGATGCGTCTGCTTGAAAATTCTGCTACTAATTTGGCACTTCATGATACCATAACAAGATTGGCAAGGTTGATTTTGCAGTATGTGGATAATAAAAACACTAATCAGGAGAAAGAGTATTCTGTTAAACTTATAAATGACCTTTCTCATGAAGCATTGGCACAAATGATCGGTTCTGTACGAAAAGTCGTTAACCTTAATATTCAGGAGTTGAAAAAAAGGGGGATAATTGATTCTACACGAGGGAAACTTTCTGTAAGAAATTTGCAAAAACTGCTTGAAAAAGCTAAAGATAATATTTCATTTTGACCAAAGGATAAGATTATTATGAAGAGTTTTACTGTACAGTTGCTATTAGTTATTCTATTGACATTTTCACTATTTGCTAGTAGTGAAAATGTCAAAAAAAATACTCAAATTGAAAAACTATCAAAAGGTAAAAAAACTGTCTCTTTAGTGCTTGGCAGCGGTGGGGCAAGAGGGTATGCACATATTGGTGTTATTGAAATACTGGAAAAAAATGGATATGAAATCAAATCTATTTCTGGTTCTTCCATAGGGGCACTCATAGGAGGACTCTATGCTGCGGGGAAACTAGAAGAGTACAAGAAGTGGGTATTGAACCTTGATACATTTGAAGTGCTTGAAATGATTGGCTTCTCTTTTGACAGTGGGGGAATTATTGATGCAGAAAAAGTCTATGCAAAAATTGGAGAAATAATTGGAGACGTGAAGATAGAGGATCTGTCTATACCCTATACAGCAGTTGCTTCGGATGTAGAAAATAGAAAAAAGGTATGGTTTCAAAAAGGAAAATTGATCGATGCAATAAGAGCCTCTATTGCGATTCCAACTATTTTTACACCTGTTGTAAAAAATAATATGCTTCTTGTTGACGGTGGTGTTTTAAGTCCGTTACCCCTGGAACCCGTTGTATCAGATACTACCGATATAACCATTGCAGTCAATCTTAATGCAAATATACCAAATAGTTATAGTGTCCAAATATCAAAAGAGCATAAAGAACAACAAAATGAGCTATATAGCGAAGTATTAAAATACTACAATGAAGCATCTAAAATGATAGGGACAGATACCCCAAAGAAAAAAGAAGTAGATATTTTTACTGTGATTAGCCAAACATTGGATGCGACGCAAGGCATCATCACGAAGCATGATATTGCCGAGTATAAACCTGATGTCGTTATTGATATCCCAAGAGACAGTTGTGAATCGTACGATTTTGACAAAGCGTACAAGATGATAGAGATAGGGAAAATGGCTACCCAAAAAAGTTTAAAAGAAAGAGGAAAAAGATGGAAAAGAAATTGATACAATACTATCCGCATATGTTGGCGGCTTTGTTTTTGCTAGTATTTATTATGTTGGGTATAGACCCTGTAGATAGGGATGTTTGGATCGTGGAAGTTTTTCCAATCGTTATGACATTTTTGATTTTGGCAACTACTTTTAAAAAGTTCCGTTTTAGTAACTACTCCTATACTATGATGGCACTATGGATGTTTTGGCATACGGTTGGAGGGCATTATACTTTTGCCAATGTCCCTTTTGATTTTGTTACGGATTTATTTGGTTTTGAGAGAAATAATTTTGACCGTATTGGACACTTCATTGTTGGTTTTTATGCTTTTGCTGCAGCAGAATTGGTAGTAAGAAAGAAATGGGCTGTTCCAGTGCTTGCAAGCTTTTTTGGGCTTTTTTTCATCGGTACGGTCGCTGCAGGTTATGAGATTATCGAGTGGCTTTATGCTGTTGCTGATGGTGGAAAAGCTGGTGTGGAGTTCCTCGGAGCACAAGGTGATATTTGGGATGCACAGGAAGATATGCTTTCCGATATATCGGGGGCTGTTTTTTCACTGGTTCTATTTTGGTTTATTCGTCCTGATCTGAAAAAAAAAGTGTAGCATGATGAAAATAGATACCTATAATAACTCCCTCCTTGCTTCATTGGCTTATGTGATCATCATCATTGCCGGCTTAAAAGCGGGCAGCAGTATTATTGTCCCACTGTTAATGGCATTTTTCTGGTTTCTACTCTTTCTCCCCCTGGTAAACAAACTGCGTTCGCTTGGTATGCCGGATCTGATCACAACTGTTGTCGTGTTTGGCATTACATTGTTCATTGTAGTGATAGTAGGCACATTTCTTGTCAGTTCTGGGCAGGAACTTGTTGCCAAGCTCCCTGTTTATCAGGAAAAATATTATGAACTGATCCCTAAAATCACAGCATTCCTTGAAAAATTTGGTCTGTCGCCGGAAAAAAACCATATTATAGATTTTTTTGATCCTATGAAAATTATTGACTATACAGCAAGATTTTTAAAAAATATGGGCAATATCATGACCAATGGTTTCATGACACTTATTATTGTGATGTTTCTTTTTTTGGAATCGTCGATGCTTACAAAAAAAATATTTCTCCTTCTTAAAACCGAAGAATCAAAAGCAAATGTTCTCTCTTTTATTAAAAATATCAATACATATTTTTCAATCAAAACACTTACTTCTGCACTGACAGGGGTTGTTATTTATGGCATACTTGCTTTTTTTGATCTTGAGTATGCTTCATTGTTTGGGTTTATTGCTTTTTTGTTGAATTATATTCCAAGTATAGGTTCAATATTGGCAGCTATTCCTGCCATATTGATATCACTGCTTCAGCTGACTTTTATGGATACTGTTTTTATTACCATAGGGTATCTTGTTGTGAACAATCTTATTGGTAATCTTCTTGAACCCAGACTTTTGTCCAATGGTGTAGGCATTTCAGCACTTTTTATTTTTCTCTCAATGGTTTTTTGGGGCTGGGTATTGGGGCCTGTAGGAATGTTTCTTTCTGTCCCTCTGACAATCATACTGAAAATGGCTTGTATGTATAGTCAAAAATGGAAATGGGTCTCTGTTATTTTAGATGATCGTATAAAATAGCTTTTGTGCCTCTTAGGTAACAGACAAAGATTTTAAAATTATATATACTTTGGTTATTGGATGGTTAAATCCAAATACTTATACAAAGGATATAAAATGTTAGACACAATGAAAAAAGAGATAGTTGAAGATATCAAAAAAGTAAATGAAGCTGGCAGAATGACTGCAGAAGAGATTAAAACAGTAATGGAAAATGCCGTTTCCAAAGCGGTTAAAAGTAGCAAAGATGGTGTTACTGAGATTAATAGTATTGCCAAAGAGTCTGTGACCATTGCGGTAAAAGAGCTCAAAGATGCTGGCTGTGAAAGCAAAGAACATATTGACGCAGCAGTGAATGGTGTTGTAGATGGTATCAAGAAAAGTACAAAAGAAACGATGGAAACGATGGATAAAGAGATGCTTAAGACCAAGTATCAACTTGCAGAGAAAAAAGCAGAGCTATCGGCAAAACTAAAAGATGCACTTGACGGAGCAAAAGAAGCTGCAACAGCTTTTGCAGATGAGAGTAAAGAACACATAGAAGAAGCGGCAACCGACATCAAGCTTAAAAGTGCCGATATGCTCGGACTGATGGAAGCAACGGTTAAGCAAAGTGTAAAAACTATCATCGAAGAGGGTAAAGAGGTTGAAGAAAAAGTTTCACATGTTACACAAGAAGCAGTGGAGAATGCTCTTTCTGAAGTGCAATTAGGTGCACAAAAAATCAAAGAGGTATCCAAATCAGTTATTATGCCTGCCATAGAAGCAGCACAAGAACTTGATGATAAGATTGAAGAGACTGCAAAAGGTGCAATAGCAGGTGCCAAAAAAGCAGTACTTTCCAAAATAAAAGAAGCAAAAGCAGGCATAGAGAAAGCAAGGGAAGAGACAGAAGAGTTTACAGAAGAAGATATCCTTCAAACCAAAGAAGACTTGGAAGCGATTAATGCTGCTTTTATGGAAACATTGGATGATATTTCCCAAAAAGTGGATGAACTTAATAATACTGCACGAGAAGCTGTGATAAAAGAGATAGATGAAATGAAAACAAAAACATCACAGATCAAGGAAAAAGCGAAAGAGGCAGCAGAAGAAGCAATTGAAACCCTTAAAGAGAAGGGTGAAGCAGCTGTTTATAGTGCAAAAGAGAAAGCTAAAGAGGCATTTGAGGATGCGAAAGAAGAGATAGAAGAACTCTCTGAACGTATGGTCAAAATAGCTAAAAGTGCATTTACGGGTATGGTTGAAGGTGCAAAAAAGTCTATGAAAGATGAGGAGAAATAATAATGAAAAAGATAATTACAACAACATTATTGACAGTGGGTCTCATGAGCGTATTTGGTACCACTGCACTTTTTGCAGAGGAAAATCAGAGTACAACAATCGAGCAAAAAGCAAAATCAATCGTACATGATGCCAAAGTCAAAGCCGAAAAAATGATGGAAGATGCCAAGGCAAAAGCGGCGGTAATGATAGAAAAAGCAAAAGATGATGCTGCCGCATTAAAAAAAGAGTCGGCAGAAAGCATGAAGGAAACAACAGCAGAGGCTAAAACTCTAGCTAATGAAGCAATGAAAAAAACAAAAGCAAAAGGTCATGAACTTGTTGAAAAAACCAGAGCGTTGCCACAGGTTGTAAAGCAAGGTGTGAAAGATGAATATGTATATACTAAAAAAGCAGTGAATGAAAGCTATGAAAAAAGTAAAGATGCCATTGCTGATGTACGAATTCATGCTGCCATCAAGTATGCATTTTTGATGAGTGAAAATATTCATTCTATGAAAATAGATGTTGATGTCAAAGATGGTGCTGTAAGACTTTTTGGCAAGGTTAAAAGTACCCAAGAAGCCCAAGAAGCTATGCAGATAGCATTGTCAACAAAGGGTGTATGGGCAGTTGAATCATTTTTTCTTATTGTTGACTAAGGAAATATAGATTATTACCATCTCAAATTTTATGAGATGGTATGTTCCAAATTATGTAAAATACCATCTAAATCAAGTTTGAGATTACTGCTTATATTTTACAGGTCTATACCCATCATTCATAAGCTTCATCATACCACCTTTTAGATTGACAACGTTGTATCCTAATTCACTAGAGAGAAATTTAGATACTTCAGTTGTACGGCTTCCTGTACGACATATAAGTGCAAATTGTTCATCTTTTTTTACCACTTTATTGAGCTTCTCTAAAAACTTTGGTATGTCAAATTTACCTTTTTCATCAAAGAAAACAATCGTATAGGCATCTTTAACAATACCTGTCTCTTTCCACTCACCTACAGTACGTATATCGATAATTTTAATCTCTTTTTTTAAAAAATCTTTTGTCACCCATACATTTTGTACCTCTGCCATAAGAAGTGTTCCTACAACCAATAACCCTAACAATACTTTTTTTATCATTATTTTCCTCTATTATAGATATAATTTAAAATGTATTGTAACAAAAATAAATAAATCAAAACTTCAGTTTAACATTAAAGAATATTAAGATACAATATAGCTACTTAATACAAAGGAAAGAAATGAAAAAATTTAATTTATCATTAGTTGCAGTTGTAGCTATGAGTACATTTGCAATAGCAGGAGGAGATATAGCTCCTATAATAGATCCAGTTATAGATGAACCTACAGTTGAAGCTCCAGTTGTACCATCAATTGGTTCTTTTTATCTAGGTCTTGCATACTCTTATATGAATGTTAATAAACAAGAGATAGGTGGACCAGTTGAGATTGATACTAGTGGTAATGCTTATACACTACTTGCTGGTTATAACATCAACCCATATTTTGCTATAGAGGGTAGATACAGTGCTACTGTTGGTGATTTAAATGTAGATAATGGTACTACAGATACTGATGTAGATGCTGACTTGTCAAATATGGGTCTTTACATTAAACCTATGTATCCTATCACTAACTTTAACCTCTATGCTCTACTTGGGTATGGTGAAGTTGAATTAGAAGATGAGACTGAAAGTGGTTTCCAATGGGGACTAGGTGCTAGTTATAGTGTAAATGAAAACATAGCTGTCTTTACAGATTATACTAGACTTTATGACGATAGCGATGATGGAGCAGATGTTGTTGTTGATGCATTTACTGTAGGATTAAACTATAAGTTTTAATCTCTCATACTACTAAAGCCTTTGGGCTTGGTAGTACCCTTTTACTACTTCATAAACTCAAACATATACAACACTTACTAAACAATCTTCTAAAATTAGCAAAATCTCTGTAGCAAAAAGATACAATACCCTTATGAATTATATACCCATAGATAACATAAATGCTCAAGAGTTAGAGATTTACCATCAGTTTCGTGAACACGCTTTTAAAGCAGATGGTAGTTTTGTTGCAGACAGTCCTAAAGTAGTAAACTTACTTCTTGAAGAGAAAATCGAAGTTAAAAGTATACTTGCAACACAAGAGTACTATGAAAAACATCAAGCACTTGTGGCACTACATAAGAGTGCCATACTTTATGTAGCCACCAAAGAGCAGATGCAAAATATTGTAGGTCACAAGATACACCATAACGTGATGATGCATGGGATACGCCCTAAAGAGACCCCCTTAGATAGCCTAGGTAAACATATCATTATGCTAGATGAGATAAGTTCTACACAAAACATAGGTTCTATCGCACGTTCTGCTGCTGCACTGGGTGTAGATGCTTATGTAGTACCTCATCATGGTCCTCACCCCTACTCACGAAGAGCTTTACGTGTCTCCATGGGACATGTTAGTATGTTAGATGTTCATCTTTATCATGACATAGTAGCAACCATACATACACTCAAATCTTATGGTTACCGTGTATACGCTGCTGAAGTTACCTCTGACTCTACTCCTCTAGCCTCTGTAAAAGTTACAGACAAGTGGGTACTACTTATGGGGCATGAAGGTTCTGGGTTATCTCAAGAGGTATTAGCCATCTGTGATGAAGTGGTTACTATTGAGATGATGGAGGGTGTAAAGAGTTTTAACGTAGGTGTTGCA
>JAMOSN010000069.1 GCA_027068455.1 Sulfurimonas sp.
TAACAAGGACAAACCATAAAACCAAATACTCTTATACAACAATTACGCTATTTAACTTTTATTCCAATTATTATCATTACTGTTGGATTTTTATTTTTCATAAATAACACTTACGAGACACGCAGTGAGCTTTATACTCTCAAATCAAATATAATAAAAATTAAACAGATATCACAACTCATCAATGACCTGCAACAAGAAAGAGGTCTAAGCAGTGGATTTATCGGAAGTCAAGGTGAAAATTTTAAGAAGCAGCTTTTATCAAAACGCATCGATACGGATCAATCTTTTACGAAATTTTTATCTCTTTGCCATTCACATCAAAATGAATATAGAAAACTTAAAGACAACTTAGCTTTTTTTAGAACACAACTTGAC
The DNA here is from genome assembly GCA_027068455.1 of Sulfurimonas sp. GTDB lineage: Bacteria > Campylobacterota > Campylobacteria > Campylobacterales > Sulfurimonadaceae > Sulfurimonas. The sequence goes on from JAMOSN010000069.1 coordinate 379, forward strand.
AAGAAAAAAATTTCTACTGAAACATCTTTTGACTACTACACACAATTGATTCAAAATATTCAAACAAACTATCTTCAAACAACAACACAGATTGATGATATATACCTCAATACAAAATTTCAAGCCTATACAAATCTCTCTTTTATGAAAGAAGCACTTGGAGAGATTCGAGCTACAATTAACGGCATATTAACAAAGAAAACAGCTGATATTCCTCTTATTCACAGAACAATTTATGCAAAAGGCATCTATGATATATCCAAACACAGATTTCAAGCAATCGCTACTCATGACTTTTACCAAAAATTAAATGCAATCACCTCACATAAAAACTACATCTCAGTCCAAAACATCATAAAAAAATATATAGCATATACAGTTACAGATATCTCAGAATCACCTCAAGCATGGTTTAAACACAGTACACAGGCTATCAATGAGCTTTATAGATTAGAACAAGATTATCTCATCACTATAGATAAATATATAAATCAAAAATCACACACTATATCCATAGAACTTGTACTAGAGACACTCTTTTTCTTTTTTATCATTCTTTTTACAATATGGCTAAGCTTTAAACTCAAAAATGCCATTATTAGAAATATTAGTCTTTTAGAGCAGTATAAAAATGTTGTTGATAGAAGCAGTATCGTTTCAAAAACAGATATCAAAGGCAAAATTACTTATACAAACGATAAGTTTTGTTCTATCTCTGGATACTCAAGAGAAGAGCTTTTAGGAAAACCTCATAACATAGTCAGACATCCAGATATGCAAAAATTTGCTTTTAAAGATATGTGGGATACGATACTTGCAAAAAAACCATGGTTTGGTATTGTAAAAAACAAAAAGAAAGATGGAGGTTACTATATCGTTGAAGTGACCATCAATCCTATTTTAAATCATAAAGGGGAGATTGAAGAGTTTATTGCTATTCGTAATGATATCACACAAGTTATCCAACTACATGAAGATTTGGAACACACCCAAGAAGAGCTTATTTATCGTATGGGTGAGATTGGTGAAACGCGTTCTCAAGAGACAGGTTTTCATGTAAAAAGAGTTGCTATGTATTCTGAACTTCTTGCATACTACTATGGACTTTCACAACAGGAGGTTACATACTTAAAAACAGCCTCACCTATGCATGATATAGGAAAAGTAGGTATTGCTGATTCCATTTTAAACAAACCTGGAAAACTGACACAAGAAGAGTGGCGTACAATGAAAACACACACGAACATTGGCTATGAACTCTTTAGAGATTCAGACAAACCACTTCTGAAAACTGCGGCAATCATTGCTTATGAACATCATGAAAAGTATGATGGAAGTGGATACCCACGAGGATTACAAGGTGAAAACATCCATATTTACGGACGCATCACAGCACTTGCAGATGTTTTTGATGCACTTGGCTCTAAGAGATGCTATAAAGAAGCTTGGAATGATGAGAAAATTTTTCAACTTATAAAAGAAGAGCGTGGCAAACATTTTGATCCGAAACTTGTAGATATCTTCTTTGAACATCTTGATGAATTTTTAAAGATACGTGATCATTACAGTGATATAAGCTCTTTTATGAAAGAGTCTTAAAAAATTTTAACACTAATGTAACACTATTTTTGTATACTTTTTCGATATCTCAATTTATAAGGATTGCAATGAAAGCAATTAAAATATTATTCATCGGTCTTTTCATAGCAAGTTCACTTGTTATTCTCAATGCAGATAATACTATGAAACTATTCCAGTCAGTGAGTCCTCAAAAAGCTAAGTTACTTCAAGAAGGTAAAGAGAAAAAGTTTTGTCCAGTTTGTGGTATGAATCTACCAATGTTTTACAAAACAAATCATGCTGCTGTGGTAGATGGAAAAAGAAAACAGTACTGTTCTATTCACTGTTTGATAGAGGACAAGGAACATAACCATGCTGATTTAAAAAATATACAGGTTGTAGATACAAACTCTTTAAAGTTTATAGACGCTTCTACAGCATACTATGTTGTTGGTTCCAAAAAGAAAGGCACTATGAGCATGGTAAGCAAATATGCTTTTGCTAAAAAAGAAGATGCTCAAAAATTCGCTAAAGAGTTTGGTGGTAAAGTGATGAGTTTTCAAGAAGCTTACCAAGAAGCAAAAAAAGATTTTCCCCAAGATACCAGTATGATCTCAAAAAAGCAGCACAAAGCAGCTAAGATGGGTAAAATGATGTATGAAAAAATGTGTAAAAAAACAGACAAACACTTTACATCAGTGGCACAAGCAAAAGCTTTTCTAATTGAGACTCATCTTTGTGGTGAACTCAAAGGAAAACAACTTCAAGCAGTTGGTCTTTATCTTTATAAACGATAAATAAAAGAGGTTTAACACACCTCTTTTTTTGCCATCACCTTTAACTCACTACATGAAAATCCCGCCTCTTTTCTAGCCTCGATATTCAAATCGTTTGGACGTAAAAAACCTCGCGGATAATACTTTTGAATAATCTCAAAATAGATACTTTTTTCTACCCCTGCGTGTTGTACTGCATATGCAAACCATCTGTCACCCTTTTTGACATGATCTATCTCTTCTTCTAAAATAACCTCTAAATTATCTATAATGTTTTGTATCATAGTATCATATGGTAAACGTCTAAGTTTTTGAAGTATCATAGGGGTAGCATCAAGTCCGTTTGCTTCTAAATACCTTGGAACAACTGCCATCCTCTCTACAAGAGTTTGTGTTTTTTGACTCGCTTCAAACAAAGCATTGTGCACCGCAACATCACCATAGGAAGCTCCCAAATCTTTTAAAAGAGCCTCTAACATCCTAAAATGGCGCACCTCATCATCAGCAACACGCAACCAATCATCATAATATGCTTTTGGGAGATGGTGAAATCTATATGCAGCATCTAACGCTAAATCGATAGCAGAATACTCTATATGTACCACTGCATGCAAAAGGTTGATTTGCCCCTCTTTTTTTGTTAGATTTGAACGTTTTGGAACCTCTTGGGGTGGTACTATAGTGCATATCTCACTATAAGATGGTTCTTCAAAATGTTTTGCCTCATAGGAGGGTTCAAAAACAACACCGTTTTGAAGGTACTCTTTATAAAAAACATCAAAAAGTTGCAGTTTTTTTTCTTTGTCCTTAGCTTCTAAAATAAGCTCTAAAGTTTTATAAAATTCCATAAGCAAATAATGCTATAATCACGCTAAAAAAGAGATGAAATATGCAAATAAAAGTGCAACCAATGGGAGCGTATCAGACAAACTGTTACATTGCTACTATAGATGGAAAAGATTTTATTATAGATCCAGGTGTTGATGCCACAGAGTGGGTAATGCAAAATGTCACAAATCCTGTCGCCATACTTAACACTCACGGACATTTTGATCATGTCTGGTCCAATGCAGAACTTCAAAAAAAACTCGGGATTAAACTCTATACTCCAAAAGGGGATATTCCCCTGCTTCAAGGCAGTAGCTGGATGCCAGATCTACCACCTTCTACACCAGATGTTGCAGTAGAACCTGATGAAGAGTTTGACTTTGATGGTGTCAAAGTGAAATTTCACCATTTTCCAGGACATTGTCCAGGGTGTTCTATGATAGAGATAGATGATGCAATCTTTAGCGGTGATTTTATTTTCGAGCGTAGTATCGGACGCACAGATTTTCCATACTCCTCCCCTCAAGATATGAAAAAATCACTCCAAAAATTTAAAACAATTCCCTACGACAAAACACTCTATCCTGGTCACGGTGGTACAACAACCATTAAACAAGAACAACAATACAGCGACTACTGGATAAACCAACTATGAGTACCTTTGATAAAAGAGCCCATGAGTGGGATAAAAAAGATGTACGAGTTGATGGTGCAAAAATCATAGCAGATGCTATAACACGCAAGTTTACCCTCACTCCTGAGATGGAGGTTATCGATTTTGGCGTAGGAACTGGACTTTTGGGGTTTGAGATAGCAAAAAAGGTCAAGCAGGTCTATGGTGTGGACACTTCAGAGGGGATGCTCTCAAAACTTCAAGAGAAAAACACGCAAGAGTGTACCATCATCCCCTATCATCAAGATATACTCAAAGAGCCTCTAAATCAAAAATTTGATGCCCTTATCAGTTCTATGACACTCCACCATATACAAGATTTAGAAGCATTTTTCAAAACCATACACAACAACCTCAAAGATGGCGGATTTATCGCTATTGCAGATCTTGAAAAAGAGGATGGTACATTTCATTCAGACAATACGGGAGTACACCATTTTGGTTTTGATAAACAAGAGCTTTGTGATATTGTTGCACGAAGTGGTTTTAACAACATCACATTTGAAACAATCAATGTGATTCAAAAACCACATAAAGATTTTAATATTTTTTTACTCGGTGCCACAAAAGAGTAGAGGTTTACTCCTCCTCATGGGTACCACTTGCTTCTTGTTCTTTGTCTAAGAGCTTCATCTTTAGGACATGTTTTTCTGTGATTACAGTTTTAAACTCCCCTTCAAATACTTTAATATCAAGCACAAACGCTTCTACATGAACGTTACGTTTTCGCCCCTCTTTATGGCGAACTCTAGCTATCACTTTCACCTCATCATAAAGTTTTACAGGAGAGAGAAACTGACAATCACTGCCTACTAAGACAACATTGGGTTCATTAACTGCAAGCATAGCAGCATAATCTGCCGCACTAAAAATAAAACCACCATGGATAAGCCCTATTTCATCAGCCAACATTTCAGGAAGTGTGGTTAGTAACACCTCTACATAGCCTTGTTCAATTTTTATCACCTCTCCTGAGAGGTTTTGGTTTATTTTCTCATGTGTTTTAATTATAACTTCATTCTCACCATCTCTGTAATCATCAATACTAAGTTCATCATTTTGTTGCTCTTCTTGTGTCATTTTTTCTTATCCTTTATCAGTTTTACATAGACTCTTTGTGGTGCAGGATATCCCTCTACTGTTTTACTCTCATCTTCTTGGTCTAAAAAATCCTCTAACGACTGCCCCTCTATCCACTCAGTTTTTCTCTGCTCTGAAGCATCTGTTTTTGAAGTCTCTAAGACCTCAAAACTTGCAAATCCAGCACGCATACACCAGTTTTTAAGTGCTGGGATGGTTGGCACAAAATAGATATTTGGTATTTTTGAGTAGCTCGACTCTGGACACAGTGCCATCTCCTCCTCACCATCTATGTAAAATGTATCTAAAATAAGCTCACCCTTATTTTCCAATCCTCTATAGAGTGACTTTAACATCGCTACGGGATCACTTCTGTGATAGAGCACTCCCAAACAAAAGATGGTATCAAACTTCTGCTCATAAAACTCCAGATGCTCCACACCCAAAAGTTCATACACTATATCACTTTTTACATAGTGGTTGATAAAATCAAACTGTGTTTTATAAAGTGGTGAAGGATCAAACCCTACCAAAAGTTCTGGTTTGTCTTCAAGCATACGGAACATATAGTAGCCGTTATTACACCCTATGTCAGCTACTTTTTTCCCTTGAAGTTGAAAATGGGGACGCAAAAGATTGTACTTTACATCACTTCGCCATTCAGAGTCAATATATGTTTCTCCTATCTCAAAAGGTCCTTTTCTCCACGGCATCAACATCTTTGCCATTGCATACACTTGCGTGTTATCAAGAGAATCACTTTGTATGGAAACCACATCGCCATATGTAACTTCACACGCAACATCTTCTAAATTTTGCAATGCTTCACGTAAGGGGGCTATGTTTTTCCAAGTCAGCCATTTTTTTCGCTCTTGTCGTAGTTTTTCTATATCCATCTTAATCGCTATTATAGTTAATTTTGTTTATAATTGTACCCTAAATATATTAAAGGATACTCTTTGAGATTAGAGAAAAAAGCAACTGTTGCTTCAAGTAGTGTTGCGGCTATTTTAGTCGTTATCAAACTTGCAGTAGGGATTTTAAGCGGTTCTATCGCTGTACTGGCTTCAGCGATAGATAGTCTTTTAGACTTGATTATCTCACTTTTTAACTATTTTGCACTTCACAATGCTGAAAAAAATCCTGATGAAAGATTTCATTTTGGTCGCTCTAAACTTGAACCACTTGCCGCTGTAATAGAGGGCACTATCATCTCACTTTCGGCACTCTTTATCTTATATGAGGCGATTGCAAAAATCATCCATCCAACACAGATGCAGTATATGACTGAGGGTATCTATGTGATGATCGCTTCTGTACTTATCACGGGTGGACTTGTAATGTTTTTAAACTATGTAGCCAAAGAGACGAACAATATGGTCATACGTGCAGATGCCCTCCACTACAAAACCGACCTCTTTTCCAACGGTGCTGTTTTGGTTGCACTTTTTATTGTAAGCTTCACAGGAGAGCAACTTGTTGATGCCATTTTGGGTATCGGGATAGCTGTTTATATGATCTATTCTGCTGTACCAATTATGAAAGAGGGTATTTTAATGCTTCTTGATGTTGCCCTAGAACAAGAAGATATTGAAAAGATCAAACAGATTTTAGAAAATGAAGAAGCGATAAGCACATACCATTATCTAAGAACAAGAGTTTCAGGCAGTCATATATTTATCTCCGTACACACAGTTTATGAGAATCAAAATATTTCACTCTATGACGCTCATGTAATAGCTGACAAACTAGAAACAAAAATAAAAGCCCTTTTTGATAATGATAAAAAGGTACATATCCTCATCCATATGGATCCCTATGATGATTTAGAGATTAATGGTGAAGAGGAGGAGTGGTAAAAACTACCTCTTCTTTAAAGTAGATTTCACCATTGCAGCATTAAAGTTTTTGTTTGCGATGTTTTCTAAAAATACCGTTGCGTATGCTCCTTTTGGCATGGTGAATGTAACACGCAAGATATCAAAGTTCTTTTTATATTCAAACTCCACATCTTTTGGATACACCAAAGCTTCACGACGGGAACCTTTATCGTATAAAAACTCATCATCATACTGTTCTTCTATCTCCCGTGCTTTATCACGTGCACGAAATGCTTTTCTTCCGACTAAAAGACCAGTAGGTACCACTTTTTTCGCTTCAAAATCTTTTTGTGGTATCTTTTTTGGAGTAAAGAGTTTTGCTTCATTTGAGAGATAGACATCACCTTCTAAAAGAAGAAATTTTCCGCCGTTTTGCTCACGAGAAAGCAGCACTCGCTCACGCAACCAACCGTTAAAAAGATGGGATTGATACACAGAGATAAGAAATTTTTTCACTTTGGTATCTTCGATATGAAGCTCACCCTCTATCATCGCTTTTGCCTGTTCTATGGAGTCCTCATCACGACCAAATCGCTGATACCCAAAATAGTTAGGCAGTCCGTTTTTGATGCTTTTTAGCGCTCTTTTTTCAATTTGCCCAGCTTCTATCTGACTTACTCCAAAGAGGTTAATGCTAAATCTGTTCCCCTCCAAATCACCCATACGGATAGAGTGGGTATGGCGTGTTGCATGTAAAACCTTGATTTGTGGATGTTTAAATTTTTTTAAAGCCTTTTCATATTTGGACTCAAAAGAGAGGTACTGCGTTGTAGTTGCGTGTTTATCTTTTAATCCTGCATAACCTATCTTCTCCGCTGGAATGTTTAGGTATTGTGCAAATGCTGCTACCATATCCCAAGTGGTGAGTTCCACTTTTTGCACACGCAAGATGGTGTAGTTTCCTCTGTTTTTAAGCTCTAACCCTATC
>JAMOSN010000070.1 GCA_027068455.1 Sulfurimonas sp.
TTGAATCTTCATCATATCCGTACCCTTGCCATGGCTCTGGTGTAAATACAGCAATATACTTTAAAATTCTCATTGTTGGAACACCGTAAACAATTATCTGCCCACTTTGTCCCCCTGAACTAAATATAATGAATTCATCTCTGCCACCCGATGGTGTGTAAGTTTTTGCAGCACGAATTACATCATTTTCTGTAAGACCCCTTGCTTTCATCACTTTTTGTAGCTCTCCACCTATAGCAGCAGATGCAACTGTTGCAGTCAGGGAAGTTCCTATCACAAGTGAAGCTAGCTTATTCAAATAACTAGACATTTTATTCTCCTTCTTTTTCATTTTAGAGAGTTCTCCCCAAATGATAAGAAAATAGTAATACAATAAAAGGTCTAAAAATTTGACTCAGGTCAAAATATAAAATTAATATTATTTTTTAAAGTTTTTAAGATTTTCTTTGAGTTGCTGTAGTTTTTGAACTGATGTTGTTAGTTCTTCAAGTGTTTCAATAAGGATATCCTCTTTTTTAATTATCTCTTTATCGTAACTGTTTTTCGTATCCATTGTACTGATGAGATCAAGTAAATCCTCAATATGTTTCTCTATCTGTTCCAATGATGCTGAAGCGTTTTGAAGAGATTTGCCTGAATACTCGATGGAATCATCAATCTTTTTTACAAGATAGTTAAAGTTATCAGTAACTTTCGTTAAATCTTCTACATTACTCTCAATAGAGATAGGTTGTACCTCTTGGATGGTTGATTTTTGAACAATCTTTTTTGATGTTTTTAGAAATGTTTGAATAAATCCCAAAACATCATGAAGTTGTGTAAAAAAGTAAATAAGTAAGAGTATCAAAACGATAAAAAGCGCAATTTGGATACTTTTACTGATATACATAAAATGTTCAAAATCTTTTTTATGGATCTCACTGAGTTTATTAAACTCTATCATTAATGATAAGTTGTTTTTATATATATCTTTTACAAGTTGTTCTATCAACATATTTGTATAAGGATTATTATCTATTTTTATCGTATCTCTAAACTGCTGTACTAAACGATAAAACTGATTCCACTGTTTTATAATTTTATCTCTTTGATTTTGCATATCTTTAGAGAAGATTTCATTAAGATTATCTTCATGGTAATTAATATTATTGACAAAGAGTTTAATCGATTTCTCCAACTCTTTTGTTGATGTTCCTTTATTGTTAAAAATATAAAATATATTTTTTGAAATCTCCTCTGTAAAGGTTTTTTGCTCATTGATACTTTTTAAAAATTCTATATTCATCTCATTTTGGTTTGCAACATATTTAGAGTAATAAGCCAACACTAATGATAAAATAAAAATCAAAGCACCTAAAAATTTTATTTTAGTCATCTATTTTATCCTTATAAATAGCACAAAGTGCCTCTTTATCTTTTATAATAACTTCTCCATGTATTATATCGATAATATAATTACGCTTTAATCTACTCAAAACTCTTGAAAGTGTTGCAGGTTGAATATGGAGCATCAGTGCAATATCATGCCGTTTAAGTTTGTTAAACATCTCCAAATCATCATAAATCATCATACTGACTTTTGAAACCGCATCAAAAACAAACTCTCTGTTAATCAAAGATTGTAGTTGGTGTGATCTATTTAAAATCTCCTGTGTAAACTCCTGACACAAAAGGTTGGTATCTAAAAAATATCTTTTAAACTTCTCATATTGTATTTTTAGTATTTGGGATTTTTCAATCAGTTCTATGTTGGAATAAGCATAAATAGAGGATGATTTCAGGTCAGACACTTCCGATATCAAAGAGTTTTCATAGATATAATGCAAAAAAATCTCATTATCATGTTTGTCAATTTTATAAGATCTCGCCAAGCCAGAAATAAGAAAATACAACTCTTTGGAGCTTGTATTTTCATAATAGAGTATAAATTTTTTATTATAATGGTGCAATGTTGTTATTTCACAAAGCAAATCAATATCTTTTTCACTTAAAGAGCGAAAGAAGTTTTGTGATTGTATAACCTCTTTTAAAGACACCTTACACCTGTCATTATTGAGTTCTTTTACATTCAGATTGTGTGATATCAAAAACAAAAAGTTCTCTTTGAGTCAGAGCACTTCTATATATATAACGAATATCTATTCCAGCTTCTAAAAATCGGTAAGATGTCTTACATACACCCTGAGTAACTACCCTTTTCATACGAGAATGATCCTCTTTAATTATAGCCTCATCACTTTTGGCACCGCTGTTAATTTCAAAAGTGTAAACAAGTGTCGCACCATCATTGGTAACAGAAACTAAACTTGTATAGTTGTCAATTTTTTGTGGAAGATTTTTTGAAAGCTCTTGCGCAACCATAGAGACTATCTGCATCTTTTGTTTTTTAATTTCAGATTGTGGAAATTCTTGTGTTGTTATATTTTTAGAATCAGCACCCAACAACTGAAAAAAGATACCTAGTGAAAGAAGAAGTATAAAAGATTTTTTCATATATATGCCCTTTTTTAAAGGGCATTATACATGATTAGGAGAGATTAAAAAATGACATTTGTCAATCTTAAAGAGTTATTTTTTCTCTTTCTTCTCTTTTTTAGGCACAACATACATATTGTAGTAACGCCCTTCAAATTTTGGTGGTTTTTCCATTACAGCGATATCTTCAACCATTGGCCAAACACGCAATAGTACATCTTTTGCCACTTGAGGGTTTGCCATCTCACGACCATGTAAGAAAACACGGAATTTTACATGATATCCTTTCTCAAGGAACTCCCTTGCGTGTTTTACCTTATAAGCGATATCGTTATCAGCGATTTTTACTGAAAGTTTAATCTCTTTAACAACAATCTTTACTTGATTTTTTCTTTGTTCTTTGAGTTTCTTCTCTTCTTGGTATTTAAACTTACCATAATCCATAATCTTGGCAACAGGTGGTTTTGCATTTGGAGCGATAAGAACAAGATCTAAACCTAACTCATTTGCCTTTGTCATAGCTTCATCAGTTGAGATAATCCCTAAAGATTCACCACCATCTACATTACATCGTACCTCAGGTACACGGATATCGTCATTCATTATGACGCGGTCTTTGTTTTTACTCAAAAATTTACCTCATTTATTTTAGTTTGTATAAGCTTTAAGAAATCCTCTTGGCTCATATTATACTGCTCTCTAGTGCGTCTGTCACGAACTGCTACAGTATTGTTTTTAATCTCTTCATCCCCGATGACAACAATCATAGGAACACGAGTTTTCTCAGCTGTACGGATTCTTTTGTTTAAAGAATCATTTTTCGCATAGATTTCACTATCGGCATTAATGTCAATAAGTTTATCTGATAAAAGCTTAGCATATTCTTTATGTGACTCAGCAACAGGAACAATTGCCACTTGTGTAGGAGCAATAAACATTGGAAATTCACCTGCATAGTGTTCTGTCAAAATACCGATAAAACGCTCAAATGAACCCAAAATTGCACGGTGAATCATAACAGGCTGCACTTTTTCATTGTTATCTGCATTATACTCTAAATGAAATCTCTCAGGAAGATTAAAATCCAACTGAATTGTACCACACTGCCACTCACGACCAATGGCATCTGTAATTTTAATGTCTATCTTAGGACCATAGAATGCTCCACCACCCTCATCTATCTCATAAGCTAGTTCATTTTTATCCATGGCATTTTTAAGTGCCTGTGTAGAAATTTCCCATACTTCATCACTTCCAACAGCTTTTTCAGGACGCGTACTTATCATCATCTTATAATCAAACTCAAAAGTTGACATAATCTTATCTACAAAATCGACCACTTCGATAATCTGCTCTTCGATTTGATCTGCACGACAAAAAATATGTGCATCATCTTGTGTAAACTCACGAACACGGAAGAGTCCATGAAGTGCTCCTGTCATCTCATGACGATGCACCACACCATACTCAAAGTACTTAATTGGCAAGTCACGGTATGAATGAAGTTCATCCTCATACACTTTGATATGCCCTACACAGTTCATAGGTTTGACACCAAACTCAATATCATCAATCTTTGTGAAGTACATATTCTCACCATAATTTTGGTAGTGTCCAGATGTCATCCAAAGGTCTGAACGCAACATTTCAGGGCCACGAACAGGCTCATAACCACGTTTACGGTGTGCTTTAAACAAAAGGGATTCTAAACGTGCACGTAAACGCCCACCAGCAGGAAGCCAGATAGGAAAACCAGCACCAACTTCTTCACGGAAAGTAAAGAGTTTCATCTCATTTCCAAGTTTACGATGATCACGCTTTTCAGCCTCACGCAACATATCCATATGCTCTTTAAGTGCATCTTTTGTTGCAAACGCTATACCATATATACGTGTAAGCATCTCATTTTTTGAATCTCCACCAAGGTAGGCACCTGAGATTTTAGTCAGTTTAAAATAACGAATAAGCCCGATGTTTGGAAGGTGTGGACCACGACAAAGGTCTTCAAACTCACCCTGCTTGTAGATACTTACTTCATCAGATGGTATCATATCAAGTACAGCCTGCTTTAAGTGGTCATCTTTAAACTTCTCTCTAGCTTCTGCTTTAGTAATAGTGTATTTTTCTATCTCATACTTTTTCTTTGCAAAAGAGAGCATCTGTTTTTCTATCTTTTTTAAATCACTCTCACCAATCTCAGCAGATGTTTTAAAGTCATAATAAAATCCCTCTTTTACAACAGGTCCTACATAAAATTCAGCATCGCTATAAAGTGACTTAATCGCTTGAGCCATAAGGTGCGCTGTAGAGTGACGAAGCACTTCAAGAGCCTCAGGAGAGTTGTCTAAAAATATAGCTTCCCCCTCAAATCCTAGCTCTTTAGCAGTTTGTGTGTCTATGATTTCACCATCATTTTTTTTGATTGCTATTTCGTTCAAAATCTTTTCCTATAATTCAGTTTTTAGTACTGCACCGTTTGATGCATTTGATACAAGCAGTTGGTAACGTTTTAACCATTTTGATTTTACTTCATTTTTGTATGGTTTATATGCAGCACGTCTTTTTGCGATAGTCTCTTCATCAACATTAAGTTTTAAGATATGTTTATCAACATCAAGCTCTATCTCATCACCATCTTCTATTAAAGCGATAAGTCCACCCTCAGCAGCCTCAGGAGAGACATGTCCGATAGAAGCACCTTTCGTAGCACCACTAAAACGACCATCAGTAATAAGAGCAACACTCTCACCAAGACCCATACCCTGAATAAGAGCAGTAGGAGCTAACATCTCTTGCATACCAGGACCACCTTTTGGACCCTCATAACGAATAACAACAACATTACCAGGTTTTACCTTATGCGACATAATCCCTGCAATTGCTTCAGGTTGTGAGTTAAAACAGATTGCTCTACCTTTAAAGTGACGCATAGAGTCAACAATTCCAGCAGCTTTGATAACCGCACCCTCTTCGGCGAGATTTCCAAATAAAATTGAAAGTCCTCCAACTGGAGAGTACGCATTATCATTTGTATGGATAATAGAGGTATCTTTAATGTAAGCATCTTTAATACGCTCACCAAGAGTCTCACCCGTGATAGTCAAGGCATCAAGGTGCAGTACATCATTACCACGATTACTTACCTCTTTCATAACTGCATTAACCCCACCTGCATCATCAATATCTTTCATATGAACAGTTGTTAACGATGGAGAGATTTTTGCGATATGTGCGACTTTTTCAGCGATTTTGTTGATATTTTCTATTTTATACTCAACATCTGCCTCACGCGCGATTGCCAGCATATGAAGCACAGTATTTGAGCTGCCACCCATTGCCATATCTACAACAAAAGCATTATGAACCGCTTTTTCATTAAGGATATTTTTGAAGTTATACTTCTCATTGTTCTCCATTTTTGCAAGTTCTACTATTCTCTTAGCCGCTTTTTTTACCATCTCAATACGCTCTGGAGTCATCGCAAGCACTGTTCCGTTACCTGGAAGTGCAATACCCATCGCTTCACAAAGTGTGTTCATAGAGTTAGCCGTAAACATACCAGAACAGCTTCCACCTGAAGGACAAGCATTACACTCGATATCTTTGAGTTCTTCTTCAGAAATTTTTCCGTCATTAAACTCTCCAACAGCCTCAAATGCAGTTGCAAGGTCAATCGGTGTTCCATCTTTTTTATGTCCTGCTGGCATTGGACCACCTGAAACAAATATAGTAGGAACATTTACACGAAGTGCACCCATAATCATCCCAGGAACAATCTTGTCACAGTTAGGGATACAAATCATCGCATCAAGCTTGTGTGCATTCATAACCGTTTCAATAGAATCTGCAATAATCTCACGTGATGGAAGAGAATAAAGCATCCCATCATGCCCCATAGCGATCCCATCATCTACACCAATAGTGTTAAAAACAAATGGCACACCACCCGCTTCACGGATAGCCTCTTTTACTATTTCACCATATTCATGTAAAAAGAAGTGTCCAGGAATAATATCAATATAAGAGTTTGCAATCCCTATAAAAGGTTTGTCAAAATCTTCATCTTTTAAACCCGTCGCACGTAACAATGAACGGTGTGGAGCTTTATCAAACCCCTTTTTTATAATATCACTTCTCATAAAAATCCCTATATAGTAGTTTACATTCTAAAATTAATATGCGATTATAGCACTTTTTTTCTATTTTTTTGCAAAAACCCTTTACAAATAAAAAATAAGCCGCTATAATTCCACCTCACTTACACAGAGTAAGCGAAAGATTGCGGGAATAGCTCAGTGGTAGAGCACAACCTTGCCAAGGTTGGGGTCGCGAGTTCGAACCTCGTTTCCCGCTCCATTTATTTTAATTATAAAATGCAGAGACACCCGATGCCCGGGTGGCGAAATTGGTAGACGCAGGGGACTTAAAATCCCCCGGTAGCAATACTGTGCCGGTTCAAGTCCGGCCCCGGGCACCATGATGATAAAAATGAAACTGGTGCCATCGCCAAGTGGTAAGGCCGCAGCCTGCAAAGCTGCTATCCCCAGTTCAAATCTGGGTGGCACCTCCATTTTTATAATCAAACTTTTCTACACTAAGCGTGGATCTTTGGCTGAGTTGGTCGAAAGCACCGGTCTTGAAAACCGGCGAGGGTAACACCTCCCTGGGTTCGAATCCCAGAGGGTCCACCATTTTAAACTCCTAAACTTTTCAACACTACTTAAAATACTCAAAATTTTTATGTTATAATATCTCTATGAAACTACAGTTTATATTCTTTTTTACACTCTTTTTTGCTATGCCTTTATTATTTGCCAGTGAACCGATTGAGCCGCTACCTCAGTATGTTAAGGTTGATGCAAGAAAAGCAGCACTGGGTAAAAAGCTTTTTTTTGACACTATGCTCTCACGTGACAATACAATCAGTTGTGCAACGTGCCACAATCTCAAAGAGGGTGGTGATGATAATCTTCGTTTCTCTTTTGGTATCAATGGACAAGAGGGCAACATCAATGCC
>JAMOSN010000071.1 GCA_027068455.1 Sulfurimonas sp.
AGAAATGAATGAGATAGAGGTGATAGGGAGAGTTGTCAGTAGATTTGGTGATGTTGATTAAAAAAAAGGATAGTATTTGAGATTTTACTATATAGTATTTTATATAATATTTTTTGTTGGCTGTGCAACACATATTCCTGTAGAAAAAAGGGTAGATGGGATAAGTGATATCAGTCAAAATCCCAAGGTATATACACAAAATTTTGACAAAGGCTATATTGCAACACTTGAGAGCTACAAAAAAAAGTATTATAGAGAGTGGCATACATCAAAGCCATATATTACAAAAGAAAAAGCGATGTGGCCACATAGAGTTTTTCAGTATCCAAAATATTATGGAGAAAACTTTCAAAAAGTAGCTCAAAAGTTTTATGAAGATATGAATGAAGAGGCAAACTTTCAAGAGTTTGCAACACTTAACAAAAAGGCAATCACATTACACCGAGTCAATGTTCGGGCTTTTCCTACAAATAAGGCACTTTTTCTTAATCCGTATAAAGCAGGGGAGGGATTTCCTTTTGATTATTTACAAAACTCTTCATTGGCAGCTTTTAAACCTGTTTTGGTATCTCACTATTCAAAAGATAAAGGATGGATTTTTATAGAATCAAGTTTTGTCTATGGATGGGTGAGAAGTGATGCTATAGCTTTTATAGATGAGCAACACGCAACACAATGGCAAAAAGCACAACAGATGGTTATTGTTAAAGATAAACACGCAGTTTATGATAATACAGAGCGATTTTTATTTTACTCACAATTAGGACAGCTGCTTCCTAAAACACCTTACTTCCATATAGATGATGATGTTTACAATATAGGGATTCTCCCCTTTAATGGATCAAATATAAATAAAATATTACAAGAGTTACAAAAAAATATCTACGGATGGGGTGGTATGTATGGTGAGCGTGATTGTTCTGCTACGATGCGCGATTTTTTTGCTCCTTTTGGTATTTGGCTTCCACGTAACTCTTCCAAACAAAGTCAAATTGGTAAAGTGATATCACTTGATGGTATGGATGATACACAAAAGTTACAAACGATTAAGAAGTATGGCATTGCTTTTGAGACACTTTTATATAAAAAAGGGCATATACTCTTATATGTTGGTACCTATCATGATAAAGTGATAGTCTTTCATAATACATGGGGTTTGAAAACATCACAGTGGGGAAAAGATGGAAGATATATTATTGGCAAGGCTATTTTTAGTACTTTGGACTTTGGAAAAAATGTAGATGGTTATGAGTCACAAAATTCTATTTTACACCATTTAAAAAGTATGAATATTGTGACACAATAGTATCTGGTATAAATCCAGATACTATGATAATCTAGTGAAGATCAGCGTTGAGTTTGATCTCTCTTGTTGAACGAGATGCTGTAATCTCACCTGTAAGAGAGTTTTGTCTAAAATGAAGACCGTTTAAGTGTGCTAGTTGTTTTCCTTTGAAAATCTCGCCTTCAATACCTATGCCTTTGTTTACCTCTTTGATTTTTTCCAGTTCAGCAGGATAAATTCCGATTTTAGTACCTTCTAAAATAGCAAGACCTGCATCAATGATACATCCATCACCAAGAGGAATACCACAAACAGAGTTTGCACCAAGAAGACAGTTTTTACCTACACTAATAGGATTACCATCAGTTCCTGAAAGCACACCTAAAATAGAAGCACCACCACCAACATCACTACCATCACCAACGATAGCTGATGAGCTGATGCGACCCTCAACCATACTTACACCAGTTGTTCCAGCATTAAAGTTGATATATGAAGCTCCTGGCATTACCGTTGTACCAGCTGCAAGTTGTGCACCAAAACGAACTTTAGAAGTATCAAGGATTCTAGTGTTGTCTGCTGGGATAATGTGTTGTAAGAATCTTGGGAATTTATCTACAAAGTCAATGTGTGGATATTCACCAGAGAGTTTAAGTTCGATTTCGAACTCTCTTAGGTAGTCAAGTTCAATTGGCTGACCATTAGACCATGCAACATTTGGCAATGCACCAAAAGCACCATCAAGGCAGATCTCACGTAAACCAACTTTTGCTAAAGAAATAGCATAAAGTTTAAGGTATGTTGCTTCTACTGACTGAAGTGCTGCATCATCAAAGATAAAACATACTTTGAACTCACCCTCTAGCATACCGTTGTTAACGATTTGAGAGTAAAGTGCTGAGATCACTTGGATATTTTTATGTGCATCACCATGAGCTTCATCACTATATGGAGTAAAAGCATTTAAACAAGCTTTTAAAAATGCCAAATTGATATTACATACAACTTCTGTTGCATTAAAATCTACCTCTATACCTTGTTCTTGCAATGCTTTAATAAAAATTGCCGCACTACCAAAGTTTTCATCCCAGTTGATGATAGGGTATGTTGCCTGAAGAGATTTCTCAACATTGAGCTGTCCTAAATCTACACGGCATACACCAAAAGCCAAAGGGTCTCTGTAATTTGGTGTATTTGTTTTAATATTTTCTATAAGTGCTTTAAAAGCATCAGTTGTTTGAATAACTTCCATTGAATTCTCGCTTAATTAATTTATGGTGGCATTATACTTAAAAACAACTAATAAAATTTTAAGTACAATAATAAAAACAAAATTAAAGTATAAATTATGAATAAATGGCTTGAACTTTTTAAAAATGATGATTATCTCGGTATAAAAAAATATTTAAAATCTGGTGGTGATATTGCAGAGACCAATGAAGCAGGAGAGGGTGTACTTGCGTGTGCATTACGTGCAAGGTGTGATATGGATACTTTGATGCTCTTAGTACAAAACGGTGCAGATATTTTTGATTTTGATGATGAAGGTGTCAGTGTCTTTGATATTGCCATCACATATGATAACCTAGAAATGGTTCGCTATATTATAGAAAAAGGGCGTGATGTTAATGAAACAACACGCAGAAGTGGATTTACTCCACTTATGGCAGCTGCGTGTTATGGAAGAGTGGAGATTGCAAAATATCTTTTAGAACAAGGTGCCTCTCAAGATGCTAAAGATTCCAAGGGGTTTACGGCAATAGATTTTGCACGTAAAATGAATAAAAAATCTATTTTAGAGTTATTGGACTATGATGAAAACGATCCTAAAAATACAGCATACGCTCGTTAAGTTTATTCAAAAAACTTTGCTTGTTTTTCGTTGTCAAGAGGTTTTCGTTTCTCTTTGATAAGCCATTCTTGTAAGAGTGATTCTATCACTTTTGAAAGACTCATTTTATATCGCTTACGGGAATATTTCATCGCTTCATCCCATGTGGTTTTATCTATCAGTAAGCTGCGTGTTACTTCATCTTTTGGTTTCAATCGTATCCTTTTAGTTGTCGTTTTCGTTGAGTAGTTTTAAAAATGTTTTGTAGCTTTGTACAATTTTTTGATTTTTTTGATTTTGGGTGTAAAACTCTATAGCTTTTCGTCCTAAACGTGGTATGTCGTTTTTAACTGCCCATGAGCTTACAGTTCCTTCTGGAACCTCTAAAATCTCAGCAAGTTGTTTTTGAGTAATACCTAGGTTTTTACAAATAGTTTTGACAACGTTGTCTTTTTCTTTTGTTTTCGTTGCTTTTTTAGCAGTTTTTTTTATTTGTTTTGTTTTGTGTTGCTGTTTTTGATCTTTGGAATCTGTTTGTCGTTTGTTTTTTTCTATCCACTCCAAAACATCAGATGCATTTAATACCCAATCTCGAAAAGGGAGAGTTTTAATGACATCTTGCATAAAAAGTGGTGCATACTCTTTAGCAAACTCTTGATTGCTTAATTGGCATAAAACACTAAATGCAAGTTGTTCAGAAGATGCAGATCCATTTCCCCAATCAAAACCGTTTTTTGATTTTTGGTATTCCTTATATCTTAAAGGAAGCTCCACTTCACCATAGGTGACATATTTGTTCCCAAGTAAAGTTCTATGCCCTTTAAAGACATGATTATTCATTACAATCGCCATAATTTCTCTTATATTTTAAGTGTATATGATGGTTCGTTCTCTTTTTTTTGAGAGATCTTATCTTTAAGAAAAAAGACTCGATACACAACATATGCAATACTAAAAAGCAATAAAAGTACCAATAACCAAACTATCATAGTAAAAATCCTTGATTTATGATACATTATATATCGGTAAATGTTGATTTTACATTAGTTTATAGTATATGTTTTTCTTATCAAGCTCTTTTTGAAACATAGAAAAGTATTTTTCAAGCTCCTCTTTATCTGATGAAAGTAATGAAAGTTCAACTTTTGGTTTTTTATCTACAAACATAGGTAAAGAAGAGAGTTCAACTGTGTGAGGAACTTGTTGCATCAGTGTTATTAAAGTATTTTCACTTGTATCAGCAAGAAGGGTTTTTCGATAGATATGCTGTTTTTGTGAGAAATATTTTTTAATGACATCATGAATCATAGGGTGTGCCATTGATGGAAAACCTGGTACGAAGAAAAATCTGTTATCTAGCTCAAAACCTGACATATTGTTTACTGGATTATGTAAAAGTATCGCATCAGGTGGGAGGTCCGCCATATGGATTCTATGTGGATAGGCTTCATCACCAAATTTTTCAATGATATCTTGCAAAAACTTTGGATGTGTAACAGTGTTACTATTTTTAAACACTTTTGATGCTATTTTGCGTGTTAAGTCATCAGGTGTAGAGCCGATACCACCAAAAGAGAACATAACAGCATCAGGGTCTTGTTGTATCATCTCATATACTCGGGTTATAAGTGTTTCATCATCTTTAATAACAAAAGAGGCAAAGAGTGTATGGTTATACTGAGCTAGTTCATTTTTTACAAACTCAAAATGTTTGTCTTGGCGTCTGGCGTTAAGTATTTCTGTTCCGATTATTACTGCATAAAAATTCATATACAAATTTTAGTGTATAATTCTAAAAATAAACTAATAAAGGTGTAGATATATGTCACACATGCAAAAATTACAAGATCTTATTACAAAAAGTGTTATTCCTGATATTCAAGATGCTTTAGATGAGATTTTTGAAGAGATAGCTGGTAATAAAGAAGCATCGGAGGATGCAAAAGAGGAGATTGAAGAGCTTCGTGAATTTAAAGCAGATTTGGAAGATGTTTTAGAAGATATTAAAAACGGTGATATGGATGAAGAGGAAGCTAAAGAGCTTATCGATGATATCATTGAAGCACAAAGTTCTAACAACGAAGAGGAAGATTTTGGATTTAAAGAGGAAGATTAATTTAAACTCAAAATACTATAATTGCATCAATAAAATATATGAGGATACAGTATGAAAATAATTCTTTTAGGAGCGCCAGGTGCTGGAAAAGGTACACAGGCTCAATTTTTAACAAAAAAATATAATATCCCTCAAATCTCTACAGGAGATATGTTGCGTGCTGCTATTAAAGCAGGTACTGAGATGGGTAAAAAAGCAAAAGAGGCTATGGATGCTGGAAAACTTGTAACTGATGATATTATCATCGGTCTTGTAAAAGACAGAGTCGCAGAGGATGACTGTAAAAATGGTTATCTTTTAGATGGTTTTCCACGTACTCTAGCTCAAGCTGATGCTGTAACAAACGCAGGTATTGAAATCGATGCTGTTATTGAGATTGATGTACCAGATGAAGAGATAGTCAAACGTATGAGCGGACGTCGTGCGCACTTGGCAAGTGGTAGAACATACCATGTAGTATACAATCCACCAAAAGTGGAAGGTAAAGATGATATCACTGGTGAAGATTTAATCCAGCGTGATGATGACAAAGAGGAAGTGGTTCTTGATAGACTTAAAGTATATCATGAACAGACAGAACCACTCATTGACTATTATAAAGCACAAGCTGCTAAAAATCCAAAACTCAAATACATTACAGTTGATGGTACTGCAGATATTAAAGAGGTTGAGGAAGCTATAGTTTCTCAACTCGGTTAATTCCTTTTTCTTTTAAACTCTACTATATGTTTTTAGATGTATAGTAGAGCTTTTTTCCACTAAAAACTCTCTTTTATTTGTTAAAATCAATTCCATTTTATAATTAGGAGTACAATAATGAAAAAATTATTGTTAGTAATGTTGCTATTGAGTGGTTATCTCTTT
The DNA here is from genome assembly GCA_027068455.1 of Sulfurimonas sp. Lineage (GTDB taxonomy): Bacteria > Campylobacterota > Campylobacteria > Campylobacterales > Sulfurimonadaceae > Sulfurimonas. The sequence goes on from JAMOSN010000071.1 coordinate 6,097, forward strand.
GGTTCGATAAATGTACAGACTGCTTCCAAGGCAGAACTTATGAGTATCTCAGGGATTGGCTCTAAAAAAGCGGATGCAATCATAAAATATAGAAAAACACACAAATTGAAATCTGCTGCTGATCTTTTAAAAGTAAAAGGTATAGGTAAGACAATTGTTAATAATGTTAAAAACGGAGTAAAGAGTAAAGGTAAATCTTCTACAAAAAAAAGTACTAAAAAGAAAGTGAAAAAATAATTTTTCTAAAAAGTATAGAAGCTAGTTAAAGGCTTCTATACTTTTGATTTTATAAACGCTTCCATTTCAGAAACTATCTCTTCAATAGTTCTTTCACCAGAAATCACTTTGAAAATCCCTTTTTTTGTATAAAAATCACGAATAGTGTCGAGTGGTTCAGTATAAACTTTCATACGGTTGTTAAACACTTTTTCATCATCATCAGCACCACGAGCACGACCAAGAACACGCTCTCTTGCTGTTGCTTCACTGACTCTCACCTCAATTACTGAAACAAGCTCTATCTCTTTGTTGTGTGCCAAAAAGTTATCAAGTGCTTCAAGTTGTTCTACACTTCTTGGGTATCCATCTATAATGACCACATCTGTAGGAGCATTAAGAATCGCATTTGTAATGGTTTTTATGGCAATTTCTATGGGAACAATCAAACCTTGAGAGATATACTTGTTTATCTCAGCGCCAAGTTCACTACCACTTGCAACTTCAGCACGCAACATATCTCCCGTAGAGTAGTGGGAGATGTTGTCATTGTTTTTGGCAATAAGTTCAGCATCGGTAGTTTTTCCACTGCCAGGTGCACCGATGATAAGAAAAAGTTTTTTCATTTTCTAACCTACTTTGTTGCTGATTCGCGTAGTCTTATATGTAAATCTCTTAGTTGCGTGTTATCAACTGGAGATGGTGCATGTGTAAGTACACATGAAGCTTTTTGTGTTTTAGGGAATGCTATCACATCACGAATAGATGATTTTTTGGAGATAAGCATCATAAGTCTGTCAAAACCTATAGCAAAACCACCATGTGGAGGTGCTCCAAATTTAAGTGCATCAAGTAAGAAACCAAATTTCTCTTGCGCTTCCTCCTCTTCGATACCAAGAAGTTTGAAAATCTCCTCTTGAACTTCCTCTTTATGGATACGGATAGATCCACCACCAAGTTCAACACCGTTTAAAACGATATCATAAGCGATAGACTCTATCTCTTCAACATCCTCTTTATTTGTATCTTTAGGCATAGTAAATGGGTGGTGGAGTGCTTTTACGCGACCATCTTCCACTTCAAACATAGGAAAATCCACTACCCATACAAACTCATATCTGTCCTCATCAATGAGATTCATCTTCTCATGTTCAGCGATGAAGAT
>JAMOSN010000072.1 GCA_027068455.1 Sulfurimonas sp.
ATAGGCTGATGGGTTAAACTGTTCTAAAAAATCTACAGCAGTTTTATCAAAGGGTGATGAAAATATATCTATACCTATTTCCCTTGCATACTCAAAAAGTTCTTGATGCCACTCCCAAGGAAGATAAGCTTCTTTATACAAATCATACAATTTTTTATTGTCCCATAAAGTTCCACCCTTAATAATAAAATCTTCTTTATCACTATTAAGTGTTAATGTATCTGCTGTATATGTTTGGAGTTTAATAGCATTAGCACCTATCTCTTTTGCAGCAGCAATAGTCTCTTTTGCTATCTCTATTTTACCCCCATGATTTGCACTAAGTTCAGCTATAATATAAATACCATCTCTTGTTAAATCAAAATCCCCTATTTTCATCTCTTTAGCTCCATATAAAGTAAATCTTTTTTCTGTGCAACAATAACAAAACCAAAACGCTTATAAAGATAAATAGCTGCACTGTTGTTACAAAAAACATTAGCTTTTATTTTTTGGAGTTCTAACACTTTAAATCCATAACTAAGAATTGTTTGCATTAAGGTGTCTCCCTGTCCCTTCATATCTGGATTTGCATAAATACCAAGTTCTGCCTCTTCTTTCTTTTTTATATTTGTAAAATCAACCACACCTATATAATCACACCCTTTTTGTACAAGAAAATAAACTCTGTCATCTCGTTGAGCTAAAGAACGAAGATAAGAAAGATGTGATTTATATGTAATTTTTTCTTGTGTATACATCCACTTTCTAATGCGTTTATCATTTCTAAAAGTATGTACAATTCTTTGTTCCAATGGTGATAAAAATATAAAATTTTTATACTGTATATTTTTGAGTTGTAACTCTATAAAAAAGCGAAGTTTATTAAGATTAAAATCTTCTATAACCATCTCATTACGTTCAAAAAGATAGGTTGCCATATCTGCTTGATTTTCAGCTGTTTGCACAGCTATAAAAGGTAATTGCATTGCATAAACTTCATTAAGTATTACACTTGGTGTTACTATAGCAAAATCACTCTCTTTTATCAACTTTGCGAGATGAGAAGTATTTATATGTAAAGTTATCCAATGCTTATTTTTAATATACTTTTGCAGTTTAGAAAGGTTCTTATTCGCTGTTGTTGTAACAACATTTACTTTTATATATTGAAAAAAATTTAATATTTTTAAAATTTTAATATTCAGCTCTGCAGTATCAGCTCCACCCATCGCTATTAAAACAGTTTTTTCTTTTTTTACTTTAAGAAATTCATCTCTTAAAAGAGTATATTTTTGACCACATCGAAGCTCACACTCACTTGGTACAAGACTTTTATATTTCTGTGCATCTGCATAAATATTATGATTGAGTAAAATATCACAATGATGTTTCTCGTAAGTATCATCAAAACTTAAAATTTTCACACCTGTTTTCTTTTTTATATACTTCTCTTTTTTAGCATTTATACCATAATGATCAATCACAAGTAAATCAATAGAGAGTTTTTTTATGAGTGTAACAAGCTCTTTTTTAGAGTTACCCTTTACCCTTACTCTTTGAAAACCTGCTTCATCAATTTTATGGTTTATATTCCCATCCAATTCACGTACTGCAAAGATAACTTTTGCCCCTTTTTTTGCATACTTCTGTGCGAGAACAAGATCACGCATAATATGTCCAGTCCCTATAGTTGAAGAGGAGTCTGCACGAAAAAGAATTATTTTATTTTTTGACATCACTTCTCTTGTAAATCTCTTTTTTTTTGTAAAACTTCATACATTAATTCTGCCCGTTCCCAATCTTCTAAAGTATCTATATCTTGTACCAAATGGCGTGGAAGTATGATAGGAATAGAATCTTTACCAAACATTATTTCCGTAGATTTTTGATGTAACTTTGTCCAGTAAAACTGCCCTGCATCTTGGTAGGCTTCTTCTAAATCTTGGCTTCTTGTCATATAATGGTGTGGTGTAAACATTTGACATCTACCATCTTGCGTTACTTTAAAAGTTCTTTGGATTGGAAATGGCATCGATGTAGCACTAAAAGCATTGATAGCATCACTGTTTTTTAATTTTTCAAACCCCTCTGCAAGGTACTTCTCTTGTAAGAGTGGAGCAGTAGCATATAAAGTACAACAATACTCATAGAACTCACCCTGCTCTTTTAAGTACGAAAGTGCATGTTCTATCACATCTTGTGTCCCTGTATAATCATCTGCCAACTCTTTTGGTCGTTTTATAATCTCTGCACCATACTTTTGTGATACTTTTGCTATAGTATCATCATCTGTACTTACAATTACTTTATCAAAAAGTTTAGATTTTAATGCAGTTTCAATACTATATGCAATAAGAGGTTTACCAAAAAAATCTTTTATATTTTTTTTCGGTATTCGTTTACTTCCACCTCTCGCTGGTATAATGCAAACTGCTTTTTTAGTCATTTGTTAAAACCTCAAATAAGTTTTGAATCACATACTCTTGTTGTTCTTGTGTTAAAGCAGCATACATAGGTAAAGAGAAACATTGTTCATAATACATATCCATACAAGGGGTCTCTTCAGCGCCATACCCTAAACTTCTATAATAAGGTTGTTTGTTTATAGGCATATAATGAAGTTGTATCCCTATACCCCTTTCTCTTAGCTGCATAAAAAGTTGCTCTTTTGAGAGAGAAAGCTGTGAAAAATCCACCTTCACAACATAAAGATGGTACGATGATTTTCCATGAAAAGTATAAAGTGGTTTGACAATACTTCCAGCAAAACTCGCATCATATACCTGTGCTATCTCTTTTCGTCTTTGCACAAAAGAGGAAAGTTTTTGAAGTTGAGAAACTCCTAAAGCACACTGAAGATCAGTGATTCGATAGTTAAACCCAAGCTCTCTCATCTCATATTCCCATGGTTTCATATCTGGAGTTTTTACCATTCCATGATTACGCAAAACAAGGAGTTTTTCATATATCTCTTTTGAGTTTGTTGTAATGGCACCACCCTCAGCAGTTGTCAGGTGTTTCACAGGGTGAAATGAAAAAATACTCGCATCTGAATGAGCACAACTTCCAGCTTTTATACCATCATACTCAGCACCAATAGCATGTGCATTATCTTCTAATATGGTTATGCCATATTTTTGTTTTAGATGACGAAGTTTTTTTTGATTGAGCATATTGCCACTAAAAGCAACACCATATAAAGCTTTTATAGAAGAATCTTTTTGAAGCATTGTCTCACATGCATCAAAGTCAATGTTACCATCTTCTGCAATATCAACAAATACAGGATGAGCCCCTGCATACAAAATGCTGTTAGAAGTTGCTAGAAAAGAGTTTGGTGTCGTTAGGACTTTATCACCTTTTTGAAGCAACACTAAAGAGATAAGATGTAGTGCAGCTGTACCATTAGACACAGCAACACAATAAGAAGCTCCACAGTAAGAAGCTATAGCATCTTCAAACTCTTTGACCTTTGGACCCGTTGTCAAGTAATCTGAGTGGAGTACTTCTACGACAGCATCCACATCTTCTTGTGTGATTGATTGTTTACCATAAGGGATAAAATCCATTATAAAAACTCTTTTGCCATCTCTAAAAACTGCTCACGAGTAAGCCACTCTGTATTATTTCCTGAGTTATACTCAAAACCTATACCTATATCTTTACCCTCTTGCCCTAAAGCATTTTTTGTAAAATCTACTACATGGCTAAACTGAATTGTTGGTGTAATAACGTAGTAATCATCAAACTCAACCACTCTGTCATCAGCTGTTATCATCACCTCATGCATCTTTTCACCAGGACGAATACCAATAATTTTATGAGGTAACTCAGGAGCCATTGCTTTAGCTAACTCTGTCATTTTCATAGATGGTATTTTTGGTATAAAAATTTCTCCTCCATGCATTCTTGCAAAATTATTGAGTACAAATTTTACACCATCTTCAAGAGTGATTAAAAATCGTGTCATCTCAGGATCAGTAATTGGCAACTCTTTTACACCTTCATCAATAAGTTTCTTAAAAAAAGGCACAACAGAACCACGACTACCTACAACATTTCCATAACGAACTACAGAAAATCGTGTTTTCTTTTTTCCTACCATATTGTTTGCAGCAACAAAAAGCTTATCTGAAGCAAGTTTTGTCGCACCATAAAGGTTAATAGGGCTAGATGCCTTATCTGTTGAAAGTGCTATAACTTTTTCAACCTCATTTTTCAAGGCTGCATCTATAACATTTTGAGCTCCATCAATATTTGTTTTAATACACTCCATAGGATTATACTCAGCAACAGGAACATGCTTGAGTGCTGCTGCATGTATAACAATATCAACACCATCCATAGCTTCTATAAGTCTTTGCTTATCTCGAACATCACCTATAAAGTATCGCATACAAGGGTCATTATGACTTTGTGCCATCTCATACTGTTTGAGTTCATCACGAGAAAAAACAATTATTTTATTTGGTTTGTACTGAGAAAGAATAATATCTGTATATTTTTTTCCAAAACTTCCTGTACCACCTGTTATAAGTATATTTTTATTATTAAACATTATTAACCTTAGCTATGAAATTCTATAAAAGATATTATAGCTAAAAACTAATCCAAACAAAAATTAAATTAATTTAGATAAAATACCTATTACGAAACGCCATTACAAAGAAAATTTATGGACAAACAGTATAGTCTTAATGAAAAGTACCAAGAGTATGAACATAATCTACTCACAATCAAAACCTATTTTCAGGCAAATAGCAATGCCATTCATAAAGCTAGAAATGAACTTAAAATCATCACTTTTGGCACACTCCAAACAGTTGTAAAATCTTTTAAAATTCCAAACATCATAAATAAAATTGCGTACACTTTTTTTCGAGATTCTAAAGCAAAAAAATCATATGAGTATTCTATAAAAATAGGCTCTTTTACCCCAGAACCTATTGGTTATATTGAATTTTACAAAAATGGACTTTTAGATGAAAGTTATTTTATAGCTAAAAAATTTGATTATGATTTTACTATCAAAGAACCCATAACAAATAAAAAGCTTCCAAACAGAGATGCCATTTTTCAAGCTTTTGCAAAATTTACCTATGATTTACATCAAAATAACATTCTTCATAAGGATTATTCTCCAGGAAACATTCTTGTTAAAAAAGAAAAAGATATCTATGTTTTTAAAATTGTCGATATAAATAGAATGGAATTTCATGAACTTTCACTTGATGAGAGGCTCAAAAACTTTGCAAAACTTTGGCTTTTGGATGAAGATTTGGTTACTATAATAAAAGCCTATGCAAAACTTGTACAAGAAGATGAAAAAAAATGTATCCAAACTGCACTAAAATACTCTCACACACTTAAACGAAAAATAAATATGAAAAAACGTCTCAAAGGAATTGAAGTTGTTGATTAGTATGATGTACCATCACGTTGAAAGTGATCGGTGTAGTAATAAGTTGACAATATTTGAAGAGCATCTTCACTATATCAGCGAAAACTTCACATCACTTTTTCCAACACAAAAAGAACTTCCAAAAAACCCTATTTGCCTTGTTTTTGATGATGGATATTATGATTTTTACAAGTTTATCTATCCACTCTTACAAAAGTATAAACTCAAAGCACTTCTTGCAGTTACACCAAAATATATATTAGAAGATACAGACATAACAGATAATATACGTCTTGGATTTGAGCACAATGAACTCTTCAAGGAGTATCAAAACGCAACATTTTGTACCTACAAAGAGCTGCATGAGATGCAAAAAAGTGGTTTGGTTCAGATTGTTTCTCATTCTTACTCACATATAAATCTTTTAGAAGATGGTGTAAATTTAGAAGAAGAGCTGATTACATCAAAAAAACTTATTGAAGAAAAACTAGAAACAAAAGTAGAAAGTTTTGTTTTTCCTTTTGGAAAATATAATCAAAAAATTTTAGATGCAACAAAAAAAGAGTATCAATATGCATTTCGTATAGGAAATGCTATACAAAAAGATTTTAATGGTATTCATGGTGTTGTCTATCGAATTGATGGAGACTTTTTAAAAAGTCCAAGTGAAATATTCTCTTTTTCAAAGATGCTAAACTTTCGCTTCAAAACAGTTATAAAAAGCATAACAGGAAACTAGATGATACATAATATCTCTGCAGTCGTACTTGCAAAAAACAACGAAGCAACCATACAAAAAACACTCCAAGCTCTACAAGATTTTGAAGATGTAGTGGTGTATGACAACGGCTCAAGTGATGCGACGAAAGCCATAGCACGCAGTTTTAGTAATGTAAACCTTATCGAAGGGGAGTTTAAAGGGTTTGGATGGAGTAAAAACAAAGCTGCAAGTTATGCAAAAAATGAGTGGATTTTGATAGTAGATAGTGATGAAGTGGTCGATGAAACACTTTACAACACGCTACAAAACACGCAACTCAATCCAAAAACTGTCTACATCATCAACTTTCGTGCTTTTTACAAAGATATAGAAGTCAAACACTGTGGCTGGAACAACCAAAAAATAAAACGCCTCTACAATAAAAGTGTTACCAAGTATAACGATAATGATGTACATGAAGATATCATCACCGATGAACTCAACACGCAACTCCTGCAAGGTAATATGCTTCACTATAGCTACCAAAGCATCGAGCAGTTTGTTAACAAAGCCAACACCTATTCCACCCTCTTTGCCAAAAACAATGTCGGCAAAAAAAGCTCCTCTCCTGCAAAAGCATTTTTTAACGGTGCATACTCTTTTATAAAAACCTACTTTTTTAAACAAGGGTTTCGAGACGGATATATAGGTTTAGTGATAGCATATTCTCATATGGTGACAAACTTTTATAAGTATATAAAGTTGTATGAGATGAATAAGGAATTAAAAAAGAGCTAACTCTTTTTTCACTTTTTCAAACATCTTTTTTCTCTTTTGTTTATCTTGTGGTAGCATATAGTGTTTTTGTAGTTTTTCATCCCCTACACTCTTCCACCGTGCAGCACTTGCAAAGAGGGAATCTCCAAAAAATGTCATCGTAGGACACCCGACTAATGAAGCAAGATGATATGTACCTGTTGAAGTGGAAACAAAAAGCTTAAAATTACTGATGAGCTTTGCAAAATAGACTATCCCATCAAGAGAGAGGTAGTACACCACATCCTCCCCCATCAAACGGTGTTGCATCTCTTCATACAACTCTTTTTCATCAGGTCCAAAAGTAAGCACCACTTGGTGTTTTTTCTGTTCTAACACGCAACGGATAAGCTCCTCATATTCATCCAAG
>JAMOSN010000073.1 GCA_027068455.1 Sulfurimonas sp.
CGCACTCTGGGGTATAGCTGTTTTGGCAGTTGTTGGGCATTGTTTTTCCCCTTACTTGGGTTTAGAAGGTGGCAAAGGGATAGCAACGGGGATGGGAGTTATGATGTTTATGCTCCCGATTGAAACCACCATTGCTCTTGTTGTATGGGGGATTATGGCAAAAACAGTTCGTATCTCTTCTGTTTCATCCCTAACTGGTGTTTTGGCATTACTTATCAGCAGTTTTATCATTCATCCTCAAATGGCACATGCGCCTGTTGTTTTTATAGTCTTTATCCTTTTTTACAAACATATACCAAATATCATCCGTGTTATCAAGGGTGAAGAGAAAAGAGTTATTTAACTGTGAGAATTTTTGTAGAAGCGCTTACGTTTCAATGCATTATTGGCATCTTGGAGTTTGAAAGAGTACAACCACAAGATGTCATAATAGACCTAACAATCGATTATGACTACCATCCAAACGAATTTATCAACTATGCCGATGTTGCACTCCTTATTCAAGAGAGTATGGAAAAAGAGAAATTTTTGCTTTTAGAAGATGCATTAGAGTTTTTATCTGCTAAACTTAAAGAAAAATTTTTAAAAATCGACACACTTTTTTTAAAAATCACAAAACCATCGATAATGCCCAACTGTAGGGTATCTGTAGCACAGAGCTATACCTTTAATTCTTAATATAAACTTCACTTTTTTTTAAAAAAAATTGAAAAAAACTTTAAAGTAACCTAAATTTATGATACAATTCCGCCAAAATATTAACTTATATAGGAAATGATGAATGCGTATTCTAATTATAGAAGATGAAGTAACACTCAACAAGATGCTTGCAGAGGGTCTCAAAGAGTTTGGTTACCAAAGTGATGTTGTTGAAACACTCAAAGATGGTGAATACTACCTAGATATTCGTAACTACGATTTAGTACTTATGGACTGGATGCTTCCAGATGGAAACTCTGTTGATATCATTGGTGACATTAAAACAAATACACCAAAAACGGTTGTAGTAGTTCTCTCAGCAAGAGATGACAATGAAAGTGAAATCGAAGCACTTCGTGCTGGTGCTGATGACTATATTAGAAAACCATTTGATTTTGATGTGCTTATTGCTCGTTTGGAAGCTCGTTTACGTTTTGGCGGTAGTAACATTATTGAGATCGAAGATTTAACAATTAACCCTGAAGAGGAAAAAATCACTTATAAAGAGAATGTGATTGAACTCAAAGGAAAACCATTTGAAGTATTGACTCACCTTGCACGTCACCGTGATCAAATTGTTTCAAAAGAGCAACTCCTAGATGCTATCTGGGAAGAGCCAGAACTTGTAACTCCAAATGTTATTGAGGTTGCTATTAACCAGATTCGTCAAAAAATGGACAAACCTTTAAGTATCACAACGATTGAAACAGTTCGTCGTCGTGGTTACAGATTTTGTTTTCCTAAAGAAGCAAACTAAAACTTACTAAATGGTATAATTCCTCTCTATAAACACCCAGAGAGGATGAACCATTATGTTTTCCAAAAGAAGTATCCGAAAAAACTTTCTTATTCAGCTGATATTCTCATCAGCTTCGCTCATTTTAATCTTTTCATCTATTTTATATTTTTATATAGAAAAGTCTATTTACGATGAAAAAAAAGAGGAACTCATCCACTATGCACACAATATTTCAAACTATAAGTCTGTTTTTGAAGTAGAAGACTCTATCAGTGAAAACTTTCTCTCTTTAAGTGTTGAGATCATTTACCTTAAAAAGGGCAATCCTGAAGTTGAAGTGTATGAAAAAACACAACACAAGCAAACTTTTTTAACACTTATCTATCCATTTGATCCTAAAAACTCAAGCTATCTAAAAATCACAAAAAACATTACGCCAACAAAAAAACTTTTAAATAAAATCCTAAACTATATTTTCATTATCAATATCGCAGGTTTTCTTTTGGTTATCATTTATGCAGTAGCCCTTTCTAAGATGCTTGTAGCACCAGTGACTACCCTTTCCAAACGTCTTTCAAATATGAATGAACACCTTATGAAACCTATAAAGACACAAGAACTTCCACAAGAGTTTGAACCTCTGGGTGAGACCATCAACCACCTTATAGCACGGATACAAAACTTTGTTAAATACCAAAAAGAGCTTTTTATCGGTACAGCACATGAACTTAAAACCCCTCTTGCTGTCATTAAGCTCAAAAATCAGGTGACACTTATAAAAAAACGCTCCCCAGAGGAGTATATAGAAGCATTAAAGACAACAAACAAAACAATTGACGAAATGAATGTTATTGTTTCAAATATCTTAAATATCGGTCGCCAAGAGGGTGCACAACTTGACAAGCCCCAAGAGGTTGATGTTATAGAGATTCTCAAACAAAAAGCAAATGATTTCAAACTCTTGGCAGAAAATGAAGGGAAAACTCTCCATATGCACTTTGAACCAAACGGTTTTATGGCAACCTTACAAGTAAGTTTACTCAACCAGATTATTCAAAACTTTTTACAAAATGCACTAAAATTCACACCTAAGGATAAATCTGTAACCTTAAGAAGTTCCCAAGATGACTTTGGTCTTTTGATAGAGGTGATAGATGAAGGGTGCGGGATAGATGAAAGTGTGGATCTTTTTGCACCATTTAAAAGACAAGGGAACAAAAGTGGTGTTGGGCTTGGTCTCTTTTTGGCAAAAAGTGCCGCTGATGCACTAGGTGCAAAGATCAGTATTCGCAATAGAACAGATGGAGTTGACGGAACTGTTGCTTCATTACAACTCAATTCAAAATTATCTTGTATAATTCCGAGAAATAGCTGACATTTCAAAATTACTAAAGCTTTATTTTGTTATAAATCGGACACATAAAAATAATAAAACAAATATAAGGTTTTTCAATATGGCATTAATTATTAATGATGAATGTATAGCATGTGATGCTTGTCGTGAAGAGTGTCCAACTACAGCGATTGAAGAGGGTGATCCTATTTACTACATAGACCCTGATCGTTGTACAGAATGTGTAGGTATTTATGACGAACCTGCATGTATCTCAGTATGTCCTGTTGATTGTATTGTTCCAGATAAAGACAATGTAGAAACGATAGCAGAACTTCAATTCAAATATAAACAACTTCAAGAATCAGAAGAACTCTAAAGTGGCAAAAATAGTTACTATCATAGATATAGGTTCTAACTCTGTTAGGATGGTTATCTATGAGAAAACTTCCCGTTTTGCTTTCCATCTTCTCCACGAAGAAAAATCAAAAGTTCGTATCTCTGAAAATGCTTACAAACACAACGGTGAACTTCAAGATGTTCCAATGCAACGCACCTTTGATGCACTCCAAGATTTTTTAGAGATTAGTAACTCCTTTAAAAGTAGAAAAGTTCTTTGTGTAGCCACATCAGCACTTCGTGATGCTCCCAATCAAAAAGTTTTTTTACAAAGAGTCAAACAAAAGCTTGGTCTCAAAATCAAAGTTATCAGTGGTGAAAAAGAGGCTTATTTTGGAGCAATATCGTGTGCCAATCTTTTACCACAACAAAGAGATGCGATGAGTATTGATATTGGTGGTGGTTCTACGGAGATAGCTTTTATAGATAAAGACAATGTCAGTGACACACTCTCTCTCAAACTTGGAACAGTGCGTCTTAAAGAGCTTTATTTTGACCATAACGATATTGATGGTGCAATTACCTACATAGATAAAGAACTAGAGAAACTGCCTGCTAAAAATATCACAACACTAATAGGTATAGGAGGAACATTTCGTGCGGTCTCCTCTGCCATACAAAAACTGCAATGTTACCCTCTTGAAAAGCTTCATGCTTATGAATACAATATTGATATATTTCAAAACTATCTAACACAGGTACTACAAGCATCCAACACGCAAGAGTTAAAACAACTTAACATTAAAAATGACAGATTTGATGTTATTAAACCTGGTGTATTAGTTTTGCAAAGGGTAATCCATAAACTCAATATCTCCCATATTATTACAAGTGGTGTTGGTGTTCGTGAAGGTGTCTATTTAAGTGATTTACTTCGAAATTCAAAACATAAATTTCCTGCAAATTACAATACATCTGTGCGCTATCTCTTAGATACACATATAAAAAACAAAAACTTTTCCAACAATCTCAACAGTTTGGTAAAAAAGATTTTTGATATGACCCATGAGTATTTTGGCATAGATAAAAAATACCGCTATGAGCTCTCAGTTGCAGCAAAACTTTATCCAGCTGGCAGTAGTATCCATTTTTACTCGCAACATAAACATACATACTATCTGATTCAGACTGCTTTAGAGTATGGCTTTAGTCATAAAAGCATTATGCTTATAGCTACACTTAATAAATATACAAAAAGTAAACTTCCTGCACAATCACATCTTCAAAAATATAAAACGCTCTTACCTGATACATATACAATAAATGTACTAAGTTATATACTTTCACTCTCTATAGCACTACTGAGTCATAGACCTCGTAATATCGATTTTGATATTACATTTGCAAACCATACTCTCTTCATCCATTCAAAGAAAAAACTCTACCTTGCTCAAGAAACACTTAAAAAACTAGAGTGTTCCCACAAAGATTTTCAAGTTTCATTTCAATCATAAAACTTGACTAAAATCTTTGTCCCATAGTAAATTCAAAACGAGCTATTTTATCCCCTTCTTGAGGATCTATTGGTTTTGAGAACATCAACTGGATAGGACCAACAGGGGAAAACCACTCTATACCAGCACCATAACCAGCACGAGTTATATTGTTTGAAAGTAGATTTTTTGTTAGATCATCAGCAATAAATCCCCAGTCAATGTAAGTTACAAGTCTCATTTTAGCTTTTTCTACCAATGGAAAACTCATCTCCAAGTTATTTGAAAATGTTTGTGTACCACCTATACGACGAATACCATCATAGGCTGTATCATCTTTGATAGTTGGAGAGAGTGAATAGGATTCATACCCTCTAACACTACCGATACCACCCATATAAAACTTTTCAGCCAAAGGGATATAGCCATTGCTTATAACAGCATAAAAACGAGCTTTATATCTAAAAATAGCATCAAAACCTACAAGGTCATGAAGTCCATAATATTTTGCAAACTGTGTTCTAGATTTAAGATAATCGGCATCTGCACCAAGTCCTGTTTTTTCAAAACTTTGAGAAAGTACAAAACCTTCTCTCGGCAAATAATAATCATCTGTATTATCCCAAGTAACACTAATTGTTATTCCACTCTTTGAATAGGGTTCAAAATATGCCCTATTTCCATATAAAGAGGTATTAAAATCTTCAGCAAACGTATAATCGTTTCTGGAGTACCCATACCCTAAATAACCGCTTATATGACGTGAAAATCTATGCCCAAGACCACCAGATATACCATCTGTATGTACTGAATAGTCATTGTAATCATACTCTGAAGTATAAACAGAAAAATTACCACTAAAGTCACTGTCATTAAGGCGATTGTTAGAGATATTAAAAGAGAAATTTTTACTTGTTTGTGACTTTTCAGCTTTTAAACCTACATTAATACCAGATCCCCAGACATTTCTATCACTGACGCCTACACTTAAAAGCAGTCCGCCATACGAACCATATCCACCACCAAGTTGAATGTTGCCTGTTGGTGCTTCTTTTACTTTTACAATAAGATCCATAGTTTGGTTATCAATTCTTTTCTCTTCAATAGTATTAGAATCAAAAAAACCAAGGCGTCCAATAGCATTACGAGAATCTTTTAAATCTGTTAGTGAATACATGTCGTTAGGACCAAGGTAAAGCTCACGTCTTATAATTCTATCAAGTGTTCTTGTATTTCCTGAGATAAGAACATTTCTAATGCGAACTTTATCACCAGGCACAACTCTAAAAACTACATCTACCGTTTTTTTCTCTTTGTTCTTTTTAAAGTCTGGCATCACCTGAACAAAAGCGTATGATTTATCAGCTATGAGTGTTTTAATCTTTTCTGTATCTTCACGAAATTTCTTGATGTTAAAAATATCACCCTCTTTTAACGAAAGTATCTCTTTTATCTTCTCATCATCTACAACTTTTTTTGTTTGGTAAACACTGACACTTTTGATACTGTATTGTTCACCTTCTGTGATCTGATAACTCATATCTGCTGTATAACTGTCAAAATTAACCCTTGTAAAAGGCTCATCCACTTTAGCATCAAGATAACCGTGTTGCATATAAAAATCTCTGATTCTCAGGTTGTCATACTCCAAATCTCTTAAAGACATCTTCCCATCATTACGACCCCAGAACCACCCCATAAACTGATGCTCTTTATTTGCTATCACTTCATCAAAATCATCAGGGTCCAGTCCATATACACCACTGTAGAGAAGCTTTTCAATAACTATCTCTTCACCTTCATTGACAATAAAAGTAACTTTCACACTTCCATTTTCAAGGTACTCCGTTTCCACTTCAACAACAGAATCTATTTTACCATCTTGAGATATCGCTTCTATGATACGTTTTTTTGCAGCTTCAAGTTTTTTCTCATCATAAAGGGTTCCTTTTTTGATTTGAATGACACTTTCTTTCACATCATCATCATTCTCTTTCCACCCTTTGAGTTCCACTTGAGAGATAATCGCTTTTTCTTTAAAATAAAATGTTAAAACACCATTTTCAAACTCTGTGTAGATATCATTAAAATAACCCTGTTTAAAATACTTTTTTATAGCATCATCCACTTTTTTTACATTGATATCATCACCCTCTTCAAACGGTAACATTCGTAAAGCTACTGGTGCAGAGATGTGATAGATGCCATCAAAGCGGATTTTTTTCACAATCTCACCAAAAAGGGAAGTTGTCATCATTATCAAAACAAAACTTAAAAATATTTTCATTAAAATTCCATAGTTAAAATTAGATAAGATTTTACCCATTATGAGGTTAATCTAGGGTAAATTGAGTATAATTTCACAAATTAAAAAAAAGACACAATATGAATGTAGCAATTATTGGCTTAGGGCTTATGGGTGGCTCTTTGGCACTGAGCCTTCAAAAACTTGACTTTATTACAGAAGTGGTAGGGCATGACCATAATAAAGAGCATCAAAAACAGGCACTTGAACTTCAATTAGTAAGCAAAATCGTTTCTTTTGAAGAGGTGAAAAAATATGATGTTATCTTTTTGGCTATCCCTGTCAATGGTGTTATAGCCGCACTTCAAAACCTCCAAGATGTCTCACCAACAACCAC
>JAMOSN010000074.1 GCA_027068455.1 Sulfurimonas sp.
GGTACAAAAGTGGTTATGTTTGACGGCACACTCAAAAATGTAGAAGATATCCAAGTTGGTGACCAGCTAATGGGAGATGATTCTACTCCAAGAAATGTACTCTCTTTAGCTCGTGGACAAGAAAAAATGTACTGGATACGACAAAACAAAGGCATAGATTATCGTGTCAATGAGTCACATATTCTCTCGCTTAAACGCTCACGCAATGAAGACAAACACAAACATGGTGATGTTTTAAATATCTCCGTAAAAGACTATAATCAAAAAAGCAAAAAATTTCACTCAAACTACAAAGGCTACAAAGTAGCAGTTGATTTTAACGAGCAACACCTCCCTATTGATCCCTATTTTCTAGGTATATGGTTAGGAGATGGCACTAGTTCTAATGTCTCCATAGCTACACAAGATAAAGAGATTGTCCATTTTTTAAAAGGGTATGCAAAAAGCCTGCATCTTCAAGTAACAAAAGCACATAAAAAGAAAGAAAAATGCCCAATGTACTCTATTACATCTGGACAACGTGGAGGGTATTATAAAGATGACAACTCCCTACAAACCCGTTTACGTAAACTTGACCTATTAGAGAACAAACATATCCCTCATATTTACCTGCAAAACTCACGCAAAAATCGTCTTCAACTTTTAGCTGGTCTAATTGACAGTGATGGCTACTATGACAAGAAACATAATGTTTTTGAAATAGTCCAAAAAGATAAAAAACTTACACAGCAAATAAGATTTTTAGCAGACTCTCTTGGCTTTAGAGTCTCTATGAAGACAAAAATGGCACGTATTAAAAAAATTGGCTATGAGTGCGAAGTCTATCGTCTAAGAATTGTTGGTGAACTTGAAAAAATTCCGACAAAAATAAAAAGAAAACAGGCACGTCCACTCAAAGCAAAACGTGATGTGAGACATACTGGTATTCAAGTCGAATATGACAAGGTAGATGATTATTATGGCTTTACCATAGATGGTAATCATCTTTTCCTACTCGAAGATATGACAGTTACACACAATACTTCTTTTATTTTAAACACCGTGAACAACCTTATCCTCCAAGGTAAAGGTGTAGCATTTTTTTCACTAGAGATGCCAGCAGAACAGTTGATGTTAAGATTGCTCTCCATCCAAACCTCCATACCATTGCAAAAGTTGCGTGTTGGGGATATGAATGATGATCAGTGGAGTTCACTCAATGCTGCTGTTGACAAGATGAACTCAGCCAAACTTTTTGTGGATGATCAAGGAAGTGTTAATATCAACCAGCTTAGAAGTAAACTAAGAAAACTCAAAAACCAACACCCTGAAATTGAGATAGCCGTTATTGACTACCTTCAGATTATGTCAGGGATCGGTAATCAAGACAGACACTTACAGGTCAGTGAAATCTCTCGTGGTCTCAAAATGTTAGCAAGAGAACTTGAGATTCCAATTGTAGCACTCTCACAGCTTAACCGTGGACTAGAATCACGTAATGACAAACGTCCAATGTTAAGCGATATCCGTGAATCTGGTTCTATTGAGCAAGATGCCGACATTATCCTTTTTGTGTATCGTGATGATGTATATCTCTACAAAGAGGAAAAAGAGCGGGAAAAAGCTGCCAAAGCAGAAGGAAAAGAGTTTACCTCAACCTATGTAGAAAAAGAGGAGGAGGAAGCTGAGATCATTATCGGAAAACAGCGTAACGGTCCAACAGGGCATGTCAAACTTATCTTCCAGAAAAAGCTCACCCGTTTTGTCGATACACCTAGTTTTTCTCAGGCTGTTGAGACAGTTTATGAAAATGTAGACACCAAAAGTGCCGCTATAGATATCCCAAGCAATGTTGAGATGCCTCAAATCTAATGCGTTTAGAGAGGGTAGCACTTTTCTCTTCAAAAAGAGATATAGTCTCCTTTCTTGGCATCCTTTTTACTATATTTTTACTCTCAATCTCTTACAAATATTACCAGTACAAAGAGCTAATAAAATTTGACTCTCAAATTATTGATGCCGTTGTCCTCAAACACTATACAAAAACTACTCATACAAAAACAGGGAAACTCACAACAAAATATATTGCCAAACTTCAAGCAGATGACGGCAGTGTTTTTTATACAATTGTCAGTAAAAAGTATCCCCATCTTTTACATAAAAAACTACAGCTTGAAGTTTGGGCAGGAGATATCAGTTTTTTAGACTATCTTACAAGCTATTTTGCTTTTTCAAAGATTATCACCATCTATCCCCAAAATAGTCTCAAAGACAATGTTCGCCACACCATTAACACGCAGCATGAAAACCCAACACTAAGTGCACTCTACAATGCACTCTTTTTAGCTACACCTTTGCCAAAAGAGCTTCAATCCAAGCTCTCTGAACTTGGGCTGTCACATCTTATAGCTATCAGTGGATTTCATTTGGGTATTTTAGGCGGGGTGCTATTCTTTTTGTTTCGTTATCCTTACACCTATTTACAAGAGAGATATTTTCCCTATAGAAACTATCATCGTGACAGCTTTTTCTTTGTCGCTTTGACACTTTTTGGATATATGCTCTTTTTAGATATGCCACCCTCATTGCTGCGTGCATACACCATGCTTGTTCTTGGATTTTTTCTTTATGAAAGAGGATATGAGATTATATCTATGCAAACACTTTTAGTTACCATTTTACTTCTTTTGGCTCTTTTTCCAAAATTGATATTTTCTTTGGGGTTTTATTTAAGTGTAGCTGGAGTGTTTTATATCTTCTTATTTGCACATCTGACAAAAAATCTCTCAAAAGTATGGCAGTTTATACTGCTTCCCTTTTGGGTGTATATTATGATGTTACCTTATTCCATCACCATCTTTGGCAACTTTAGTCTGTATCATCCACTCTCTATCGTTTGGACAACACTCTTTAGTATTTTTTACCCACTAGCACTTTTGCTCCATCTTGTAGGGCATGGGTACCTTTTAGATACTCCCCTTGCTTTGCTTCTCAACACGCAATACAATGCTACACATTTTGAGCTATCAAATATCTATCTTGCAATCCATATCATATTTTCTCTTTTGAGTATATGGAAAAAAAGTTTTGCAATAGCTTTACTTTTTTACAGTTTCTCTCTTTTTATATACTTTATCTATAATGTAACATAATTTTAACCCATAAATAAAAATGATCCATGAAGCATAAATCCATAAAAATAAAAAAAGCAAAATAGAAAAAGAGCCATACATCGTAGCGTATGATTTGTTGTAAAACACATAATAGATAAAACCGTTTTTACTCAGACTAAAAATAACTGCTACAATAAAAGAGCTTAGTGCTGAAGCTTTTGGATTGACCTTTACATTCGCAGCAATTTGAAACAGTAAAAAGAACAATCCCCAAATAATAAGATAAGGGATAAACGGCATTAGGTTTAAACCAGATGTCAAATCATTACTTGCAATAAGTTTTGCCACATATCCTGTCATATAAAAAGAGATTCCCAAAGCTATAGGAGTCAGCGTTATCATGGTCCAGTATGTTGTGATACTCTCCCACAAAGTACGTGCTTTTGCATGAAAAATCTTATTGGCTATATATTCAAAATTCTTAAAAAACAAAAGTGAGGAAACCAAAATCGCAACAAAACCTATCATCCCCATTTTTGAAGAGTTTGCTAAAAAACCATTTATCTGTTCCATAACAACTCCAGAGTTTACAGGCATCAGATTAGAAAAGATAAAATCTTGAATCTTTAAATAATACTCTGAAAAAGATGGCAAAGAAGTAAGGAGTGTCATCATTATCAACAAAAGTGGAATAATAGAAAAAATGGTGTAAAAACTTAAACTTGCAGCAAAAAGTGTAAGCTCTTTATCAATAAATGAGCGTATAAAAAACCTTGCGTGTCTATAGAGTTTATATATTTTTTTTGTATCCATCATCACCTACTTTATGTTTTTTCTAATCTTTGAATCTCCTGTGCAGAGTATCGAAGCTCATTACCCAAAGTACTCCCAAGCTCAAATAGTAAAACCGATGCAAGTTGTGCTTTTTGCTCTGTTTGCAAATGGACAATAGCATCGTGGGGAAATTCTAAAAGGATTGTATCATAATTTACAACCGCTGATGCAACACGTTTGCCTGGATTTAAAAATGCTATTTCACCAAAATAGGTTCCAGCACCGTAACGTGCAAGATTTGTATAACTTTTTTTAGAGCTGTACAAACGAATATCCACTTCACCTTGCAACACCATAAACAAAGAATCACCAAACTCTTCCTGTTCAAAAACAACTTCCCCTTTTGTGTAATGTTTCTCTTGAGCTAAACTTTCTATGATTGCAACCAGCTCTTTAGGAATCGATTTACAAAAATTATTATGAGGAAGTGAAATGTAGTCATTATGTGTACGAAGCACAATTCCCTCTTTTTCCAAAAGCTTGTTCTCCCCATAGAGTAAAGCACTTTCTGTATTTATAAAGGTTCTAATATTTAAGGCATGCTTTTTGTCTATGTTTTTCAGTGCTGTATTTATTTTTTTTCCAAGTCCAAGCTTCTTATGCATATGGCATAATAGAAGTTCCCCTCCCATACTTTGCAAACGCGAAGCAATCTGTAAAAGTAAAATAGCACCTGTTATATCCATCAAACCAACACGCTGAAAATGTAAAACTACAAAATAATCCTTTTTCATAAAAGGCTCCACAATTTCCAAAAGATTTTCAGCAGTTGCAAAAAAGAGATTACCCTGAAGCTCTAAAATAACTATTTGTTTCCCTTTGGTTTGTAAAATCTCAACCTCTTTTTGGGTTCTCTTTACAAGAGAATGTTTGCGTGTTGCATCACTTTGACGATGTACTATAGGTATTTTCATCTGCATACGGATATACTGTAACATTGAGATAATAACACCAACGCCCACAGCACTTACAAGATCAACAAATAAAATTGTGCCAATAACGATAAAAGTGATTACTGCATCTGTGCGACTGTGTTCATATCGTATCCACGATAATACATCAAAGTTAATCATCCCAAAACCAACAAAAATGATCACACCAGCCAAAACAGATACAGGAAGATAGACACCTAAAAAACCAAAAAAGAGTATAAGCAGTATAAAAAACACCCCACTTATGACGGCACTGTATCGACCACCTCCACTTTGTAGATTAACAAGAGTAGCACCCTTGGTACCTCCTCCACCCAAAGCACCAAGCAAACCAACGATAATTTGACCAATCCCCTGTGCCATAATCTCCTTTTGCCCGTTATGTTTCAAATTTGTTTGCGAATCAGCAACAATAGCAGTTACCAAACAATCCGTTGTTGCTAAAATCATCAATGCCAAAGAGGAGCTTACAATAAGCTCAAGATTAAGCTTTTCAAGGGCATCAAGTGAAAAACCAATATGCAAAGATTCTACTCCAGGAACCACACCAACAACCCACTCCCCATAAGCACCATGAAGATAAAGATAATTAAGCACTTGAAAAGTGAGTATCCCTGTAAAAAGCCCCACTAGTGTTGCAGGAATCTTTTTGATGTACTTCGCAGTTATTATGATACTTACAATGGTCAAAACAGCTACAAACAAGGGAATCGATGCAATCGATATATCATCTACACTTTGATAAGCTTTGGTAAAAACACCTATTTGAGATTTCACCATTAAAATCCCAACACCACTGATAAGCCCAACAATAACAGGATAGGGGATATACTTTACAAGTTTTGTCCCACCAACAGATGCAAAACTAATCTGCAATACACCTGTAAAAATCAAAATAGCACTCAGTGTTGCCAGCATCTCATCACTCGAAGCACCTTGTGATGCCATAAGAGAAAAAACACCGATAAGAAGCATAGTGACTGGTCCATTGGGTGCACTAAACATCCCGTATGTTGCTCCAAAAGCTCCAGAGACAATAGATAAAACAGCAGCACCTATAATACCAGCCAATGCACCACTTGAAGCATCAAGCCCCATCACACTAAAAAGTGCAATACCAAGACCCATAGACTGAGGTAGTACAACAGCAGTACCTGCCAATGCTCCTAAAATATCAGAAGTTATAGAAAAATTTTTACGCTCCATCACCACCCCTTTTAAGTATTATGGGATAGTAATGATAAAGAAGTTCTTAAGAAAGACCCATTTTTGCTGGGTTGAGGATATTGTTTGGATCAAATGCCATCTTGATAGAGCGGAAAAGGTCCATCTCTTCATCACTAAATGCCATTGACATATAAGGAGCTTTTGCAAGACCTATACCATGTTCTCCTGAGAGTGTACCTCCCAAATCGATGGTAGCTTGAAACACCTCTTCAATAGCTTTGTAAGCAATCTTCACCTCATGGGGGTTACTACCATCCACCATAACGTTGGTGTGCACATTTCCATCTCCAGTATGCCCAAAACACGGAATTTTGACATTATATTTATCCGCTATGGCATAAAACTTCTCTAAAAGTTCAGGAAGCACTGCACGGGGAACTGTGACATCTTCATTGAGTTTTTTACTACCATAAACAGAGAGTGCTGGAGAAGCGTTACGACGTGCGAACCAGATATCTGCTGCTTCTTTGTCATCTTTGGCACGACGGAACTCACTACAACCATTTTCTTTAAACACTTTTTCAATCATATCAAGCTGAAAGTTTAAATCATCTTCCATGTTACCATCAACATCAGTCACAAGCAAAGCACCAGCATCAACAGGCAATCCTTTGTTAAATGTCTGCTCCACTGCACGGATAGTTAAGTTATCTAAAAACTCCATAGCAACAGGAGTGATACCACTTGCCATTGTTTTATACACCGCTTCCATCGCTTGATGTACTGTCGGAAAAATTCCCATCGCTGTTTTTGTCATCTTTGGTTTTGGAATAAGCTTGAGTGTTATCTCGGTAAGCACTGCAAGTGTTCCCTCAGATGCGATTAGAATTCCGCTGATGTTATACCCTGCTACATCCTC
>JAMOSN010000075.1 GCA_027068455.1 Sulfurimonas sp.
TAACTACATTAAGATAGATGGCTCTTTGATAGAAAACATTGATGTTGATGATGCTTCACTTATGGTAGTAGAGACCATTGTTGACTTTGCTAAAAAGCTTGGTATAAAAACGATAGCAGAGTATGTGCATTCAAGTGTTGTTATGGATAAAGTAAAAAGTTTGGGTATTGACTATTCTCAGGGGTTTTATATAGATGAGCCCTCATTAACTATGAAGGCTCTTTAGGGAGTAAAGAGGTTACTACTCAGTAACTTCTACAACTACTGGAGTTGATTCCCAGATACCGTGTTTAGTACAGTAACCGTGAGCTACAAGATTTAGTTTGCTACCAGTTGGTCTGATGTTGAAAGTCACTTCAGCGTGAGATTTTTCATTCCCAAGTGTTCCTGGTACGAAAGTAGCCATTGCAAGTTTAGTGTCACCATTGAAAAGTGTGATAGACTCGATGTAATGATCAAAATCATCTGGGTGAGTATATTCGTTACCCATTTTTACATTTACTGAAAGCATTTCACCTTTTTTAGCAACACCTTCAACTGTGATGAATGGTGAGTGACGATCTATTAAATCTTTTTTAGCTTCTCTTTCTACTGTGTCAATATCAACATATTTGTTAATTTTTGGCATATTAAATCCTTTGTTCTGTTTTTTTAATTGCGTTATTGTAGCTATAAATACTTTATGCATAACATAATCAAGAGTATATCTGTCTTATTTAAGACTCATTTAATTTTATTAGATTTTAACCAACTAATGGGTACAATCGCGACAATTTATAAACAAAAGAGTATAAGAGATGTTAAAACCACTATTGATTGAAATAGGTGTTGAAGAGCTGCCAGCTATTCCACTTTTAAAAGAGTTACAAAATATAGAAAAAAAATATTTAGAGATTTTAGAAGAGTATAAACTCATAAGTGAATTTGAGTTTTATTATACACCTCGTCGTTTGGTTATCTACCACAGAGAGTTTGCTACCAAGCAGGCAGACAGTGTTGAGGAGTTCTTTGGTGCTCCGTTGGCTGTTGCATATAAAGATGGTGTGCCAACAAAAGCGGCTGAGGGGTTTGCACGCAAGTGTGGTGTAAGCCTTGATGAGCTTTCTACCTCTGTTAAAAATTCCAAAGAGGTTCTGTACTACAAAAAAGATGTTGCAGGAAAACCAAGCAGTGAGCTGCTTCCTGAGATTGTAAATAGATGGCTTAAATCACTTGATTTTGGCAAATCTATGCGTTGGGGAAGCCTGCAAGAGAGCTTTATCCGTCCTATCCGCTGGGTGAACACGCAACTAGGCGATGAACTTGTACCTATGCACATCTATGGAGTGGATAGTGCGAAAAAAACATTTGTCCACCGCATCGCAAACTTTGATGCTCTTGATGTTGATAATATCAAAAGCTATTTCGATACACTCAAAAACGGTGGTGTGACACTTTTTCAGGATATGAGAGCACTTAAAATCACAAATGATATCCAAAACATCGAGAAAGAGCAGGGTGTTAGTGTTGAGATAGATGAAGATCTTTTTGAAGAGGTTGTAGCTATCACAGAAAATCCTACAGCGCTTCTTGGTTCGTTTGATGAGAAGTTTTTAGAGCTTCCACCTGAGGTTATTATCACCTCTATGAAAGAGCATCAACGCTATTTTCCAGTATTTAAAGATGGCAAACTTGTAAATAAATTTGTTGTGGTATCCAATGCCCTTACAGATGATTTTTCTGAAGTGATTGCAGGAAACGAAAGGGTACTGCGTCCTCGTCTTGCAGATGGTTTGTTTTTCTGGGAAAATGACCTTAAAAATGGCCTTAGCATAGAGGGGCTTGAGAAGATTACATTCTTTAAAGGTTTGGGAAGTGTTGCGGATAAAATAGAGCGTGAAAAGCATATAGCACTTGCACTCTTTGAGAAGTTTGATATAGATGCCAAAAAAGAGGATTTAGAACGTGCTGTCACACTTGCCAAAGCTGATCTGATGAGTGAGATGGTGTATGAGTTTACAGAGCTTCAAGGGATTATGGGATACTACTACGCACTCAAAGCTGGTGAGAGCAAAGATGTGGCTTTAGCTATCAAAGAGCAGTATCTTCCAGAAGGTGAAGAGAGTCCTTTACCATCTACGCCGCTAAGTGCCATTGTTGCTATGAGTTTAAAACTCGATACTCTTTTAGCACTTTTTAGCATCAACCAAATCCCAACAGGTTCACGTGACCCGTTTGCGCTTCGTCGTGCTGTCAATGGGCTTGTGCGTATTGTCAATGCATTTGGATTTAGATTTGACATCAACAAAGACCTCAAAGAGTTGGCACAAAACTATGAGGGCATAGATTTTGAAAAGTTAGAGAACTTTATTTTAGAGCGTATCAAACGCTACTATAAAGTAAACCCTTCTATTATTGAAGCGGTTTTAGCTTCTGGTGAGCGAGAACTCTTAGCCCTTGGACAAAAGATAGAGATTTTAGACAACCTTGCAAACTCTGAAGGTTTTGATGATGTGACATCAACCTTTAAAAGGGTAGCGAATATCACAAAAGATATGGATCTCTCCTCTGAGTTGCGTGTTGATGAGACACTTTTACAAGAGAATGCTGAAAAAGCGCTCTACAAACGCTACCAAGAAGTGATAAACACGCAACACGCAAGTTTGGAAGAGGAGCTTGATGCACTCTTAGGGCTTAAACCTGAGCTTGATGCATTCTTTGAAGCTGTTATGGTAAATGCTGAAGATGAAGCACTTAAAAACAACCGTAAGGCACTTGTTGCTTCCATCTATAAAAGTATTTTGAAGTTTGCAGATATTAAAGAGGTAAGTATCTAGTTTTGCAGCAACACTACGATGTTATTATCATTGGTGCAGGTATAAACGGGTGTAGCATTGCATATGAGCTTACTCAAGCAAATCAAAATGTACTCCTCATTGACAAAGAGGGGATAGCATGTGGTGGCAGTGGTGCTGCTGGTGCTTTTATCTCTCCAAAGTTTTCCAAAGCAGGGGAATTAAAAAAGATTATTAATGAAGCTTTTGTATATGCCATGCAATACTATGAACATCATTTTTCATCCTCATTTCTTCAACAACAACTTTTACATATCGCCAAAGATGAGAAAGAAGGGGAGATACTCTCTTTTTTTAAAAAAGAGACACAATTAGAACTTTTAGAACCTTCTTGTGAGATTATATCTCAGCTACAAGAGGATGCACAAGCACAAGAATATATATCATTAAAAGCTGGTATTGTAGATGCATCTTCAGTATGTCATGCTATGGCAGAAAAATCTGATATTATAAAATATGAAGTAACAAATCTTCAGTACCATAAAGGTATATGGTCAATAGATGGGCTTTACAGTGCCAAGCATATTGTTTTAGCGACAGGGGCATATAAACATCTTTTAGATGAAGAATATATAGCATTACGTGGTGTATGGGGGCATCGTATCGATATACAAACAACAACACGCAACCCATACTCTATTCATCAGTTTGTTTCTATATCATCATCAAATAAAGAAAATCATCTTGCCATAGGTGCTACACATGATGTTCATTATCATCCTCAACATGCGACACAACCTTATGACTATGCAAAAGGGAGAGAAGAGTTACTTGCAAAAGCTTCTAAAACATTGAGATTGGAAAATATTACAGTGTTAAAAGACTATACAGGATTACGTTCAGGCTCTTTTGATTATATGCCCATTGTAGGTCCTTTAGTGCAAAGTAAAGAGACTTTTGCGTGTTGTGAAAAGAAGTTACGTGTAAAAAAACCACATTACAGCACATTTGTATATTATCCAAATCTTACGATGATAAACGGAAGTGGTGGATATGGATTTGTTCTTGCTCCGTATTTGGCAAAAATACTCAAAGAGTATATTTTAGATAAAAAAGAGATACCACAAAGTTTGCTGCCTGCAAGGTTTTTTGCACGCTGGGCGAAAAGGAGATAACAGTTTATGAGTATGGGATTACTGGCGTTACTTGATGATGTGGCGATGCTTTTGGATGATACAGCAGCTATCAGTAAAATAGCTGCGAAAAAAACGGCAGGTATTTTAGGGGATGATTTAGCAGTAAATGCTCAAAAAGCATCAGGTTTTGCAGCTTCAAGGGAGATACCTGTACTTCTTGCTATCACCAAAGGTTCTTTAAAAAATAAAGTGATCATTTTACCGTTTGCTTTTGTTTTTAGTGCTTTTGTTCCTTGGATCATTGTTCCTATTTTACTGCTTGGTGGTATATACTTGGCGTATGAGGGGTTTGAGAAGGTATATGAGTATTTTGTACCACATAACGGTAAACATAGTGAAGAGGAGACTGCACTTACAGAAGAGGAAAAAATAAACTCTGCCATAAGAACAGATTTCATCCTCTCTATAGAGATTATAATAATTACCCTCTCAAGTGTTGTCAATGAGAATTTAATGACACAGCTTGTAGTTGTGAGTCTTATCTCTGTTTTGGCAACAATCGGTGTTTATGGCATAGTGGCACTTATAGTAAGAGTGGATGATATGGGTTTGGCACTTATTGACAAAGGGATAGCCAAACAAAAAAAGATACTTGTTGCAACAGGGGAGATGTTGGTAAAGCTTTTACCAAAGATCATTCAAGCTCTTACTGTTATAGGTACCATTGCCATGCTTTTGGTCGCTGGTGGTATTTTTGTGCACAATATAGAAACTCTGCACCATCTCGTTGCACCACTTCCCACTCTTGTGGCAGAGTTTTTAGTGGGCATAGCTGTCGGTACTGTTGCCCTTGTTATAAAAATGGGAGTTGATAAACTGCGTGCTTAGAGGTTTTTGTACTTGAGATAATCTTGAATGATTGTTGCATGGTCAAAAACAAGTGTGGTAAGGTCTATTTTTTGTGGGTCTAAAAGATACGCTTTTTTTGCATCGTCAGCCCCTTTGGGAGTACCATAAGCTTTACAGACATATACAACAGAAGCGGTATGAAAACGCGGATCTCGAGCAGGGTCTGAATAGACACCCAAAAGATGTGTAATGCTCACATCAAGTGAAATTTCCTCTTTCATCTCACGAACAACAGCATCTTCTACTCTCTCCCCAACATCAACAAACCCACCAGGAAGCGCAAACCCAAGTGGCGGATACTTTCTTTCAATAAGCACTATACCTAAAAACTCTTGCGTGTTGCTATCATAAATTTCAACAACTCCATCTGTAGTGAGGTAGGGTGTTTTTGGGGTAAATGGTGGCATAAAGTTCCTTAGCAGTTTTTTTGCTTCTTTTTTATTTTAAGTATGACGGCGAAGCTGAGCTCCATTAAGACATACTTCATAAAACTCGTAGAGTTTTCTGGAGGATGTCTTGATGTGGGACTCCAGCCTTTTGTTGTGTGTAGCGTAGCGGAACACTACAAAAGGCTGGAGGCACGTTCAGGGCTCAGCTTCGCCGTTGCCTCGGTAAGCGAAGCGTCCGAGGCAACGGTTGAGTCTAGCCAATAAATGCCCTAACGGTCATTTATTGGCTACGATGCTTTGTTGTGTGATTTTTGGTATAGAAGTTCAGGGTCTAAATCTAGTTGGTTATCCCACTCTATACTGTCAAAGCATATTTTTACACTTTTAAATAAGTTTTCATCTTTTAGCTCTTGAAATTTACCTATTTCAAGATATGGTTTTACATCAAATATTTTTTCTTCATTATTTTCAAATTTTAAAAGAAGATTATAATCTTCAAGTGGTTTTACTTCTTTTATTGATAAGTACATAACATTCTCCTATTTCAAAGGGTCAATTTTAAATGGTAGTTCACCATTATAAATGATACTGTGTTGTAATTGTACCTTTTGGAGCATTATTGACCATTGTAACTAATATGCTTGCTAATTCTTGTTTTATCATTTTGTTTTTTCCTTCAGACAACGGTTGAAGATAGCCAATACATTGCCGTTAGGTAATGTATTGGCTACTCTGTTTAGTTAACTTACTTGTAAGTTTGCCGCTTCCTCTTTTAGTCTTTCAGCTATCCATACTTTTATGATAGATTGTCTTGTAACACCTATCTTTTTTGCTTCTTTATCTAATTGGTCTATAACCCATTGTGGAAAATCAACATTTACTTTTTTAGTATCTGTGTTTAGAGCATTTGGTCTTGTTGCTTTTGAGAAGTCAAGATACTCACTTATATCTTCTCCGTTATCGAATTTTTCATCAAACTCTTTAGCTGTTATAGTTTTCATAATTCTTCTCCTCATTTTTTCTACATCTTCTAACACTTATGATTCTGTAAGTATCTTCTCTTAATGTATATATAGCTACAAAGCATTTAGTGAGTATTTTAGAGATAAGAGCATAACGAGTTTCACCATCAACTATATTGGCAGGTACAACAAGAGCATCTTCATCTTGCCAAAGCTTTTGAGCTTCTACAAAATCTATGTTATGTTTCTCTTTATTGATTTGGCTTTTCTTTTCATCATACTCAAATTTCACTTAAATCCTTTTGTAATAAGTATGAAAAGTATACTTTAATTATACTTTATTTGTCAAGGCTTGATGATTTCTTTGGAAGTTAACGGGGGCGCGGGTGAGTGACGACGACATTTGAAAGTTTGGTTTCGAATGTTGTTGCTCACTCCTCCCGCTTGTTGCCTGGCGCTGATGCGCCGGGTAACAAGCGGGTGTTCAGCCCGCGCCCCCGTTGCCTCGGTAAGCGAAGCGTCCGAGGCAACGACTGACTTCACCGACAGGTTTACCTGTTCGGTGCTAGGTTTTGTTGTCTGATTAAATATACAATTTCATAATATTATGCTTTAACTCTTCAAAACTGATTGTATAATCAAAGTTTTGTTCTAAACCAATATTTATAATATCAATAAAATTATTTTTATTATAATATTGAGTGTTTTCGTAATAATCTATTTCGATACTATCTAATTTTGAAATTAAGCAGATAATTTGATAT
>JAMOSN010000076.1 GCA_027068455.1 Sulfurimonas sp.
TCTTTGTCAATGAGCAAAAGACCTTTGAGTTTAGTTTCAGCCATCTCATTAAAAACAGCATTCACTTCCTCTTTCGTTGTCCCTTTTTTCACAACAACATTCAAGTCAACCATAGAAACATCTGGTGTTGGAACACGAACTGACTGACCATGAAGTTTGCCTTCAAGTTGTGGTAAAACAAGACTGATAGCTTTTGCGGCACCTGTTGTTGTTGGGATCATATTTACAGCACCTGCACGAGCGCGACGCTTGTCTTTAGAGTGTTTGACATCTAAGATATTTTGATCATTTGTGTACGAATGGATAGTTGTCATAAGACCTTTTTCAATGCCAAAAGCATCATCAAGTACACGTGCAACTGGACCTAGACAGTTTGTTGTACAAGAAGCGTTTGAGACAATTTTTTGTCCATCATATTTCTCTTCATTCACACCCATAACAAATGTTGGAGTGATTTTATCTTTCGCAGGAGCAGAGAAAAGCACTTTTTCTACACCATTATCGATATGCACCTGTGCTGATTCCTGTGTTAAAAATACACCTGTACACTCTAAAACTATATCTGCACCACAATCAGCAAACTTTAGATTTTTTGGATCTCTATCAGAAAAAACTCTGATTTTATGACCGTCAATAGCGATATTTTCATCATCAATTTGCTCTACATTACTTTGAAATGTACCATGAACTGAGTCATTTTTCAAAAGATAAAGCATCATATCCATACTTGCCATATCATTGATAGCCACTATTTCAACATCTTCTCTCGTTGCAGCGATACGAGCAACACAACGACCGATTCTACCAAACCCATTAATTGCTATTTTTAATGCCATTATATATCCTAATATAAAAAATTGAGTTATTTTACCCAAATTTAGTTATAATTCGTATTAAATGAAAACAGTTGCACTTTTTGGAGGCTCTTTTGATCCGCCACACATTGGTCATATAAAGGTTGTGGAGGCTTTAGAACAACTTCCGTTTATTGATACTATCGTTGTTATGCCAACATATCTTAATCCATTTAAATCAACATTTGCAGCACCTGCAAATCTACGTTTAAAGTGGTTGGAGAAAATATTTTCTCAACACCCAAAAGTTCAAGTCAGCTCTTTTGAAACAGATCAAAAGCGTTCAGTACCTACTATTGAAAGTGTTTTAATGTTACGCAAAGAGTATGACAAAATTTATCTCGTTATTGGAGCAGATAATCTTGCTTCTTTAGGGAGATGGCATCGATACGATGAACTCAAGGATATAGTAACACTTATTGTTGCTTCACGTAACAATATACCTGTTGATATAAACTATATATCTTTGGATATTGATGAAGACACAGCTTCATCATCTCTGCGAGAGACTATGGAGAGTTCAAAGCTTCCAAAAGAGTGTGCATACGAAATACAAAACTATTATAAGGAACATAATGCAAAAAAGAGTTGAAAACATTACACACATTTTAGACAAACATAAAGCTGAGGCTATAGAGGTTTTTGACCTAAGAGACAAAGATTATTTTGTAGATATGGCAATTATTGCTTCATCCCTTGGACAAAAGCATACTACTGCTCTTTTAGACCATCTCAAAAAAGAGCTCAAACCCCAAGAGAGTTTTAATAATGTTGATGAAAGCGGAGACTGGGTTGTTATCGATTTAGGGGATATCCTTATCCATATTATGACACCAGAATACAGAGTCAAATATGATATGGAAAGCTTTTTAAGTGAACTAGGGAACGGCAACTAAGGTTGCATTGTTCTCTTTCTTTTGCGTATCTACAAGACTTTTATCCAAAATATCTTTATAGTTATAGATAGCTTCCACATACTTTACAGGTTCCCCTCCTCGAGCATAACCAAATTTCAATCTTTTGTAGTATTTTTTTTGTGAAAGTAACGGTAAGACTTTTTTCAAATCACTCCACATATATTGATTAAGTCCCATTTTTTCTGCCAATCCCATAGCATCTTGTATATGTCCCAATCCTATATTATATGCAGCTAATGCATATTTAAGCCTGTTTTCCCCTTGAACCCCTTTTGGCACAAACTTCAGCATCTGTTTTAAATGGCGTGTTCCACCTACAACACTCTGCTTCGGATCAAGTCTGTTTTTCACTCCCAAAAGTTTGGCAGTGTTGCGTGTTAACATCATCAATCCTCTCACACCTGTATAGCTCTTGGCTTTTGGATTCCAATGGGACTCTTGATAGGAAACTGATGCAAGCAATGTCCATGGGATACCAAAACTTGTTGCTGCTTCTTGAAAATATTTTTTATACTTCGGTAGTCGTGTTTTTATTCTTTTATAAAACATTTTTGTATTGTAGTAATCAAAAAAGAGCACATAAGAGTAGTAATGATCTTTTAGTTGTGTCATCTTCCCTTTTTGATGAAAATCATTTAACCAAGCATACATATCTGCTTCTAACTCTTTTGCACCGTGTGGCAATATCCATGCAAGCTGTTCTCTTGGGCTTATAGAAAATGCAAGTGCTATCTCAGGAAAATATTTTAAATTTAGTGCATAAATATTGGAATCCGCTATGGTGCAGTCTATCTGATGATTGGCAACCATCTCAAGAAGCTCCTCAGTAGAGTGTAGTGAAGTAAAGGTTGCATTGATATCAAAACCATCTTTTTGTAAATTTTTGATTGTTTCACTGTAGCTTGTATCTTCCCCAACCATCAGATGCAAACCTGAAAGATCTTCCACATCTCTTGGAAAAACAGATCTACCCAACATCGACCTTGAGCAGACAACCTGCTCTTGCACTTCAAAATAAGAGGGTCCAAAGTAGAACCGTTTCTTTCTTAAAGGGGTTTTTGCCAAAGATGCCGAAATGATATGGACATCATCACGGTTATTCCACTCTATAGCCTCTTTAACAGTATGAACTGCGGTGATATTAAGCTCAACACCCAAATGTTTCGCATAGGAGTGAAGAAGATCATATTCAAAACCTTGTGGTCCCTCTGGACCTATATAATAAGTGGATGGAGCATTAAGTAAAACAACATTGAGCTGTTTGTTCTTTTTGATTTTTTCAAGTAAAGATGGGCACACTTTCTTTGTAACTGTTTTTTGGGGTACTTTCAAAGTATGAGCATACCACCCTCCCCCAAAAGCAATAACAAGAGAAATGAAAAATCCTACAAAGATGGCAACTTTATTCATCACATTAGTTTACATTTTTAACCTTATGCGAAAATAAAACGATTCACTCCGTTGTCATACTCATGTGCCAAAACCTGTCCGTGTGCTTTTAAAATAGAATCTACCAAATAAAGACCAAGCCCAAAACTGTTCTTGGATGGATTCTCTTTGGTAAAAGGCTCTATGTAGTACTGCAATGGGTGTTGCAGACACTCCCCTTTACTCTCAAAACAAAGCTCTCCATCACGCATAATAATGGTAATATGATGATCACTGGAGTATTTCATCGCATTATCTATCATATTTTTAATAGCTGTTGTATAGAGTCTGTAATTAACGTGTACTTTAATACTTCCATCAATATTTTTTATACTTACATGTTCACGTTCCACCATCGCCATATCTATCGCACCATCAATGACATCTAAAAGTCTATACTCCGAAAAATCTTTTTTGTCATCTAAACTTGTCACCTCTTCAATCATGGCAAATTCATTGACAAGTGTTTCAAGTCTTTTAAATATAGATGCAAAACGCTCCCTTTGCTTGGGAGACTCAAGCATTTGTGTTGCTATTGTACCTTTGGCTATAGGGGTTTTGAGTTCATGCATCAGGTTTCTTAAAAAAAGTGTACGAGATTCTAAAATAGTGTTGATTTTTTGACGTGTTGTCTCCAAAGCATTGGCAATAGCCCCTATCTCATCTTCGTTGCGTGTTGCAAAGGAGATATTCATATTCCCCTCACCAAACAGCTCTATCTTTTTTCTCAAACGAATCAATGGGCGTAACTTTTGCAATACAAGAACAAAAGAAAAACTGATAATAAAAAAGATTGTGCTATAGACATATAAAAGATTAATGAAACTATAGGGTTTAAGATCTTCATCATGAATGAGTATCTCACCTTCAGGGGTCTCAATAAGAAAATAGATATCTTTTTGGTACTGAAGCATCGTAGCACGCAGATTTGTTACTGTGTTTTTTGTGTATAACCCTTTTTCGTTAATCATCAAAGCGGTATTTAAACTTTTAAACCCCTCTTTCTTAAGGAGTTTTCCTTTATTTAAAATAATTTTTTTCATATCTTCATCTTTAACCATTGAAAGATTATAAACAGCGAGATTCGCTTCAAGCATAATCTCAGAACTACCTCTTTGTTGATGTTGTCTGTAGATTTGGGTAATAACTGAATATTTGGTGAAGATATGGTCAATATACTGTTTTTTATTGAGTTTGTAGAACTCCCAAAAGATAGCACTTACACTTACCAAAGAAACAGTAAGTGCAAATAAAACGGTGATAAGAACTGCGTGTTTTTTCATTATTTAAGAAGTTTATACCCTACACCGCGAACAGATTCTATTAAAGATTTGTCACCAAGTTTATTTCGAATACGCCCTACCATAACATCTATAGATTTGTTAGAGCTGTCTTCGTTGATTGCATTGACATTATGGATAAGATCTTCACGAGAAACAACAAGTCCTTGTTTTTGTATCATATACGAAAGGATACCAAATTCAGCATTGGTCAAATCAATATTACGCCCTTTATAAGTGATGGTCATCGTTGATTTATCACATTTAAAATCACTCTTGTTTTCTGCTTTTTCCTCACTTTTTGCTTCATAACGACGTAGTACTGAGTGGATACGAGCCTCAAGTTCTCGTGGATCATACGGTTTTGGGAGGTAATCATCTGCACCAAGCTCAAGAGCTTTGATTTTATCTGTCACATCAGAGCGTGCTGATGATATGATGATGGGAATATCCTGACGTGCACGGATTGCTTCACACACTTCAAGTCCATCCATACCAGGGAGCGTCAAATCCAAAATAACCAGATCAAAAGGCTCAAGCTTTAAAATACTTACCGCTTTAAAAGGATCATCTTCAGTAATCACTTCAAAATCAAACTGTTCTAAATACTCTGTTAAAATTTCGGCTAACTCTAAATCATCTTCTATCATTAAAATTTTTTGTCTTGTTTCTTGTTTATCCATTCTTAAAGCCTTTCTTTTTGAGTCATTATAACGCTATGAAAATAATAAAAAGATAACATTAACTCAACGATAGTGTTATCCTATAAGCAACAAAGGCTAGAACATACGCTACTATCGAAGTAAATACAAAAAGATAAACAGCATATTTCCAACTTCCCGCTTCTTTTGCAAAAACAGTTGTCGCAGCCAAACATGGCAAATACACCATTACAACAACAATGAATGCAACTGCCGAAGGAAACGGGATGTTTTTACGGATATTATCGGCTAATGATTGAGAGTGTTCATCAACATCCCCACCGATGGAATATAATACTCCCAATGTTGATACAACAACCTCTTTAGCCGCCAAACCAGCCTGAAGTGCCACATTCATTTTCCAATCAAAGCCAAGTGGAGCAAATAACGGTTCTGTAGCTTTACCGATGCGTCCAAGATAACTTTGTTCTAACTGCTTTTGAGTTAACTCATTTTCATACATCGTTTTTTGTGCTTCATCTGTTGCGTGTTCTATTTTTGGTTCATATACACTGTCTAACTCACTACTGTGTGGATAATTACTTAAAAACCATACCAAAATAGCCGCACCAGCGATAAATGTACCCGCTTTTTTAAGGTACATAATAGTTTGTGTCAGTACGGTATGCCAAATCAGTTTAAATGATGGTAAACGATATTTTGGCATCTCCATAACAAAAGGTTCATCCACTCCTTTAAAAGCAGTCATTTTTAAAACTTTAGCTGCTATTAAACCTAAAATAGCACCACTGACATAAATGATAAACAAAATATTTCCAGCCATCTCTTCACTGAAAAATGCTCCTGCAAAGAGAACATACACTGGTAGTCTTGCTCCACAAGACATAAATCCAATGATAAAAAGTGTTAAAAGTCTATCTCTGTCATTTTTTAAAATTCTTGCACTCATATATGCAGGAATAGAACATCCAAAACCTGTAACCAATGGAATAAAACTCTGCCCATGAAGTCCAAATTTATGGAAAAAACCATCCAGCAAAAAAGCAACACGGCTCATATATCCTGTTGTCTCCAATAATGCTATACCAATAAACAAGATAATAATATTTGGTGTAAACAACACAACAGCACCCACACCACCTATAATACCATCAACGACAAGAGAACGGACATCATCATTACTAATCGTAGGAGCAATCACATCACCCAACCAGCCGAAAAATCCATCAATCCATTCCATTGGGATATTGCCAAGAGTAAAGGTTAACTGAAACAATCCCCACATAAAAAATAAAAATATAGGAATACCAAAAAGAGGATGTATCAAGATAGAATCAATCTTTTCTGTTAATGTTTGTCTCTCTACCTGTTTGGTTTGCTTTACAACTTCAGCAACAATACCTCGGTTAAATGCAGCGTATTCTTCTGCAAAAGCTTCTTTAATATCGTCAGTATTATGATGAAGTTCAATATGCTTTGATGCTTCAATGAGAATAGGTTGTAATTCGGTCCAGATTGGATTGTCATGCAGTTTTGTATATGTTTTTTTATTATTTTTTAAAAGATTTATAGCAATATTTCTATAGGAATTTACTGC
>JAMOSN010000077.1 GCA_027068455.1 Sulfurimonas sp.
AAAGTCTGTTGTTGTACCTTTAAAATTTTTATAAGAGTTGTTCGCAATCTCTAATAATTTTTGTTCTTTTGTTTGTTTGATATAAAGTGGTAATACTTCTGCTTTTGCTTCTTGGAATGTTTTGTTATGTGAAGGTATCATTTTTACAAGTTCAAATGTATAGTATACACCGTTGATATTGATAGGTTTAGCATAAGGTGCTGCATTGGACAGTGATGCAATTTTTGTATATGCTTCTTCATTAAAAGGGTTGTTTGTTTTAGATACTGTAGCATTGTGTACTTGCGTGTTAGTATCAAGTTTCCCTTTTTTGTACGCAATGTAGTTACGAAGTGCTTGATCTTTTGTTGCTTTTGCATTGAGTGCATCAACCACTTGTTGTTTTGCTTTTTCTAAAGGTAAAATTTTGCCATCTTTATCTTTAAAATGAGTTTTGTTATTTGTATAGTATTTTGTAATTTGAGCATCATCATACTCTTTTGTAAGAGGTTTTTGTACGATGTATCTAATCTCATAAATCACTTCTGTTTTAAAATTATCAGCCATAGATTTCCAAAACTCTTTAAGTTTTGCATCATCTATCTTAATGGATATATCATTAAGTGTTAAAATTTTATACTCCATTTTATCTGCAATGCTCAAAAGTGTGTTGAGAATATTTTTTTCATTTTGAGATACTTCAACTGGCAAGAGTTGGAATGTCTTTTGAATAAGAAGTTGTTTTTTCAATTCAGCTTCATACTCTTTAATGCTAAGTCTGTTTTGAGAAAGTACCTGTTTGTATGTTTCTTTGTCAAAAACACCATTTTTGTAAAATACTTCTTGTGATTTGATCGCTTCATAAAGCTCTTTGTCACTTACTGTTAAATCATACGACTGTGCAAGATTTAAAATCAAAGCTTTTTGAACAAGTTGTTGCAATGCCTGTTTTTGTAAACCAAACTGTTTTGCTTTTGCTTCGTCAAAGTTTCCTTGAAACACTTGGTTATAACGTGCGTAAAGATTTGAGTACTCTTTTTGTAGTTCACCCATAGAGATCTCTACATCTCCAACTTTGGCTACAGCACCTGCTTTATCCCCATAATTGTACTGTCCCCATCCAACAAAACCAGCACCGATAAAAGCGATAGTTGAAATCCATATAGTAATAATAAGCCACTTTTTGTGTCTTTGCATCCAAGTAATCATAATATAACAAAACCTTCTTATCAATTTTACGTAATTCTATGGAAATTCCCCTTTAAACTTGATAAAGTGCGTGTGCATTGCTATAATTTTGTTATGAAAAATGAAGAATTAAAAAATAGAGACTTAAATGTCCTCTGGCATCCGTGTACTCAAATGAAAGATCATGAGAGTTTGCCCCTTATACCTATAAAAAAAGCCTATGGTGTATATTTAGAAGATTTTGAAGGCAATCGTTATATAGATGCTGTAAGTAGTTGGTGGGTTAATATGTTTGGACATACAAACAGTTATATCAACGAGAAGGTAAAAGAACAGTTACAAACATTAGAACATGTTATTTTGGCTGGATTTACCCATGAACCAGTTATAAAACTTTCTGAGCGTTTGGTAAAACTGACTCCCAAAAACCTTGATAAATGTTTCTATGCAGATAATGGTTCTTCTGCTGTTGAAGTAGCGCTCAAGATGAGTTATCATGCCCATCTCAATGATGGCAAACAAAAAAGTTTGTTTGTTTCTCTTACAAACTCTTATCATGGTGAGACCATCGGTGCATTAAGTGTGGGAGATGTGGAGCTTTATAAAGATACATACAAACCATTGCTTATCCGTTCAGTGCAAACACCAGTACCAAAAGATATGAGTTTGGATGCTGCTGTGGTTGCTGCAAAATCATTTGAAGACTTATGTTTACAAAGACATAATGAGATCAGTGCAATCATAGTAGAACCTTTAATTCAGGGAGCTGGCTCCATGCATATGTATCATCCAGAATTTTTGGTTTTGGTTCGTGATATCTGTAACCGTTATGATATTCATCTTATTGCAGATGAGGTGATGGTTGGCTTTGGAAGGACAGGGGAGATGTTTGCATGTGAAAAAGCAAAAATTTCTCCAGATTTTTTGGTGCTTTCCAAAGGACTCACAGGGGGATACTTGCCTTTGTCTGTTGTTTTAACATCTAATGATATTTATGCAAAATTTTATTGTGATTACAATGAACATAAAGCATTTTTACATTCCCACTCCTATACAGGAAATGCTCTTGCGTGTGCAGCAGCCAATGCAACGCTTGATATTTTTGAAAATGAAAATATCATAGAAAAAAACAGAGTTCTTGCTCAGTATATGGGTGAAAAACTCCAAAAATTTAAAGATTTGCCAAATGTGGCATCTGTCCGCCAAACAGGGATGGTATGTGCTGTTGCATTACAAGGGTATAAACCTGAGGAGAGAATAGGGTTGCGTGTTTATCAGTATGGATTAAATCATGGTGTGTTACTACGCCCTTTAGGGCATATAGTCTATTTTATGCCACCATACATTATTACAAAAGAGGAGATTGATATTATGATGGATACTGCTTATGAAGCTATAGTGAGATTAATCTAAAAAAAGTTTATTTTCTGTTTCATTAAGCATAAGAATTCTACAGCTTTTTTCTAAAATGGCAAGTTTCTTTGCCATTTCATAGATATCTCTACTATAGGCATAAACTCCATAACCACGTATAACCATAATATTTGTTTTATTTGTTTGAAAATAGTAAGCTATTTCACTTTGTGCTCTTTCATACCAATCTTCAAACTGTTTTGGCTCAAAAATTTCGATAGATCCCAGCTCTTTGTATCCAAAATAATCTTTTGGTGTTATGATATTATGCTTTAGGGAGTATGAGGTAGTAAAGGGAGGCATGGTAAAGCAGATAAATTTTGCTTCTGATATTTGAGAATAGATGCTATAGTGAATATTTGCATCTTTACTTGCCTGTTTCCATCGATAATCTTTTGTAAAATAGAGCTCAATGAGTGTTTTTTCATCTAGGGCATCAAAAATAGCATCTTGCGTGTTTACAATAAATCTGCTTGCATCAGTTTTGGCAGAGATGGAACCATGATAGATTCCAAAAAAGTCTTTTCTAAACATAGAAAGTGCAAGAGATGAAAGCTTATTTTTGATGAGTGTTTTATTCATAACTATTTAAACCAGCTTTTTACCCTGTCAATAACAGAATCAAAAACATTTTCATGTGGTTTTGATTCTATTCCAAACGATTCTTGTAGTTTGTCAAGAAGTTCAAGTTGTTCATCATTGAGCTTTTTAGGATATTGAATATTGACTATGGCAATAAGATCCCCTTTCCCATGACCATGGACATCATCTATACCTTCACCTCTAAAAACAAAACGCTGTTTATCTTTTGTTCCAACATCAAGTTTTAGATCGAGCTCACCTGTAAGTGATGGGATGGTGATGGTATCCCCTTTGACTGCCTGAGTGAAAAATACAGGGATTTCAATATATATATCGTTATCATGACGAATAAAATGTTCATCGGCACGAACATCAAAAGTGATATAAAGATCACCTCTATGACCTTTTTTCCCAATATTTCCTTTTCCTGAAACACGCAGTCTATTACCACTGTCAATCCCTTTTGGTACAGTAATGGTGATTTTTTCTTTAATCTCTTTGTACCCTTTGCCACGACACGTTTTACATTTTTCTGTAGCACTGCTTCCTGTTCCTTGACATAGTGGACATGTTTGTGAAAAGGTCATAAAGCCTTGTTTCATATAAACCTGACCTTGCCCTTTACATTGTGGACAGGTAGAGAGTTTACCATCTTTGGCCCCTGTACCTTTACAATCTTCACAGGCTTGTTTGTATGTGTAATCAATCTCTTTTTCACATCCAAAAACAGCTTCATGAAAACTTATATACATCTCTATATTTAAGTCAAGTGGGTATTTGTCCATATCAGCAGGGTTCTGACGTCTTCGACCGCCTCCACCTGTAAATCCGCTAAACATCTCTTCAAACATAGAACTTAAATCATCAAAATCAGCAGAAGAGTGTCCTCCACCCATCCCTTGAAGCCCTTCTTTTCCATATCTGTCATAAATACTTCTTTGTTGATCATCACTTAAACACTGGTATGC
Organism: Sulfurimonas sp.; assembly: GCA_027068455.1. Classification (GTDB taxonomy): domain Bacteria; phylum Campylobacterota; class Campylobacteria; order Campylobacterales; family Sulfurimonadaceae; genus Sulfurimonas. The sequence goes on from JAMOSN010000077.1 coordinate 4,131, forward strand.
TTCATTACAAAGTTTAAACATATGTTCAGCTTCTTTATCACCTGGATTTTTATCTGGATGATATTTCTTTGCCATTTTTCTATAAGCTTTTTTAATGGTTGCCTTATCTGCATCTCTTGAAATTTCTAAAATCTCATAGTAGCTTAACTCTTCCAAATTGCCATCCTATTGTATAAATATTAAAATTTTTGCGAAATTATACCATTTTAAATTGAGTTTGTTTTGATACTTGGGTTGCATTGATAATATATTTGATATAATTATTCTATGAAATATATTTTTATTCTGCTGGCATTACTGTTGATGGTTGGATGTTCTCTTGCACCACAAGTAAAGAGAAAAGAGTTGCCAAATACTTATCTTGTGGAGAGTGATTTTGAGGTGTTGTCAGGTTTTGTAGATGAAAATTATGACGAGGTTTTTGCATCATTTCAAAAAAACTGTCAAACACAAAAAGCGAAAAAGTTATATGGGCATTTATGTAATATAACTGAAGTTGCCAATAAAAAAAAGTTTTTTGTTGACAACTTTGTCCCTTATAGAGTTGTGACTAAAAAAAACAAGACAAAAGGTCTTTTAACAGGATATTATGAACCACTTTTATATGGTTCTTTAAAAAAATCAAAGATATATAAATATCCAATCTATGCAACACCGAAAGATTTGGTTGTGGTTGATCTTTCTAGTATTTATCCAGAATTACAACATTTTAGATTGAGAGGAAGATTGTACAACAACAGATTAATACCTTATTATACAAGGTCTGAAATTGAAAAAAATGGTTTAGATGCAGAAATATTATGTTATTGTGATTCTAAAGTTGAAAGTTTTTTTTTGGAAGTACAAGGTTCAGGTAAGGTACAACTTGAAGATAATACTACCATTAATATAGGATATAGTAATCAAAATGGACATAAATACAGTTCTATTGGTAAGTATCTTATTCATTTAGGTGAGATAAAAAAAGAAGATATATCACTTCAAAGTATTAAAAAATGGTTAGATAACCATCCTTCAAGAGTAGATGAAATTTTGAATCATAATCAATCGATGGTATTTTTTCAAAGAAAAGCTCATGGTGCTACAGGGAGCTTAGGTTTGGAGTTAACACCAAAACGTTCAGTGGCGGTGGATAGAAAATTTATACCTTTGGGAAGTATGTTATATCTTGATACAAATCATAAAGCTATAGATACACATATAGTTTTTGCTCAAGATACTGGTGGAGCAATCAAGGGACCTTTGAGAGTGGATCTATTTTTAGGGAGTTCACAAAAAGCTCAAGAGATTGCAGGTAGTTTAAAAGAAAAAGTAGATGTATGGATATTATTACCAAAGAAGAGGGTAGATGAATAACTCATTAGAAAAATTTAACAGATTGGTCGATGCCTTGCAGGAATTGCCAACCATTGGAAAAAAATCAGCAACACGACTTGCTTATTTTATGATAATGAACGATACATATGCAGGTGTGAAAATCGCACATGCAATTGAAGATGCCATAGGAAGTTTGAAAAAATGCCGTATTTGTGGTGGGATGAGTGAAGATGAATTGTGCTATATCTGTTGTGATGAAACACGAGATGCCTCTGTACTTTGTATTGTAGAGAGTGCAAAAGATATTTTGCTCTTAGAAGAGAATGGTCTTTTTGAAGGGCGCTATTTTGTTCTTGAAACGTTAGAAGAGTTAAGTATGACCCATTTGGAAGATATTGTGAAAAACGGGGTAAATGAAATTTTATTTGCACTGACCCCTTCCATAGCCAATGATGCTGTTATATTATATATAGAAGATAAATTAAGTGGCTATAATGTCAACTTCACTAAAATAGCACAAGGTGTACCTACTGGAGTGAGTTTGGAAAATATAGATTTGCTTTCTTTAACAAGAGCATTAGAAGATAGGGTAAGAGTATGAAAAAACTTCTTGTATTTTTAATGTTTTCAACAATAGTTTTTGGCTTTGAAATTGATAACTATACTTTTGGTGCAGAAAAAAAAGATGAAACAAAAAGTCAGATTAAAATTAGTCAGATTAAAAATGATAAATCAAAAGAGAGTATGCAGAAGTGGTTAAATGCAGAGTTTGGTCTGCAACCTTATAGAACAAACTATCTTTTACCATTTGGGTATGCCAAAAATGATTATATTTCTAATCTTCCAGATACAGCTTACAAAAATATTGAAGCAGAACTTCAGGTAAGTTTGAAGTTAAAAGTTGCTAAGAACTTGTTTGGATTGAATGAAAAATATTATCTATCTTATACTCATCAGGCTTTTTGGCAAATTTATATTTTTTCCTCACCTTTTCGAGAAAGTATCTACAATCCAGAGGGTTTTGTTATATTTCCAATTCGAGATAATTACTCTATTTTTCAATTACGCTCTTTAAAAGTTGCCCTTGCACATAAATCAAATGGTCAACCAAATACAAGTGATGTAGTCTTTTCTAATGG
>JAMOSN010000078.1 GCA_027068455.1 Sulfurimonas sp.
CACTCCTCCCGCTTGTTGCCTGGCGCTGATGCGCCGGGTGACAAGCGGGTGTTCAGCCCGCGCCCCCGTTGCCTCGGTAAGCGAAGCGTCCGAGGCAACTATTTATTCAACGAACATTATAGCCTAAACAACTCTATATAACAAAATTAAATCCCATTGAAAATGTCCGTTAATTATTGAAAAAATGACAAAATGCAATATTTTTGATAACTTTTGGTTTTTTGTGTTACTTTTCTTAAAATAAAAATGTCCTTTTAACCTCTTTAGAACATTAAAAAGGACAAAGTGTTGATTTAATTATTCAAAAATCCATTAAAAGGACAACATGTCCCTTAAACTTTCAAAGGAGATATGGTGCAAAAAAAGAAAAAGTTACTTGATACTATTCGTGACAAAATTCGTTTTAAGCATTATAGCTATTCAACTGAAAAAACTTATATTCATTGGATAAAGCATTATATATTTTTTCATAATAAGAAGCATCCTGTAGAGATGGGAAAAGAAGAAATAGAATCTTTTTTAACATTTTTAGCTACCAAAAAAAGGGTGAGTCCCACTACGCAAAATCAAGCTTTTTCAGCAATCTTATTTCTCTATAAAGAAGTTTTAGGTATAGATATGAGTGAATGGAATATTCAAGCTTTAAGAGCACAAGAACGAAAACATATACCTGTAGTTTTAACAAAGGAAGAAGTTCAAAAAGTTTTAGAAAATTTAAATGGAACTTATAAACTTATAGTAACACTGATGCACCCCAAGGGCACTTCTTTCAGGGCGTATGGATGTGGACTCCGTATGAGCGAGGTATTAAACTTGCGTGTTAAAGATATAGATTTTGGATTTGACAAGGTATATATATGGGATTCAAAATCTCTAAAAGACAGAACAGTACCATTGCCATTAAAACTAAAAGAGGAGTTACAAGTACAAGTAAAACGAGTAGAAGAACAACATAAAAAAGATTTAGAAGATGGCTATGGGAGTGTTTATTTACCTTTTGTATATGAGAAGAAATATCCAAAAGCTCCTTATGAGACAAAATGGCAGTATTTGTTTCCAATGTCTAAAATATCTACAGATCCTAGAACAGGTGTGAAACGAAGGCATCATATTTTAGAAAAAACTTTAGGGCGTAATATTAAAATAGCAGCACAAAAAGCAAACCTACATAAACGGGTGACTTCTCATATATTTAGGCATTCTTATGCTACGCATTTACTTCAAGCAGGTATAGATTTGCGTTCTATTCAGGAACTTTTAGGACATAAGTCTGTAGAAACGACGATGATATATACTCATGCGCCCTGAACGAAGTGAGGAAGTACTCTTGGGGTATAGTAGCAGAGATGAATAAAACCAAACTCATAAGTCCCTTAGACTTTTAAAAGGCAGAAAAAATGATAGAGAGATTTTACTTAAAAGATTACCTCAGTTTTAAAGAAATAGAGTTAAACCTTGAAAATGGGCTTGTTGTCTTTACAGGTCCTAGTGGGAGTGGAAAGTCTATACTTATGGAGGCTATTTTGGCTTCTGTTGGTGGCAGTTCTTGTGATGCGAGTATATGTGAGAGTAGTGTTACATGGAAGATAGATGAGGAAAAGCTAGGGATTGAAAACGGGGAGATCAATGTTTTTAAGCATATCAAAAAAGAGAAGTCCCGTTATTTCATCAACAATCAAAGTCTCTCACGTAAAGCGATGCAAAATGTGGCATCACCCTATTTAAGACATTTGAGTTTAAAAGATTTTAGTGATTTTAGCAATGAAAATCTTTTAGATATTTTAGACAAACGCATCGCAACACGCAACCCTGAGATAGATACACTCAAAGAAAACTATTTGCAAACATACTATCAATACAAAGATGTGAAAAAAGCTCTTCAAATCATAGAGGATGAGGAAAAAAGGGTAGTGGAGCTTAAAGAGTTTGCAGCGTTTGAGATAAAAAAGATAGAAGATATCAACCCAAGTGCAGGGGAGGATGAAGAGCTGCTTCACATCAAAAAAGAGCTCTCAAAAAAAGAGAAGGTTTTAGAAAATATTACAGCCGCAAGCGCTATTTTTGAGTTTGAACATAGAGTAAGTCAGGCTTTGGAGAGCTTAGATGTTGAGAGTAGTTTTTTTGATGATGCTATGAATGAGTTGCGTGCTGTCTTTGATGGAGCACAGGAGCATTTTTCAACCCTTGAAGATGTTGATGTGGAGGAGGTGTTAAATCGCATTGAGGCACTTAGTGGTTTAAAAAGGCGCTACGGCTCCATAGAGGAAGCTTTGGCGTATAAAGAGCAGAAAAAACTTGAACTTGCCAAGTATGAGAACATAGAAAATGAAAAAGAAAGCCTCTCTTTACGTTGTGAGACTCTGCAAAAAGAGGTTAGTACTCTTGCACAAGAGTTAAGTGTCTTAAGAGAAAAAGCACTAGAGAGTTTTCAACAAGAGCTTAACCATTACTTGAGTGATCTTTATCTCAGAGATGCCGCTATAACATTAACACGCAAGGAGTTAGACAATTTAGGACAAGATATGCTCTGTATTGAGCTTAACGACACGCAACTGAGTAAAATCTCAACAGGGGAGTTTAATCGTCTGCGCTTGGCTATTTTAGCTCTTAAAAGTGAGTTTATGCACCAAAACGGTGGCGTGTTGATGCTTGATGAGATAGATGCCAACCTAAGTGGTGAGGAGTCGATGAGTGTAGCACGTGTGCTTAAAAAACTCTCTTTATTTTTCCAAATATTTGTTATTTCTCATCAGCCACAGCTTACTTCTATGGGAGATCAGCACTTTTTGGTCTATAAAGATGGTACTATTTCAAAAACAAAAGAGCTAACACGCAAACAAAGAGTCGATGAGATAGCTAGAATCATCAGCGGAAAAAATATCTCTAATGAGGCTAAAAAGTTTGCGCAGGAGCTTTTAGGAGCGTAAAAGTGATTATTGACACACATATACATTTAGATGACAACCGATATGACGAAGACTTAGATGCGGTGATGGAGCGAGCAAGAGAGGGTGGGGTGCAAAGGTTCATTATCCCTGGTGCTGATCCCTCTACACTTGACAAAGCGGTGTCTATTGCCGAGCGTTATGAGGATGTTTACTTTGCCATAGGGGTACACCCTTATGACAAAGAGGCATTTTTTGGACTTGATTTTGAGAAGTATGTGCATCATAAGAAATGTGTTGCCATTGGTGAGTGTGGGCTTGATTATTTCCGCTTAGAGGGAAGTGATGAGGAAAAAGCAGAAGAAAAGAGGGTGCAAAAAGAGGTTTTTAGCGCACAAATTAAGCTTGCTAAAAAATATAAAAAACCTCTTATAGTCCATATACGAGATGCTTCTAGCGACTCAAAAACATTGCTCTTAGAGCATAATGCAGGTGAAGTGGGTGGCGTGTTACACTGCTTTAATGCAGATGAACAGCTTCTTTCTTTGGCAGATGAGGGGTTTTACTTTGGTATTGGTGGTGTACTTACATTTAAAAATGCAAGAAAACTGGTACAGGTGTTACCAAAAATTCCAAAAGAGAAGCTTATTATAGAAACAGATGGACCCTATCTTACACCAACACCCCACAGAGGGGAGAGAAATGAACCGCTTTATACCATTTTTGTGGCACAAAAGATGGCAGAACTTTTAGATATGCCAGTCGAAGAGATAGAGGATTTGACAACAGAAAATGCCCTAAAACTCTTTGATATTTCTTAATATTAAAGAGCGTACAACTTCTTTTAATCAATTTTTGGATAAAATCTACAAAATTATTTTCAAAAAAAGTTGTAGTCTTTATGTTTAAATATCTATTTGTTTTATTATTTCCATTGTTGCTTAGTGCCAACTTGACGTATGAGTCGAACTATAATAAGGAGCTAAAGCTTCTTAGCTCTTTTGATATTGAGCCGTCATTTTTATATGACCCTATTATGAATCGACTCAAACAACAAACACTTAAAAAAGACAAACACTTCTTCCGTGCAATGGAGGAGGCATATCTTTTTATACCAGCCATCAAAAGTACACTGGCAAAATATGATATACCCCAAGAGTTTTTATACCTTGCAATGGCTGAATCCAACTTTAGAACAAAAGCTTACTCCAGCAAAAGAGCTACAGGGTTATGGCAGTTTATGCCTCGTACTGCAAAACTCTATAACCTAAAAATAGATGAATATGTCGATGAAAGACGTGATCTTATAAAATCAACAGAAGCGGCAGCAAAATATCTCTCAGCACTTCACAAGCGTTTTGGTAAATGGTATTTGGCAGCAATCGCTTACAACTGTGGAGGAGGGCGTTTAAATCGTGCTATTAAAAAAGCAGGAAGTGATGAACTCTCTGTTTTAGTGGATGAAGAGAAAAAGTACATACCAAAAGAGAGCCGTTACTATATACGTAAAATTGTTGCACTTGCTCTTATTGGAAGTGATGAGCGTTATTTGTTAAACAGTGAGTATGAGTATCTTTTAAATCGTGCTAATGCCTACTCAATAGCAACAGTCAAACTCTCTAGCGGAGAATCACTACAACGCCTTTCACAGCTTCTAAATATTCCGTTAAAAGATCTCAAGAAACTTAACAGACACCTGAAATATGACTTCGTACCACCTTATGCAAAAGAGTACGATGTTTATATTCCATATATCAAACTTGCAGAGTTTAAACAAAAATATTACAAAGCACCTATTGAAAAAATCTATAAGGTGCATATTGTAACACGTGGGGATAACCTTTCTTATATAGGAAAAAAGTATGGTGTTTCTTATAAGGTTATCAAAGATTTTAACCATCTCAAATCAAACCGATTAAGACTCAAACAAAAGCTCATTATTCCAATTAGCAAAAAGAGTAAAAAACACAAAATCAGCTCTCGTAACTATTATATGGTAAAACGTGGTGATACTCTAGAATCCATCGCAAGAGCACACCGCATCAGTGTACGTAATATCAAAACACAAAACCATCTTAAAGGTTCTCTCATTCATGTAGGGGATAGGTTGAAACTTTATGAATAAAAAAATAGTTTTTTTAGGTATAGCAGTACTTTTACTTGTACAAACTGGGTGTAGTACACGTGGTATTGGAGGTTATAAAAAACGTCATAATGCCTATGCAACAGATAAACAGGAAACAAAAAAATACTCTCATGCTACAATGCGCCCTTATGTTGTTCGTGGTGTGAAGTATTATCCTCAAGTTGTCAGCGTTGGTGATACCTTTAAAGGGGTTGCTAGTTGGTATGGTCCAGATTTTCATGGAAAGCTTACATCCAATGGTGAAACATATAATATGTGGCAGATGACAGCAGCCCATAAAACACTCCCTATGAACACCATTGTACGTGTTACAAATCTTCGTAACAACAAAAGTACGGTAGTTCGTATCAATGATAGAGGTCCTTTTGTGTCAACCCGTATCATAGATCTTTCCAAAGCTGCTGCAAAAAAGATTGATATGATACCAACTGGAACAGCCCCTGTAAAACTGGAAGTTTTAGGATTTGAAACTAAAGGAAAGAGAACGATTCCGACACAAAAAGAGTTGCAACATTCACCAAAACAGATGTCCATGTCTGGAAAATATGCTTTACAGATTGGTTCATTTAGTAAAATACAAGGAGCTATCATCACTCAAGAGAAGTATGATAACACCGATGGATATAAAACAATCATAAAAGATATGCAAACAAATAACAAAAGGTTATTCAAAGTATGGCTAAGTGGCTTTAAAAGTGAACAAGAAGCCCGAGCCTACAAAGACAAAGGTAAATTTCAAAACGCATTTATAGTAAGAGAGGATTAAAATGATAACAAAAACACGCACAACAAAAGAGACAGATATTACAATTAGTTTAGACTTGCGAGGAAGTGGTAAAAGTACTATCAACACTGGTGTAGGTTTTTTAGACCATATGCTTGAGAGCTTTTCAAAACACTCTCTTATAGACTTGGAAATCAGCTGTAAAGGTGATACACATATAGATGATCACCACAGTGTTGAAGATGTAGGGATTGTTCTAGGATCTCTTCTTGCAGAAGCACTCTATCCTGTAAAAAATATGGAGCGCTTTGGAAGTGCAAACATTGTTATGGATGAGGCTTGCGTGTCGTGTGATCTTGATCTTTCCAACCGTCCGTTTCTTGTTTTTGAACTTGACGTAGCTGGTAAAGTTGGACATTTTGATACTGAGCTTGTAGAAGAGTTTTTTAGAGCATTTGTGCTTAACTCTCGCATCAGTGTTCATGTGATTCAACTTCGTGGTAAAAACAAACACCATATCATAGAAGCGGCTTTTAAATCTCTTGCTGTGGCATTGCGTCGTGCAACTGCTGTCAATGAAAGAGTTGGTATACCAAGTACAAAAGATGTATTATGATTAAACTTTTAGTTTTGGATGTTGATGGTTGTTTGACTGATGGCAGTATCATTTATGCTGCTGATGGTACAGAGAGTAAAAACTTCAACGTCAAAGATGGTC
>JAMOSN010000079.1 GCA_027068455.1 Sulfurimonas sp.
TATCATTTATGCTGCTGATGGTACAGAGAGTAAAAACTTCAACGTCAAAGATGGTCTGGCTATTGCAACATGGATACGTATGGGTTATGAGGTTGCTATTATAACAGGTCGTAACTCTACCATAGTAGAAAAAAGAGCCAAAGAGTTGCGTGTGCAACATCTTCATCAGGGGATTAAAAACAAAGATGAAGTGCTACAGACGATACTTAAAGAGCGCAACATTGAACCTTATGAGGTTGCAGCTATTGGTGATGACCTCAATGACTATAAAATGCTTTCTTTTGTAGGGAGAAGTTTTACACCAAATGATGGTGTTGATGCCATAAAAGAGATAGTCGATACCATACTAACACGCAACGGTGGTGATGGTGCTGTTCGTGAAATGATAGATATCATTGTCAAAGAGAACGATTTGGTAGATGATTTTTTATCTGTTTGGATTTAAGGAGTAAACTATTAATATTAATCTTTTGTTTTTTATCATTTTAAGCGGATTGTTAATGATTTTTTTCTTTTTTAAGCCTTTGGAGATAAAAGAGAGAGTTTTTAAAGAAACACCTATTTTTGAGTTTAAAAATTTTACGATATATGAGCTTGATACAAAAGGGCTGACAACAAAAATGTTAGGCTCTAGTGCTGCAAAATATGAAGACAGATATGTGGTAAAAGATATTAATTATACCGATAACTCTCCAAAATACAGAGCAAATTTGGTAGCAGACAATGGTGTTTTTAAAGACAAAGAGCATACAATTTACTTAAATAATAATGTTACCTATACAAGTTTAAATAAAAACCGTTTTATTTTTCAAACTCAAAAAGCAACATACAATACAAAGACATCTATTGTTGTAAGTGACACAAACTATACCATTAGTTTGGACTATGGCTATATTCAAGGCACATACATTAAATACAATGCACTGCTCAATAGAGTTTTTTCTAAAAATGTTCAAGCAAAATACACTATACAATAGGAAAATTATATGAAATATTTTATTTTTTTAGCATCACTTTTTGTTCTTGTTTTACAAGCAGAAGAGCTAAGGATAAAAGCTGACAAATTTAGTGCAGATCAAAATAAAGGTGTTTCAATCTTTAAAGGTCATGTTAATATTATTAAAGCTACTGATGAACTTAATGCTTCAGAGGTTATAATCTTTACTAACAAGAACAACAAACCGACAAAGTTTATCGCTAAAGGTGATGTTTCATTTATTATAAAAACTAAAGAGGGTGTACAATACAAAGGTGTGGCAAATAAAGTGATCTATATGCCAAACAAAAAAGAGTATCAGTTTTTTGAAAATGTTCATCTCCAACAACTTAATGAAAAAAAAGAGATTTTGGGTGATGAAGTAATTTTAAAACTTAATAGTGGAAAGGCCTATGCTAAAGGGGTGAAAACTGAACCTGTTATTATGATTTTTGATATACCTGAAGATAAAAAGACTCAAAAGGAAACTAAATAATGGTTGAAATAGTAGATGCAAAGTTTATCACTTCCGCACCAAAAGTAGATGCAGCACCTGAATCGCAAGAGCACAATGAAGTGGTGTTTATGGCACGTTCCAATGTTGGAAAAAGCTCTTTGTTAAATGCGCTTACAAACCATAAAGGTTTGGCAAAGGTTTCCTCCACACCTGGAAAAACAAAGCTTATCAACTACTTTGATGTTACCTTTTTAGATAGAGATACAAATGAAAAGCTTATAGCAAAATTTGTTGACTTACCTGGTTTTGGATATGCAAAGGTTTCTAAATCTCAAAAGCATGACTGGGAGAAAAATCTTACAGATTATATATCACAACGTGAACAGATAAAGATTTTTATCCATCTCATAGATTGTCGCCATCCCCATCTGGAGATAGACACGCAGGTGAGTGAGTTTTTGTTTGCCAATGCACAAGCAGACCAATATATTTTACAAATTTTTACTAAAATAGATAAGCTCAACCAAAAAGAACAAAGTGCTCTTAGACGTGAGTTTCCAAATGCTCTTATGGTTTCAAGTGCAAAAAAACGTGGTACAAAAAAGATTATTCAAGTGATTTATGACATTTTAAAAGAGGATGCTCATGAAAGTTGAGTATCTTAAAGCAAAGCTTTCAGATATAACAAAGATGAGAGAGCTTGTACTCCCTGAAGTGCAAAGTGGTGTCATTTTAGAGCGAAGTGAAGATGAAATAGCTACCAATATCCGCTCTTATATGCTTGCTTTTATCGATGGTGAACTTGTAGGATTTACTGCTTTACATATCCATACTGCCTATTTGGCAGAGATTCGCTCCTTAATCGTTAAAGAGGGATTTAGAGGAAAAAAGATAGGTGAAGGGCTTATCTACAAAGCTTTAGATGAAGCAAAAGAGCTTGGTTTACAAAGAGTACTTAGTTTAACTTATAAACAATCATTTTTTGAGCGCCTTGGTTTTGTAGAGATTCCAAAAGAGTCACTCCCAGAACATAAGATCTGGGCTGATTGTATCAAATGTAAACATTTTCCAGTATGCAACGAAGTATCTCTCATCAAAAACCTATAGTACCCTTTGTCTATATTGTACTTTTTGTACTTTATAGTTCACTGAGTACTATTTACCTTTTTTTACCCCCGATGCTTGCAGTGCTGTATGTGCTCTTTTCTAAAGCACTTGATAGAGGAGATACAGTTTCTGTCTTACTTATCACTTTTTGTTTGGTGGTTTTTGAAGCAAACTTTGGCTATATGCTTTTTAGCTCGGTTATCTATTTTTACATACTTTACAAATTCATTATGCCAAAAATCACACAAAGTTTTTCATGTAGTTCGTGTATAAAGATATCCTATGTTGTTTTGGCATATGTAGGATATTTTTTGTTTTTGACACTTATGGCAAATATATTTATGCAAGATACACCTGAGATAAATTACTATATAATTTACTATATAGTAATAGAGTTTTTTCTAGTGAGTCTCTTATGAGCAGTTTAAAGATTAAATTTATACTTTTTATATTTATTTCGATATGGTTGGCACTTATTGTAAGAGTGTTTTCATTAGCTGTTCAATCAAACAGCTACTATACAAAACTCTCACTTAACAATACCATTAAACATGAAAAGATTGCACCTGTTAGAGGTGAGATAGTTGATAGAAACAACAAACCCATTGCCATCAACAAGCTAGGGTTTAAAATCCAACTCGCTCCCCATCTTCGTTCTAAAAAACATATAAAAGAGTTTAATGAAGAGGTAGACCTTTTAGTCGAGTACTTTCCCTCTCTTAACAAAGAAAAGATAATTAGAAACTACAAGAAAAAAGACTCTTTGTATAACCATAACTTTATAGATGTTGTTCCTTTTATCCCCTATAAAGAGATGATGCCTGTATATTCCATTTTAAATTTGCGTAAAAATATTAAAATAACATCAGCACCAAAACGTTACTATCCTTACAAGAACATTGCAGCACATATGATAGGCTATGTGGCACGTGCGAATCAAAATGATATTAAAAATGACCCGCTTATCGAGCTTATAGGTTATACAGGAAAGACAGGAATTGAGAAGTATTACAACTCTTATCTTCAAGGTACCCCTGGTGAGCGAACCATTAAAGTAAATGCCAGCAATCAGGAGATAAAAGAGCTCTCCTATACAAGTGCAGATGAGGACAGAAAACTTGCTCTTTCACTTGACATAGAACTCCAACAATATATAAGTAAACTTTTTGCGGGTAAAGTGGGGGTTGTCATTGTTATGGATGTCAATGGATCCATTTTGGCAGCAGGGAGTTTTCCAAACTATGACTTAAATATTTTTGTTTCAGGTATGAGTTATAAGATGTATAACGAACTTGCATCAAGTTTGGATCATCCCTTTACAAATAAGATGACACATGGTCTTTACCCACCAGGTTCAACCATCAAACCATCCCTTGGACTTTTGTATATCACAACCGATTTAAACCAAAACTGGAGTGTTGATTGTAAATCACATCTTCCTTTAAGTGGTCGTGTGTTTCGATGTTGGAAGAAAAAGGGTCATGGTCGTACAGACATCATTAAAGCTATACGAGAGAGTTGTGATGACTTTTTTTATAAAGGTTCACTTGTTTTAGGAAACCAAAAGATGAGTGAAGGGCTTAAACGGTACGGATATGGGAAAAAAACAGGCGTTGATCTGCCAAATGAATTTATAGGTGTTGTGCCGTCTCGTATGTGGAAGATGCAAAAATATGGCAAAATTTGGAATATTGGTGAAACGGTCAATATGTCGATAGGACAGGGGGATTTTCTAGTTACCCCTTTACAAATAGCACAACAAACCGCTCTTATGGCAACAGGAAAGCTTCCAACCCCTCACTTGGCAAAATCTATAGGTGATAAGCCTTATAAAGCACATCTTAAAGATGTTCTTACCCAAAAAGAGAAGAAGAAACTCCCTATTATTCAGCGAGCTATGTATCAGGTGTGTAATCATCCAAAAGGAACAGCAACACACTACCTGCACTCTAAAGTCAAACTAGCTGGTAAGACTGGTACTGCACAGGTTATTGGGATTAAGCAAGATATCAAAAAGAGAAAACTAGAGCACGAGCTCTCCTACTATAAACGCTCACATGCATGGATAACAACGTATGGACCATACAAAAAACCTCAATTTATTGTAACAGTATTGGTAGAACATGGTGGGCATGGTGGGCACGCAGCTGGTGGGATTGTTTCAGATATATATAACAAGCTCTTGGAGCTTGGTTATATAAAAAAGTAGTGTTTAAAAAGAGTGTTGTATAAAAAGTGCTAAAATGGTAAGAAGAAAAATACCACCTGCTTTGTTGTAGAGTTTGTTTGCCAAAATAAATAAAAGGGCTAGTGATGCGACAGAGAGTATCATAATGTCATAACTTGTTGCTTCAAGATTGACTGTGAGTGGATTGATAAGTGCCGAACCACCTAAAACCATGGAGAAGTTAGCAACATTAGAGCCTATTATGTTTCCTATACTCATCTCAGCATTGCCTTTTTTAACAGCTACTAAGGAGACTACAAGCTCAGGAAGTGATGTACCTAGAGAGATTAAGAAGAGTCCTATAATCCACTCACTCACCTCCAAAGCACGTGCAATATGTGTCGCACTCTCTACAACATAGTTTGCACCACCAATGGTAAGCAAAAATCCTATCCCTAACAATCCTATACTTTTTCCCCATGCAAACTTCTCTTTGGCCAAATCTTCATCTATTTCACCCTCAAGATCCTCTTTGGAACTTGTAAATAAAAACATCAGATAAGATACCATCATCAGTAAAAAAAGCATACCATCAAAGCGACCGATCTCACCATCTTGGATCATCACATAAAAGATAGCAGGGGGAATCACAACCCACGCACTGTCAAGGGAAAACAGATCACGATCTGGCATCATAGACTTTGCCATCATAAAGACGATACCAAGCACTAAAGAGATGTTAAAAACAACACTCCCTACAACATTGGCTACTGCCATATCACTTTTTCCATGGTATGATGCCATCATAGAAGCTGCCATCTCTGGTAAGCTTGTACCAAAAGCAACAAGTGTTGCACCTATAACAAAATGTGAAATATCATAATGAAGTGCTATACGTTCTGACTCTTTAATAATAAAATCAGCACCATAAATAAGCGCGGCCATAGCCACTAAAAATATAATATAATCCAAATCTATTCTCCTTGTGTACGAACTATTAAACTTTTTGGAAGTTGGAATTTTTCTATGAGTTCTTCCTCTTTTGCTCTCATCTCACCATCATCTACCTCATGGTCATACCCTAAAAGATGCAAAAGCCCATGAATAAACAAGAGCATAAACTCATCATCATTGGTATGTTCCAGCTCTTGTGCTTTTTGTTTTACAAAATCTTCTGAGATAACAATACTGCCAAGAGGTGCCATAGGCATCGCTTCATAAGGGAAACTCAAAACATCAGTGGGGGTGTTTTTGCCTCTATACTCATTGTTAATTGTTTGAATCTCTTCATTGGTTGTTATAATGAGTTCAATATCTTTGTCTGTTAATGCCAAGGCTATTGTGTGGAGTAACGTTTCATTGACTTCAAGTGAAGTTCTGTTATCTATATCAATCATAAATGAAATTGTAGCAAAGAGGGGCTTATAAAGAGTTTCAAAGATATAAAAAAGGGAGGGGAAAATGGCTTTTTATGCCATTATATTGAGATTCATCCCCAGTCCAGTTTTTTGAGCAATATTTTGTTGATCTTTTTGTTGCTGTTGCATTTGTTGCATCTGTTTTTGATTATTTTCTAAAAGCATTGTCATTTGTTGTTGTTGAGAATCCATCGCTTTTTTCATAACAGTTGTTTCGATGGCAGCTTGCATATTTGTTGATGATACTTCCATAACTCAAGTACCTCCTTTTTCTTATTACTTTATTGTAGAATAAGTTTTATTTAAACAATGTTAAAAAAATAGATTATATGTTAAAATCGTTTTATGAAAACAACAGATCAAACAAAAAAAGCGGTATGTATTATGAGTGGTGGGATGGATTCTACATTAAGTGCTTATATGATGAAATATGAGGGATATGAAATCATAGCAGTGCATTTTAATTATGACCAACGTACACAGACAAAAGAACTTAGCTGTTTTGAATCCATTTGTGAAGCTTTGGATGTAAGTGCCAAATATGTACTAGATTTGGATTTCTTTGCACAACTTGGAGCATCAGCATTAACGGATAAATCTATTGATGTGCCAACTGGTGGTATAGAGGAGGGCGTTCCTGTTACCTATGTACCTTTTAGAAACGGTATCTTTTTGTCAATGGCTGCGGCTATCGCAGAAAAAGAGGGTGCAAGTGTTATCAGCATTGGTGTTGTGGAAGAGGACAGCAGTGGGTATCCTGATTGTCGTGAAAGCTACATTCAAGCGATGCAAAATGCCATCAATCTTGGAACCAAAGAGGAAACAAACATAGAGATAAAGATGCCTTTGGTCCATCTAAAAAAATCACAAATTGTCAAAGAAGCACTAGCGTTGCGTGTTCCTCTTGAACTCACATGGAGCTGCTATAAAAACGAAGACAAAGCGTGTGGTGTGTGTGACAGTTGTCGTTTACGATTGAATGGTTTTGCACTTGCAGGGGAGAGGGATCCTATCGTTTATGTATAGTATCTCTTATAAAAATTTAGAGGTGGATGTTTTTCACAAACCCCATCTCAAACACTCTTATATCCAGATACTGCCAGAGGGAAAAGTTGTGATAAAGACACCTTATAAATCACAACATTTTACATATGAACTTTTAGAAAAAAAAGAACTTTGGATACGAAAACATCTTCAAAAACTAGAACAAAACACGCAAATCTCTATTGTTTTACAAAAGGAAGTTTTACTCTTTGGTGAGATAGTTTCTATCTCTCACCCCTCTGTAGAGCTATTACAAAGACAACTACACAAACTTCCACCCAACACGCAAGATGAAAAGATAGTTGCGTGTTATAACCATTTTTACAAAACAGTTGCCAAAGAGTATATTACACAAAGGGTTGTGTATTTTGCACAGAAAATGCAACTTCAATACAATGAAATAAAATATAGGAAAATGAAACGAAGATGGGGAAGTTGTAATACTAAAAGAGTACTAACTTTTAACACGCAACTCATCAAGGTGAAAAAAGAGCTAATAGATTATGTAGTAGTCCATGAATTGGCACACTTGGTACATATGAACCATTCAAAACAGTTTCACGCTCTTGTTGCTCTTTACTTGCCTGACGCTTATCATCTACGTAAAGAGCTTCACAACACGCAACTCTTACTTCTGTAGATACTCTTTATGGTATTTACTCGAAGGTGACCACAACATCCATCCATTTGCTCCAACATCTTCTGTTGCTTTGATCTGAGCTTGTATCTCTTGACGTTTATACTCTAACTTTTTATGTTTATAGTCACGAAAATATTGCAACCATGGGCGTACATGAGAAGAGGGGACTCGTGGCTGAATATGTTTTATACTGCGAAAAACAACTTCATAAGGTTTCTGTGCAGGGTATTTAAAATAAAAAGAACCTTTGGAAAACCCTGAAGGATATAACATCGGTGCCAAATAGTCTGCGTGTTTTGAAAGAGATTCTACAGTTTGCCCTATACCGTTGTCATCATCAGCCCAACAGATGTTTCCATAGGTATCTACAGATATAAATACACCATATTTACGCAGTCTTTTTTGTGCTTCATCTAAAAAATTCTCTATCGCTTTGATACGGTTTTGTTGCGTGTTTGATTGAGAATAAACCAAGTCTGCTTTAGCTGGAAAACGAATATAATCAAAGTTTATCTCATCATAACCCACTTTGGCAGCTTCTTCAGCTATACTGATGGCATAATCATGAGAGCGTTTGTCAAAAGGATCGACCCATGCCATATTGTCATGGTTACGCCAAATAGTTTTGTTGGCATCATTTTTTTTAATGGCATACTCATAGTTATGTGAAGCTTGAATCTCATCTTTAAAAGTTACTATACGAGCTATGGTATAGATATTTCTCTCTTTCATAGTGCGTATAAACTTTTGGATATTACGGTTTGTTCGTTGTTTATGGGCACCATAACTGTTTGCTTGTTCAAAACCTGTTAAAAACTGTGTAGAACCGTATTCATTTTTGACATCAACAACAACCGCATTTGCTTCTGTTTCATCAAGAAGTTGTAAAATATTTTTGAGTGTCTTTGAATTATTACTTGCACCCCAAAAGGTTAAATAGAGTGCTTTTACTGTAATTGGAGTGAGTTTATGGAGTTGCGTGTTGTGATGTGTATCAAAACTATAAGGTCTGTATCCTAAAGCTTTGATATGGATAGTATGCTCTTTGGAATTTAAAGAAAAAGTACCATTTTTATTAGTTTTAACACATTGATATGAATCACATACACTTGCGTGTTGTATAGGTTGTGTAGTGTTGTTATCAACAACTGTACCACTAACAGCTGCAAAAAGGGATGATATACTAAAGAAAATAAAAGGTATAAAACGCAAAAAGAAACCTCACTCTATTTTTTCGCAATCATACTACAACTAAAGTAATACCGAACCAATAACAATGAACTTATCGAATATTTAAAAAATATCCAAGACTTGCATCACTCCACTCTTTTGAAAGTTGCAAATGTTTGTTTATGGAAGCATACACTATCTCAAAATCTTTGTTTTTACTACTTAACTCTTCTATAACCTGAGCAAGTGCTTTTTTCCCAGCTTGTGTCACTTCATCTGGAAATTCTAAAAGTTTGACATCAAGAGATTTGAGCTTTTGAAGTGCTTGAATATTTTTAGCATGAAACTCATAGGTCATGTTTGCATTCATCTCACTGCTTGCTACTTCTATCATCGATTGATGTTCAAAAGGGAGTTTTTCCCATGAATGTTTGTTAAAAGTAAGCTCTAAAACACTTCCTGGTTCATGCCATCCTGAGTAGTAATAGGGTGCTACTTTGTAAAATCCCATCTTAATGTCAAGGGCAGGACCAACCCATTCTGTTGCATCAATAACCCCACGCTCCAAAGAGGTGTATATCTCTCCAGCAGGAAGGAGTACAGGATTGACACCCATTTTTGAAAACACCTCACCACCAAGTCCTGGAATACGCATTTTTAGACCATGCATATCTGCAAGTGAATTGATAGGTTTTCTAAACCATCCACCCATTTGTATGTTGGTATTACCACCCAAAAGAGGGTAGAGGTTGTATTTGGCATACTGTTCTCGCCACAACTCTAGCCCACCACCAAAAAGCATCCATGAATTTACCTCTTCGGCTGTAAAACCAAAAGGGATACCACTGTAGAGTGAAAAAGCGGAATTTTTCCCTTTCCAGTAGTATGGACCTGAGTGAAAAGCGTCAATTTGACCAGCACTTGCAGCATCAAAAACAGCAAGAGCAGGGACTAGAACATTTTTTGGGTAGAGTTTTATCTCTAAAGAACCACCACTGATATCTTTAAGTCTTTGAGCAAATTTTTCAACACCTGTTCCCATGATGGGAAAGTGTGCAGGCCAGCTTGTTGCAAGTTTAATTACTGTCTTTTTATTTTTATTGAGATAAACCCGTTTTGTATCACTGTTATGTTTAGGGTGTTTTGAGTAGTCTATCGCCTGACGGTTGTTTTCATTACATCCTCCAAGAGCCAAGACTGCTGAAGTTGTTGTTGCAGTTGTAAGAAATGTTCTTCTATCCATAAAGTTTCCTTTTAAAAATCAAACAGTGACATCTGTTGTTTTGGTATAAACGGTGTTTCTAAAAATGAACTATCCACACCCACAACCAAAGCAAAATGAAATGTTTGAGACTGTAAAATCTTTTTAATCTCATGCTCTTGTTTGTAAAAGAGAAGATTTTTTTGATCTATGAGTGTTATACTTAAAGTGTTGCGTGTTGTTTCTGGTAGAATGTAGAGTATTTTTGCCCATGATGCCTGTTGTTGTAAAAAATATATCTCTTTTTCTATTAAATCGCTGTTTTTTTCAAAAATAAGCACCATATCACTTGTGCCAAACTCTTTTATCTCAAACCTTTTGTTGACAAAAACAGCTTCAAAATGTTTCATAGGGGTAAATTTTTTCAAACGAAACGGTATGTTGCGTGTTGTAAAAAGGTATAAAAGCTGTTCTAAGTAGGGTATAAAAAATGGACTTAAAAGCTGTCTCTCATAAAAAATATTATCATAGATAAAAGAGGTTTCAAACAGTGTCTGTTCTATAATCTCTATTTTCTTGTGTTCATTGTTAGGAAGAGGTTGTGTATGGGTAAAAATATCCACATTGGTTGTTTGTGGACAAAAAAGAATATTTATTCCATCCTCTACATGAGATAAAGTTTGAAAAACTGTTTTTATATCACCTGTAATGGGAATGAATGTTGTATCTGTAATAATTTGAAGTGCCAACTCAAGTACAATCTCATCCGCTTCAAAAACAGTAATCTCTTTGTCAATGAGTTGAAATCGAAGAAGGCGGGTGAGGGCATCTTCGAGATTTTTTACTTTTATCCATGCTATCTCACTGTCACTAATTTGAGTAGGTTTATCAAAAACAATACCGTAAGCACCATTACTAATGGCATCTTCAATACTTTGTTCATCAAAAGCGATAAAAAGATCACCCCTTTTTACATGTCTTGCATCAAAAACGATGTTGGTAAAAGTATGAACAAACGGGGAGTTTACAAGCTCCCCATGTGTAAGGGCTACAACATTTTCAAGTCTCATCCAATAGGTGTGCCTGCCTTTTTAGGTTTTTCTGGTCTGACTAAGCAAAGACCATCTTCATCTTTTGCAGCTAAAAGCATCCCTTCACTTATCATACCCATAAGCTTTGCAGGTTTCAAGTTTGCGACAACACACACTTGCGTGTTAAGAAGATCAGCAGGGGAGTAAAACTCTTTGATGCCTGCAACAACCTGACGAGGTTTTTCCTCACCTAAATCTACTTGAAGTTTGAGAAGTTTTTTTGACTTTGGAACTTCCTCTGCTTCTACAACAGTACCCACTTTGAGTGATGTTTCAAAAAACTGACCTATCTCTATGAGATTGTCTTGCTCTTTTGTGGATTCTTTTTGCACTTTTTTCTCCTCTTTTTTAGGAGGGTTTGGTTCTGCTTTTGGTGCTTCTTCCATAAGTGGCTCATCGATACGAGGAAAAAGTGGCGGTACTTTTTTAATCGTAAAAGTATCTAAGAGTGCTTTTTCTTGAACAAGTTTTTTAAAACTCTGCGTGTTGATTTCAAAAGAGAGTGCATCTGCTATGATTTTTGTCGTCTCTGGCATAACAGGATGCAACATAATTGCAGCACGAGCTAAAACATTTGCTACAAGAGCAACAGTGGCAAGCGCTTCATCCTCTTGGTTATTTTTCATCTTTACCCATGGTTCATACTCTTGAATAACACCATTGCCTATAGCAAAAACTCTCCACAACTCTTCAAGATATCTATGTGGTTGGAGTTTTTGGATATATGTGTCAAGAGAATCAAGAATCTCATCCATAGCACGCAACTCTTTTGCATGGTACTTTGTAACATCTTTACTATCTATAACAAAATTGCTGTATTTACCACTCATTCCAATGATACGGTTTAAAAGATTACCCAAGTCGTTTGAGAGCTCAGAGTTGATTCTGTCGATAAAAGCGCGTTGAGAGAAGTCACCATCTTGACCAAATGGCACTTCACGAAGCATAAAGTAGCGTAAATTTTCAACACCATACGCATCAGCTACCTCTTTAGGGTGCACAACATTTCCTTTGGATTTTGACATTTTTTCACCATCACGTGTCCACCAACCATGCGCACCAATATGTTTAGGAAGTGGCAGGTCGAGACTCATTAAAAATGCAGGCCAGTAAATAGCATGAAAACGTAAAATATCTTTTCCTACAAAATGAACATCTGCAGGCCAGTAGTTCATTTTTGCTTCATCACCACCATACCCAAGAGCTGTTACATAGTTTAAAAGGGCATCGAGCCATACATACATAACATGTTTGTCGTCATGGATACTCTCAGGCATCTTTACACCCCATGTAAAAGAGGTACGAGTGACTGATAGATCACGAAGTCCACCTTTTACAAAGTTTATCACCTCATTTGCACGAGACTTGGGCATAATAAACTCAGGATGCTCCTCATAGTATTGTAAAAGTTTCTCTTCATAGTTTGAGAGTTTAAAAAAGTAACTTTCCTCTTTTACAACACTTGTTGTTCGACCACAGTCAGGACAAAACTCACCATCTACAAGCTGTGTTTCTGGGAAAAAAGTTTCACAACTGACACAGTAGTGCCCTTCATAAAAATCTTTATAGATATCACCTTTATTGTACATCACCTCAAACGCTTTTTGCACACCACGTTTGTGTTCTTCATCAGTTGTACGAATAAACTTGTCGTAACTGATACCAAACTCATCCCAAAGATTTTTAAATGTAGCACTAATCTCATCAGCAAACTCTTGTGTTGGTTTATTGTGTTTTTGTGCTGATTCTTCTATTTTTTGTCCATGTTCATCTGTTCCTGTAAGGAAAAAAGTATCTTCCCCTTTAAGACGATGATAACGTGCAAAAGTATCTGCTATAAATGTAGTATATGCGTGCCCGATATGAGCCTCTCCGTTTACATAGTATATAGGTGTTGTTATATATTTACTCAATTTTAAATCCTGTGAAATGTATTGATGGTATTTTATCTTATGTAATCTTTTAATAGGGTGAAACTAAAACTCAAATCCGCCCGTATCACCCTTACTCATTGAGTTATAAACCGCTTGAATATATTCGGCTCTGAGTGTACAACTTAAAAACTGATCACACGCACTGCATGAGGCAAAGTTTTTATCATTTTGACAAGATTGAACTTTGAGTATCATCTCATCAAGATGGAGTTCAAACTTGTCTTTTTCTTTATGATGCTCTTCGTTAGGCATTATTAGAGTAAACCTCTTTTACTCTTTGTACTTCATAATGTGAACCGAAAAAACATGGCGATGTATCGTGAAGATTTGCATGACCCAAATCAAGCACTCTTTGTTTACCGTCAATCGCTTCCCCACCAGCTTTTTCATAAACAAAAGCAAAAGGGAACACTTCAAACAAACGGCGAAGTTTCCCCTCTGGTTTATCACTTGTAGCAGGGTAGCTGAAAAGTCCGCCCCCTTTGAGTAAAATCTGATGTAGATCTGGAACCATACCACCAGAGTAGCGAAGTCTATACCCCTCAGCGAAGAAACCATCTATCATTGCTTTATGATATTTTTCCCAGTTTTGCTGCGTTCCGCCTGGTGCCATCAGTTTACCTTTTTCACCTAAACGAATCTCTTTGACAAATTCAAAATCTCCAGCTTGAAGCAGATAAAGTTTTACTTTGTTATGTGCAAATACCATCTCAACTCTTGGACCATACACAACATAACACGCAGCTACAAGGTTTTGTGAACCAAAATCACCCTTATAGATTCCAAAGATAGACCCCACACTTAAATTAACATCTACAAGAGAAGAACCATCTAGCGGGTCATAAGAGATAAAATATTTCCCATCTTCATGAAGCTTTACTGCGTGTTCTTTCTCCTCTGAAGAAACAGTATGAACAGAGTCTATTTTTGAAAGCTCCTCTTCTATGATCATATCACACTGAATATCAAGCTCAAGTTGTGTTTCACCAGAAGAGTTTTCCTGTTGAGAGTACCCTATATCTTTAACATCTATAGCTTTTTTAATCCGTTTTGCACTTATTTGTATTGCATTAAATATTGCATCCATTATTTATACTTCCTTTCCGTTTTGTAAAATCCATTCTATCACTTCCTGTGTTGCATTGAGGTTGAGCATAGCAACTTTTTTGGGAACATCATATTCGTTAATATCAATGCTTTTGTCGATAGCCAAAGCATCCATATAAGGAAAATAATCCTCATCAATATGATCTCTAAATATGCTGATGCGGGGAAGAGGGAGATTTTTCAATCCTTCAACCAAAAGCACATCAAATCTATCAAAAAGGCGTATCATATCATCAAGATCCGATTTGCGTTGTGAGAAGTAGGTTGTACGATGAGGGGAGGTTACAATCACCTCTGCTCCTGTATCACTAAACTTATAACTATCTTTTCCCTCAACATCAAAACGTGCTTTGTCTTTTGGATCATGTTTGATGATAGCAACTTCCATATTATACTCATGGATAAGTTTGCGTGCTACTTTTAAAATTAATGTGGTTTTACCACTGTTAGACGGTCCTGTAAATGCAACAGCTATTCTTTTTTTCACTCTGACTCATTTATAAAAATTTGAGTGATTATACAAAAGAAGAGATTAATAAGATATAATTTGAGAAAAATTTTAGGCTAAAACTGATGAAACCACTTTCTTTTCTTCTTTTAATACCTTTTGTCTTTATTGCATGTTCCAGAGATACAGCATTTGACAGGTTTTCAATCACCCAACATCAAAAACTTGCAGAAAACTCTATTCAAAGTTCAAAAATAAAATATAAAAACAGTATTGATGGTGTTGTCAATGTTGTGTATCTTAATGAAGTGCTTCCAAAAGAGTATAATAATCACGAATATTTTTATCTCTATCTCTATACAAAAGATAAAGACCCAAAACTTACTTTTTTACTTAACAAGAAGCCAGCATCACGCATAACCAAACTAGATGCAAATAATCAATTTACGAAACTTATCTCTTTTGATGCACCATGGAGTCAATACTATCTAGTAGAGTTTCCAAAGCAGGGCGATAAACTTCATTTCAAACTCAAAAACAAACAGTTCAATTCAGATATATTAAAATTTGAAAAAGATAAGTAAGTCTCACACCCTATGCGGGTATGAGTTGTTAGAGTCTATAGAGGATAGAGCTTAAAATAACGATTAAAACTTGTAAACCGATGATGATAATAAGCGGTGCAAAATCAAGCCCATTAAAATCGGTTCTTTTTATATAACGTCTTACAAAATCGTACGCTGGATTTGTAACACGGTATAAAAACTGAACTATCGGATTAAACGGATCAGGATTGACAAAGCTAAGTAGTGCAGCGATAATAATCACCCATATATATACATTTATAAGTGAGATAAAAATCCCACCAATCCCTTGAATAATATCTACTATCATTTTATAATCTCCCTTATATAGTTTTTAAGATATTTATATATTTTCTCAATATCTGGACCATCAACTCTGTTTGTTAAGAGTATACGTAATGGTTGCAAAAAGTTTTCTTTGCTGAGGTCTGTTTTTTGCATGATATACTCTTCAAAAGCACTGTACTCTTCAAAATGGGGTGCATTTTGAAGTGCTGCAATGATTTTGGATGTTGCTTCTTTATAATCCTCAGGAATATCACGAGATTCAAAAATAGGTGCTATTTGCTTCTTTAACTCTTTTGTGGTGCATATTTCATCTACATATAAACGAGCTAGCTCACCTATTTCAGCATCAGCAAATCCTACATAACGGGAAAGTTCTTTGGCATCCATCAGCTTTAAATGCTCTTTATTGATTGTATTAAGTATATCAATATCAAAGTGAATAGGGGAGTTTGTAAGCATATCTATTTGAAACCATTCTTTAGCTTCATTGAGAGTAAATATCTTCTGAGGCACGTTATTTCCAATTGATATTAA
Organism: Sulfurimonas sp.; assembly: GCA_027068455.1. Lineage (GTDB taxonomy): Bacteria > Campylobacterota > Campylobacteria > Campylobacterales > Sulfurimonadaceae > Sulfurimonas. The sequence continues at coordinate 16,167 of JAMOSN010000079.1, forward strand.
ATAATTTGAAATTGCTTCAGGAAGATAACCTTGTTCTAAAAGTGATGTAACACTCACATCATTTGCAAAAGAGGGGATATGTGCATAGCGTATCGTTTTATCGTATCCTAGTTGCTTGCGAATATGCTCCTGTTTTGGTGTTTGATCCAAATGTTTATCACTACGAATAATAAAGGAGATATCACTTAACATATCATCAACTGCAGATGCAAAAGTTGCTGTTGGTGTTTTGTCTCTATTCATTATAACAAAGCTATCAACTGTATCAGGTTGAAAAACAATATCACCTTTTATCGTATCATCAATCACTATCGGTTTTTCTGGACGAACTATTCGAACACTAAAAGGAGCTGTATTGTCTATCACAAGTTCAGGAGGTAAGTTGCGACAAGCATCATCATAATGGTATGTTGTATTGGCATCTTTAGCTTCTTGACGTTTTTTATCTAACCATTCATCAGAACAAAAACAACTAAACGCTTTTTTTCTATGGAGTAGATCAAGTGCCATTGCAGAGTGAAAACGTACATTTTGACTCTGATAAACTACATGAGAGTATTCAATACCAAAAAGAGCCAAAATATCTAAAATCTCTTGATCTTTACCTTCAACATTTTTCTCTTTTTGTATATCTTCAATACGTACTATGATATCTTCGTTATGTTGTTTAGCTGCAAGATAGTTTAAAAGAGCGATACGTAAATCTTCAAGAGAGATATCACCAGTAGGGCTTGGAGCAAATCTTAACATTCAATTTCCTAAAAATAATTTTTCGCGATTTTATCATAAATATAATTAATTTTTAATTGTTGTTTTTATAAATAAAATTTTTGGAGGATTTTTTAAAAGTGGTGACCCCTAGGAGACTCGAACTCCTGTAACATGGATGAAAACCATGGATCCTAACCGCTAGACGAAGGGGCCACTTTTGATTTGAAGAACAACTTTGTTTTGTTGTGACGGAATTATATAGATTTCACCCTTAAAAAAAGATAAAATCTATATAGAAGTTAGTTTTGGCTATAAAAATTTCTTAATGCACGAATAATGACTGCATTTTTAGAGATAGACTCAGCTTTTGCATTGTCATTTACTGTCTCATAAAGATCTAATGGTAAAGAGATAGAGAATGTTTTTGTTTCAATTTTTTTCTTTTTAGCAACCATTGAAACAACATTACCTAAAAGCTCGATGATTTTTTTCGTATCAATAGGTTTTTGGATAAAGCTGTTAACACCAACCTCAATAGATTCAGAGATTTTTTCAATATCATTACTTGCAGAGATAACAATAATGATTTGATTAGGATTGATTTGGCGAATTTTACGAGAAAGCTCAATACCATCCATACCTTCCATAATAATGTCAACAAAAACAACATCTGGTTTTTTCTCTTCATAAATTTTCAATGCACTCTCTCCATCAAAACAAGAGTCAACATTAGAAAAAAAGTTTTTAAATGTTGAACTTAAAAGCTCATTTGTAACTTTTTCATCTTCAACAACCATAGCTGTCAGTTTTTTCGTTTGTTCCGTTAATTGAATTAAATCCATATTACTCATAAAATATCCTTTGTGTATATATTTATATTCTTATTTGTGAACTATATCATAAAATAGTAAATAATATTCACATATTCGAACAGCTGTTTTTTTTTAACAAGTAATTATTTTTCACTTTTAAATTGATTTAACCAATCAACATCAACTTTTTGAACATCATCTTTTTGTTGTAGCAAAGAATCGATTATATTTACAAGTGTATCTTCATCCATAAATTCCAAAAGAGCCGGATTGATAGAAGTAGGGCTTACACCTTTATAAGTGTTGAGTAAATTTTGTATATCTTCAATTAATTGCTGTTTTCTTTCTTGATTATCCATTTTTTTCTCCATTTGATCTATATTTTTGAAATATGGACTTTTATACCTTTATGTATAGTTTTACATTAGCAATTTTTTTTAAGCACCTTATATCAAAAATATAGAGCTGTTTTTTTCACCTTTCATACAAAATAAACTTTGGTTAACATAATGTAAATTCTCTTAAAAAAATATTTTACTTTCTAAAACCTAAATATAAATTAAGAAAAGGACTATTCTGTGATTTTAACAGATACGAGATAAGCCGAGTTTTGTTTTGATAGCATTAATCTACTGCATATTTTACAATATGCCTCCAGCGAAGCAATAGCATTGTAAGACGCTAACCATCTGCTTCTTGCTGCCATGTTGGGTTTACAAGCTCTCTATGTTGCCATAAAGACTGGTGGTCTCTTACACCACCGTTTCACCCTTACTACTTTATTCAAGTTACGGACAAAAAGTAGCGGTCTAGTTTCTGTTGCACTTTCCCTCGTATCACTACGGCCATTCGTTAAATGGAACATTGTCTTACAGCAGCTCGGACTTTCCTCTTGCTTTAACACGCAAGTAACTATCTCTCGTATCTGAAACAGTATTATACAGAAAAAACACAGAGATATAAAATGAACACTTGTTAACTATACTAAGCTATAATATGAACAAGTGTTCTTAATAGAAAAATAATAAAAGAACACTTGTTCTTATAGATAGATTTAAATATGAACAAGTGTTAATAAAAGGAGATTAAATGCCTGAAAATAGGGATATCAAAACGGAAAGTCCTACGAAAACAAAAATAAGAAAAGTTGCTTCTACCCTCTTCTCTCAATATGGCTACAAAGGAACAAGTGTAAGAAAAATTGCTGCTGAAGTTGGTATTAGAGAGAGTGCTTTATATAATCATTTTAAAAATAAAGAGGAGATTTTCCTAGATATTGCACAGGAGATCTTTAGCTCCCCTTTCCATTTTTCACATGATGAAATTCAAGAATTAGCACTTAGAGGAAAACCATTTTTACAAAAATTTACTATGCACTATAAGATGCTTACTTTTGATAAATCAAGCGAAAGTATGTTTAGGTTACTTATGATAGAGCTGATGCAAAATCAAGAGCTTAGAGAGCAGTTTATGAGTCAATTTCATGATGCAAATATAAAAGTATTATCAGAAGGATTCTTTGTGATGATGCAAAACAATCTTATTCGATCTTCAGATCCTATGATGATTGCTTATGAATTTATAAGCACCCTCTTCTACATTAGACTGCAAGTAACTGTTTTAAAGTTTGATACAAAACCAGTGAACCATTTAACAACTCAATTTGAAAAACATGTAGATTTCTTTTGGGAAAGTATAAAGGTCTAATATTTTATAGTATTAGATACTAATTAATATTAGTTCCTGAGTATAAAAAAAGCAACCCTCTTTCGAGAGTTGCCACTTTAAAAAAGAAAGATATTTATTTACCCATCGCTTCTAAAGCATATTTTTTACCAAGCTCATACGCTTTTCTGTTTGCTGCATGAACTTTAGGTGGTACTTTAGAAAGCATAGTCTCGATTAAAGACTCCTCCGGAAGTACGTTTGTCATTGTATTTGTAATTGCAAGAGCAACAACAGATTGAGTAATTACATTACCAACCTCTTCTTTTGCAATTGTAATAATCGGAATTTCATAAATAGTCCATTTTTTTCTATCTTCATCAGTTGGTGTTACTAGGTTTGGATCAACAACAATGATTCCACCTGGTTTTACACCATTTTTAAATTGCTGATAAGAAACATCTGCAACTGAAAGCATAAAATCAATTTCACCTTCATTTGCATATGGATAACGAATCTCATCATCATCAAGAGTTATATCAACAACTGTTGCTCCACCACGTACTTGTGATGTATAAGTAGCAGTCTTTAGTCCATAACCACCATTTTTAATTTTACAAGCAGCCATAATTTCACCAGCTAGTAAAACACCTTGACCACCAACACCCGTAAATCTTAATGTATGTCTCATCGGTCAGTCCTTATATTTTATTATCGAAATCAGCTCGAGTGATTTTAGCACCCTTACCTTGAGCTGCTTCAATTACTCTGTCATATAAATCACAATATTCTGGTTGTTCTACTTGACGAAGTACACCAGTTGGTAATTTTTGTGCTTTTTCTTCTTCAGAAAGAGCATCAAATTTTCTTACAGGTACTGTGATACTGTCTATCCAAGCAAGATTTTCCATAGCATTAGCCATTTTGTTTTTACGTCCAAGGTTAATATGGCAGTTTGAAAGTACCTCTACAAAAGAGAAACCTTTGTGTGAAAATGCTTTTACTAAAATCTTTTCAAGTTTTTTAGGATCAATCATAGATTCACGAGCAACAAAAGATGCACCAGCACCCATAGCTAAACCACTTGCATTGAAAGTTGGATCAATATTTCCTTGTTTCATTGTAACAGACCACATACCTTGTGGAGTTGTTGGTGAAGTTTGAGAATTAGTTAAACCATAAATAAAGTTATTAATTAAAATAAAGTTTAAGTCAATATTACGACGACAACCATGAATAGTGTGGTTACCACCAATAGCAAGACCATCACCATCACCAGCAACAACAATTACATGTTTATCTGGGTTTGCAAGTTTAATACCTGTAGCATAAGCAACAGTACGACCATGTGTTGTGTGAACTGTATTACAATCGATATATGAACTAAAGCGTCCAGAACAACCGATTCCTGAAACAACACAAACATCATTCATATCCCAACCCATTTTTTCAATAGCACGGATAGTAGCTTTTAAAATAACTCCATCACCACATCCCCAACACCAAAGTGTTGGCATCTTATTTACTCTTAAATATTTGTCATAATTAAATGCCATTACATCATCTCCTTAACTTTTGCTACCATCTCAGCAGGTGCGATTGGGCGACCATTTGCTTTAAGTAAAGTTGTGAAATCATTTCTTTTAATAACTCTCTCTACCTCTTTTGAATATTGACCCATGTTAAGTTCAGTTACAAGAATTTTATCTTTAAATCTTTCACCAATCTCTTCTAATTTTTTTACAGGTGATGGCCATAGCATAATTGGTCTCAATAAACCTGCTTTAATACCTTCACTTCTAAGCTTTTTGACAGCTTCGTAAGCACCAAGTGCGATTGAACCATAAGCAATGATACAAACTTCTGCATCATCCAAATCTACTTCTTCATAATCTGGAAGATCATCAAGACCACCATTTTCTAAATGAATTGTATTGATCTTACCAACGAGACGTTCAATATTAAATTCACATTGTTCAGCATCTTCAGTTGGGAAACCTTCTGCACCATGATGAAGACCAGTAACATGATATTTATACCCTTGGAACATTGGATTAAGTACAGCTGGTTTATTCATAGGAACATCATATGGTTTGTAGTCAGCTGGATCACCTTCAAAAACTTCACGATTTACAATAGAAGCTTCAATCTCTTCTAAATCAGGAAGAATTGCTTTACCATGCATATGACCAATAGTTTCATCAAGTAAAACAAAAACAGGAGTCATATACTTTTCAGCTAAGTTAAAACCACGAACAGTTTCAGTATAACATTCAGAAAGTGAACCTGCACATAATGTAATAGAAGCATAATCTCCATGCGTTGGATATTGAGCTTGACCGATATCTGCTTGAGAAACACGAGTAGGAAGACCAGTCGATGGACCACCACGCATAACATTTACAATTACTAATGGAATCTCAGCAATAAAAGCAAGACCAATTTGCTCAGCTTTTAGTGAAATACCAGGACCTGATGTCGCTGTATATGACTTTACACCTGATGCAGATGCACCAATAGCAGCACAAATACCAGCTATTTCATCTTCCATTTGAATAAATTTACCACCAACTTTTGGCATTAAATCTGATGCTACATGCATAACTTCTGAAGATGGAGTAATTGGATACCCACTAAAAAATCTTGCACCTGCATCGATAGCTGCCATTGAAGACAGTTCATTACCTGTTGAAATTACTTCTCTTGCCATTACTTAGCTCCTTTTTGATCAAGCGACATATAGTTATTTGCGACAATAGCAGCTTGTCTTTCTTTCGCTTCATCCGTTAATTTAGCGAATTTGTATTCTTTTCTATCTGCTACATAGATAGCAAAGTCTGGACATGAAAGTTCACACTCCATACATCCAATACATGATTCTGGATGATCAATAGAGATCATTGCCCCAAGTGTAGAGTTTTTATTGTATTTCATACCTAAAACTCCTGCTGGACATACTGCAACACAAATATCACACGCCTTACAGTTATTAGTGTTTACCCATACAGGTTGGTTGCCTGGGTTTTCAGTTTTAAAAGTTCCCATTTATTCTCCTATTTTAAAGATACAAATCTTTCATGACTTGTATGCTAATCTTTATCTCAAAAGAGTAGCTTAGTTTGCATAATTTTATAATAAAATGTGTTACGAGCGCCCCCTTTGTAACAAGAATGTTACAATATGAGGCTCACACAAGCTTTTATGCTATTTTTTTGCTAAAACTTCCGCTACAGCTTTTCCTATCTCCGCAGGAGAAACAACTACTTTAACACCAGCTTCTTCTAAAGCTGCCATTTTTTCAGCCGCTGTTCCTGCACTGCCACTGATGATAGCACCAGCATGACCCATACGTTTCCCTTTAGGAGCAGTTTGACCTGCAATAAAAGCAACAACAGGTTTTGTAATTTGCTCTTTAATCAGTTTTGCTGCTTGGATCTCAAGATCTCCACCAATTTCACCAATCATAACGATTGCTTCTGTTTCTGGATCTGCTTCAAACATTGGCAAGATTTGTTTGTATGAAAGACCAATGATTGGGTCTCCACCAATACCAACTGCTGTAGTGATACCAAAACCTTCTTTAACAACTTGGTTGGCACCTTCATAAGTAAGTGTACCAGACTTAGAGATAAGTCCAACATTTCCTTTTTTGAAGATCATACCAGGCATAATTCCGATTTTACACTCTTCAGCAGTGATGATACCTGGACAGTTTGGTCCTATTGTTTTCATATTGTGTTTTGTAGCATATTGTTTTGCAAACATCATATCTCTTACTGGTGCACCCTCTGTAATAATTACAGCAAGTTCAATCCCAGCATCAGCAGCTTCCATAACAGCATCTGCAACAAATGCAGGTGGAACAAAGATCATAGATACTGTAGCACCAGTATTTTCAACTGCTTCTTTAACAGTATTGAAAACAGGTTTGCCTAAATGTTCTTGACCACCTTTGTTTGGTGTAACACCACCAACGATGTTTGTACCATAATCAATACATTGCTCAGCGTGGAAAGAACCCTCTTTACCTGTAAAACCTTGAACGATAACTTTTGTATCTTTATTTACTAAAATAGACATCTCTTATAACTCTCCTTTCGCTGCTTTAACTGCTTTTGCAGCACCATCTGCCAAGTCAGTTGCAGGGATAACATTTTCAATATTTGCATTTTTAAGAATTTCTGCTGCTTCTGGCGCATTTGTACCATCAAGACGAACAATTACTGGAACATGAACATCTACAAGTTTTGTAGCTTCTAAGATTCCATTTGCAATTCTATCACAACGAACAATACCACCAAAGATATTAACAAAGATAGCTTTTACATTAGGGTTTTTAAGAATAATCTCAAAACCTTTTGCCACAGTCTCTGCGTTTGCACTTCCACCAACATCAAGGAAGTTTGCAGGTGTTCCACCCATATAGTTGATTGTATCCATAGTACCCATCGCAAGACCAGCACCATTTACCATACAGCCGATTTCACCATCAAGTGCGATATATGAAAGACCATATTGTGCAGCTTCACGCTCATCTGGATCTTCTTCAGAAAGATCTCTCATCGCTTCAATCTCTGGATGACGTCCAAGCGCTGAATCATCAAATCCCATTTTACCATCAAGTGCGATAAACTCACCCTCACCTGTTCTGATAAGTGGATTGATCTCAATCATCTCTGCATCATTTTCCATATATAGTGTATAGAGTTTTTTAGCAAAATTGATCATATTCTTTTGTTGTACTTTGTCTGTAATACCAAGACCAAATACTAATTCACGGCCATGAAAACCTTGAAAACCAATAGAAGGATCAACTTGAACCTTGATAATCTTCTCTGGAGTTTTTTCAGCAACAGTTTCGATATCCATACCACCTTCAGTTGAAGCCATAATAATTGGCATCTCAGCAGCACGATCTAAAACAACTGATAGATAAAGCTCATCTTGAATATCAGCACCATCTTCGATATAAACTTTTTGTACAAGTTTACCCTCTGGACCAGTTTGATGTGTTACAAGTGTCATACCAAGAATCTCATCAGCAAGCTCTTTAACTTCATCAAGACTCTTAGCAAGTTTAACACCACCACCAAGTCCACGTCCACCTGCGTGAATTTGTGCTTTAACAACCCAAATTGGTCCACCTAACTCTTTTGCATTTTCAACAGCTTCTTCAACTGTATGTGCAATTTTACCTTTTGGTGTTGGTACACCATATTTAGCAAAAATTTGTTTTGCCTGATACTCATGTATATTCATCTATTCTCCTTATTTTGAAATGGAAGTTTATTTAACTTCGTATTGTTCACGACCCATTTGGTAAAGATCATTACCATATGTGTCATTGATAACTGTTACTGGAAATTCTTCAACTTCAAGTTTACGAATCGCCTCTGGACCTAATTCTGGATATGCAATTACTTCAGCACTTTTAATTTGTTTACCTAGTAAAGCACCTGCTCCACCTGTTGCACCAAAGTAGATTCCACCATACTCTTTACATGCATCTTTTACAGCCTGATTTCTTTTTCCTTTTCCTATCATACCTTTAGAACCATGCTTTAAAAGTGTTGGAGAATAAGAATCCATTCTGTAAGATGTTGTAGGTCCTGCACTTCCTATAGGCTCACCTGGTTTTGGTGGTGTTGGGCCAACAAAGTAGATAACACTCCCTTTCAAATCAAAAGGAAGTTCTTTTCCAGCTTCTATAAGATCTACAAGTCTTTTATGTGCTGCATCGCGTGCTGTATAGATAGTACCACTTAGGTAAACTATATCTCCAGCTTTTAGTTTTCTTGTTACATCCTCTGTTAAAGGTGTTGTTAAATGATAAACTTCACTCATTCTGTATCCTTTATATCGTGATGTGTGTATGTCTAGATGAGTGACACTGTACATTAACAGAAACTGGTAATGATGCAATATGACAAGGATTAGCTTCGATATGCACTGCTAGTGCAGTCTCTGTTCCACCCATACCCATTGAGCCAATTCCAAGCTTGTTGATTTCAGTTTTGATAACCTCTTCAAGCTCTGCCATCTCTGGGTCATCATTTTTTGAACCAATATCACGGAAAAGTGCATGTTTCGAGCTGATAGCAGCCTTTTCAAAAGTACCACCGATTCCAACACCTACAGTGATAGGAGGACATGGATTTGGACCAGCATCAGAGATACACTCTTTTACAAATTCTATAACACCCTCTTTACCTGCTGCTGGTGGGAAAACTCTAGCACGGCTAACATTTTCACTTCCACCACCCTTAGCAGCATATTCAATCTCTATCTTATCACCTTCAACAATATCCAAATGAATAATTGCAGGAAGATTGTACCCTACTGTATCTTTTAAGTTTTCACGAGAAAATGGTGTACATGTAGATGCTCTTAAGTAACCATCTTTATATCCTTGCTCCGTTCCCTCATTAATAGCATCCTTTAAGAGACCACCAACAATTTTCACATCAGCACCAAGTTTTACAAAAAAGACTGCTAAACCTGTATCTTGACAAAGCGGTCTTGATTCACTGCTGGCAATCTCTGCATTTTCAAGAAGTTGTTTTAAAACCTCTTTGCTTACAGGTGATTTTTCATTTTCATAAGCCTCTTTTAGTGCATTGAGTGCATCTTCAGGCAAGTGAGTTGCAGAGTACATGATAATATCTCTTACATGTTTGACTATATCTTCATAAGCAATCTCTCTCATTAGTTCCCTTCAAAAAAATTATTTTTATTTAATGTATCTATCAATGTTTGTACAGATGCACAAGATTGAGCAAACATAGCTTTTTCTTTTTCATCCAATGTTACTTCGATAATCTTCTCAGCACCTTTTGCACCAAGCATAACAGGAACACCAGAAACAACATCATTATAACCATATTCACCATCAAGGCAAACTGCACATGGGTGAATCTGCTTCGTATCTTTTAAAATTGCATCCACCATAATAGCAGTTGATTTTGCAGGTGCATAGTATGCAGAACCAGTTTTTAGATAACCTACAATCTCAGCACCACCATGACGTGTTCTATCAACGATCTCATCAATCTCATCTTGAGTCAATACATCAGAAAGAGGCACACCTGCTACAGTTGAGTAACGAGGTAATGGAACCATATCATCACCGTGACCACCCATAACTGAAGCACGAATCTGTCCCCCACCATACCCAAGTTTCTCTTGAATAAATGCAGCCATACGTGAAGAATCCAAAATACCAGCCATACCGATAACACGGCTTCTGTCAAATCCACTCTCTTTAAGTGCAACATATGTCATAGCATCAAGAGGATTTGACACCATAATAACAATAGCATTTGGAGAATACTTAGCAATCCCCTGAATAACCTCTTTTGTGATTTTTGCATTAATCATTAACAAATCATCACGACTCATACCTGGAAGTCTTGGACTACCAGCAGTTACAACAACAACATCACAATCAACAAGATCGCTCATCTCTTCAGCAACACTTACAACAGTATGACTTCTTACAGCTGATGCAGCCTGGCTCATATCAAGAGCCTTTCCTTTTGCAACGTCCATCTTATTGTCACGAAGAATAATTTCATGACAAGACCCAAGCATCGCCAGAGAGTATGCAACTGTTGCACCAACATTTCCAGCACCTACTATCCCTACTCTTTTTCCTTGACTCATATACACTCCTTCATATTAAATACTATGATGCATATTTAGATACACTTAAACAGTATGTGCGAACACATAACACTTAAGTATAACCCAGCATCATAGTTAAGGTAAAATTCTTTCACCTTTTATATAAAATACTACATAGTATTTTATATAAAAAGTGAATTACACCCAAGAGGGTGTAAAAATGAGAACTTAGATGTTATCAACAATCTCATTTAAAGTTTTAGATGGACGCATAGCAGCTTCTGCTTTTGCATCATCTGGATGGAAGTAACCACCGATATCTTGAGGTTTACCCTCAGCAGCTAAAAGCTCTTCCATAATTTTCTCTTCATTTTCTTCAAGTGCTTTTGCTACAGGAGCAAATTTTTCAGCTAATGCAGCATTGTCAGACTCAGCAAGTGCTTTTGCCCAGTATTGTGCAACATAGAAGTGAGAAGCTTTATTGTCTGCTTCACCACATTTTCTTGATGGAGCTTTATTGTTATCAAGGTAACCCTCATTTGCTTTATCAAGCGCAGCAGTTACAGCTTCAAGCTCCGCAGAGTTGTTTTTACGAGCAGTAAAACGTAAAGACTCAGCAAGTGCTAAGAACTCACCAAGTGAATCCCATCTAAGGTGACCACACTCTAAGAATTGGTCAACGTGTTTTGGTGCACTTCCACCAGCACCAGTTTCATATAAACCACCACCAGCTAATAATGGAACGATAGAAAGCATTTTAGCAGATGTCCCAAGCTCTAAGATTGGATACATATCAGTTAAGTGGTCACGAAGAACGTTACCAGTAACAGCGATAGTATTTTCACCACGACGGATTCTCTCATTTGTGAATCTTGTAGCAGATGCAACATCCATGATTTGGATATCAAGTCCTTCAGTGTCAAACTCTGGAAGATATTTTTCAACTTTTTTAATCATCTGGGCATCATGTGCACGGTTTTTGTCTAACCAGAAAATTACTGGATATTTCTCAATTTGACCACGCTCAACTGCAAGACGGATCCAGTCTTTGATTGGGATATCTTTAGCACGGCTCATTCTCCAGATATCACCTTTTTCACACTCAAAGCTCATAAGTTCTGTGCCATCTTCAGCAGTTACAGTAACTGTTCCAGCTTCTTCAAGTTCGAAAGTTGTTGGGTGAGAACCATACTCTTCAGCTTTTTGTGCCATAAGACCAACATTTTGCATTGTTCCCATAGTAGTTACATCGTACTGACCATTTTTAACACAATCAGCTACCATCTCTTGGTGGAACATTGCGTATGTTGAATCTGGAATAACAGCAACACACTCATCAGCGCCACCTGTTCTATCCCACTGTTTACCACCTTCACGAACCACAACTGGCATAGAAGCATCGATAATAATATCATTTGGAGCGTTGAAGTTAGTTTCACCTTTATCAGAATCAACCATAGCGATTCTTGGTGCATCAGCATCAACTACTGCCTGGAAAGCCGCTTTGATTTCAGCTTCTTTTTCGTGACCAGCAATTTTTTTCTCTAAATCACTCATACCAAGATTAGGATTAACACCTAATTCAGCGAATAAGTCTGCATATTTGTCAAATACTTCTTTGAAAAATACTTCAAAAGCGTGACCAAACATAATTGGATCAGAGATTTTCATCATAGTTGCTTTAAGGTGGATAGACCAGATAACACCCTTCTCTTTTGCTTCATCAATTGTTTTTTGGATGAAGTTTCTAAGTTTGCTAACTGACATAAATGTACCATCAAGAATCTCACCATCAAGTGCATCGATACTAGCTAACTCTTTACCATTTAATGCGATTGTAACTTTTTGACCTTTATCCATAGTAACTGATTGCTCATTACCATAAAAGTCACCATCACCAGCCATATGTGCAACATACGCTTTAGAATCTTCAGCAAAAGGCTTAAGTCTGTGTGGATGCTCTTGAGCAAATTTCTTAACAGCTTTTGCAGCACGACGATCTGAGTTTCCTTCACGAAGAACAGGGTTAACCGCAGAACCAAGACAAGTACTGTATTTAGCTTGAATCTCTTTCTCTTCATCATTTGAAGGATTTTCAGGATAATTTGGAATGTCATACCCTTGAGACTGAAGCTCAGCAATACAATCTTTAAGCTGCCCAACAGAAGCAGAGATGTTTGGAAGCTTGATAATGTTTGCTTCAGGTTTGAGTACTAACTCACCTAACTTAGAAAGTTCATCTTCAGCAAGACCCATAGCAGCTAAAACTCTACCTGCAAGTGAAATATCAGAAGTTACTACTTCTACACCAGCAGCCTGAGTAAACTTATTTACGATTGGGAGAAGCGAATACGTAGCAAGAGCTGGAGCTTCATCAATTTTTGACCAAATTATTTTTGACATTGTGTGTCCTCATGAATGATTTTTTTCATGATAGCCTTTGAAGAGACTCCATGAATTTACAAGTTTAATAATAACACTAAGATAGGTAATATTTGATTAGCTTTTATAAACATTACACTATATTTATAATTTGTTTCATTTTGTAGCATGCCTTATGTTGTGCAAATGTGTAGAATAGTTACAAGCAAAATCGTGTGTTCCCTTTTTGTTTTTCATAAAATAGAGATAACTTGTCTTGGCAGGGAAGATAGCAGCGCGTATGGCTTCAAAACTCACATTACAGATGGGAATTTTCGGAACACCTTTATATCTATATGTATTATAGATAGTTGTATCGTTTTTTATCCTTTTTGGTGTCACTTTTATATGAGAGTATTTTCCATAATTTAAGGTGCCGTCCATCTGGAGTTTCATCCCTTTTTTTATTCTATTGTAGATAACAGAACTCACAAGTGGCATCTCCTCTTTATTTGCAGCTTCTTTTTGAATTACAGAAGCAACTGCTACATAATGAAACCATTTTTTTTCATTATAGGTTCCAAAAATCTTTAGGGAGAGTTGTTTCATTTTTTTATTTGATATCTCTATTAGAAGTTTCATTAATGCATCTTCTGTAATGCCAATTGGCAGTCGATATGTGTTTGGAACAAAAACACCCTCTTTGATATGGGAATATTTATTATATGCTGTTTGGAGTTTTTTTCTATCTAAGTGAAGATTGTTTGCTAATTGATTTAAAAATATATAGGTTGTCTCACCAGGGATTAATGTTATATTTTGAAGTGCTGCTTTTGCAGTGGTGAGTTTATATAAAAAATCTGCTTTTGTATTGCGTGTTGTACCCATATCTATCCATCCGCTTTGGGGTGTTCCTATTATTCTCAAAAGAAGTGCATCAAGTTTACAAACATCATAATTTTTGGATTGTAAATGTGATATAATTTGATTTATAGATCCTTTGGGGATATAAAGAACCTTAGGTGTTTCAATTGACTTATTTAGGTAGTAGATGAAAGATAGTGTAATTATTAATATTATTTCAAAAACATACATAGCTATTGTGAGTTTTTTATCTTTCATTTTCCTACTTTTCATTGTTGGTTTCATTGTTCTTCAAAACGGATTATATCTTGATAATCTCTCTATATCAAATATTGTTCTTAAAGATATATATATAAAATGGAATCATAAAATAGATCTTTCTGTAAAGAAAATAGTTATTCAACCATCTAATGATGATACACAACATATAAGCTTACAGCAAACAAATCGATATATACAAACAATCTCAAAAACAACACATTGGTTTCATTCTATTGTTGTTGATGAAATCGTAAAAGATAATATCAAAGCTAGCTTTAAATATACAAGTGATGAGCAAGGTTTTTTCATAGCCAATACTCCAGAGTTTCAACTGAAAACAAAAATCTTTTTAACACGCAACAAATTGCACTTCGCCATAGAGAATTTTTTAGATACAACAAAAGATATTGCCCTTAGTGGTGATCTTATTGTTGATACAGATGAGATGCAACTTTACTCAAAACTTCATATCAATATACACAATGATGCAAAGTTGACTTTCTATGCCGTCTCTGACACGCAACAGTTACGTTATAAAATAAAAAGTGATCAAAAAATCACACATATAAAGTATCTTATTGATTTAGCACACCTTCCAAAAGAGGTGATGTTTTGGGCATATGATGCCATTAAAATGCAAGCACTAGAGATACAAAATATCTCAGGGTTTATCAACTATAATGATATAAACAATGCATATAAAAATATCCGTATCAAAGCAACAATACATAAACTTGATTATACATACAACACGCAACTTGATGCAATCCATACACAGAAAACAGAGCTTGAGTTTAAAAATGGTCTTTTATATATTTACCCTAAGAAAGCCTACTCTTATGGTATGTACCTTGGAAAAAGCTGGCTTAAGATTGATTTTACAAAAAAAGAGGAACTCTTAACACTCTATCTTCTTTTTAACGGTAAACTCAATAAAGATATGCTCCATATCCTCAACACCTATAAAATTAAACTTCCCTTTTTGCAACATAGCGGATATGCAAAAACAAACTTGAAAATAACAGTAAATTTACGCACTATTGCTGTCGATGCTTATGGAAAGTTTTTTGTTAAACAAGGAAATTTTGACTATCTTGGTTTAAATATTGACATTAAAAATACCTCTGTTAAACTTAACAATTATGATGTAACGATTGATTCTATGCAAGCATCCATCAAAGACATAGCACAGGCTGATGTTAAAGTGCATTACAATGCAAAAAAATCTAGTGGTATTATTAATTTCCAATTTAACAAAATTGATGTTGAAGGTTTAAGTCTTGATAAAAAAACACTGCCTTTACGCGCAAGTTATCATATCTCTCCAAAAGGTGATTTTATAAAAATCACACAATCACATTGGGTATATAATAAGCAACATAAGATTACACTTGATGCTTTACATCTTCCGTTTAATATACGAACACTTCTTATAACTATGCCTATAGTACATTTTGATGTTAACAACATTGCAAATGGATATATAAGTGGTACCATTGATGTGAAGAAAAAACTTGTTGATCTGGATATAGATATACTTCATTTTGCATTTCAGGGTATAACCCACGCTCAATCAAACACACAACTTAAAATCCATTACGATAAAACATTAGAGATAACATCACCTGATGATATATATTTTAGTGTTAATGGCTCTAGCTATATCATTAAACAGCTTCATGTTATACTTCAAGATAATATCTTAAAACTCAAAAGAACAACACTCTCTATCGGTGATTATATTACAGCAAAATTATATGCGAAATATCGTTTAGAGGAAAAAACTGCTTCTATAAGTTTAAATAACTTCACACTTAAAAATCCAAAAAATGACGAAATCCTCTACCAAAAGAAAAAAATAATGCTCTTTGCAAAATTATATGATGATAGTATTTTTATCAGTTCAA
>JAMOSN010000080.1 GCA_027068455.1 Sulfurimonas sp.
AAACAAAGAGTTTGCTGGTAAAGATCCATATGGTATTCCAATCCTTGATATGAAAAAATCACTTCACGGTCAGGTGGAGCTTGGACTTGGGCCACTGCATAACCAATATTCAAATGTTGATGGTGAGATCTATACTTCACTTTATGTTGATAGTCAAATTGTAAAATGGAACTATAAAACGCTTAAAGTTTTAGATAAAGAGAATGTTCACTATAATGTTGGACACCTTTGTGGTATGGAGGGTAAATCTGCTGATCCTCAAGGAAAATATATTATCTCTTTAAACAAACTTGCAATTGACAGATTTGATCCAGTTGGACCATTACATCCACAAAATCACCAGTTGATCGATGTAAGCGGTAAAAAAATGGATCTTCTTGTTGATATGCCATTGCCACTTGGTGAACCACACCAGGCTGTAGCTATTCGTGCTAGCAAATTGCATCCTGCAGTTCGTTATAAAATGGGTACAAACTCAAAAACTGGTAAACCACATGTTGGTAAAACTTTAGCAGGTCAAGAGAGAATAGAGAGAAAAGGGAACAAAGTATTTGTTTATGCAACACTTGTTCGTTCACACATCAATCCAGAGAGAATCACTGTAAATAAAGGTGATGAGGTGACAATCTACCTTACAAACCTTGAACGTGCACAAGATGAGACTCATGGTTTTACAGTTGACCACTTTGATATTCATGCATCACTTGAACCAGGTGAAACAACAGAGTTGAAATTTAAAGCAGACATTGAAGGAGTTTTTCCTTACTATTGTACAGAATTCTGTTCTGCACTTCACTTAGAGATGATGGGTTACTTAATGGTTAAAGACCCTAACAAAAAATATGTTAGTGCTCAAAAACTTAAAATGAAAACAATGTCTAAAGAGGAGCTTAAAGCTGAGTATGACAAAACTGTTGCTGTAAATGCTGCAACTGATGCTGTTATTCAGTCTGTTGTGAAATTCTTAAAAGAGAATCATTATGAAAAATATCCAACAGTAAAAGCACTTGTTGAAGATGCACTAGATCAATATGGAAAAATTCCTGAACAGAAAAAACTCTCAGATAAAGCTGTAGCAGAGGGTGATTATGAAAAAGCTGTTCTATTTGAAAATATGATTTGGCAATATATGGTTAAAACTGCCGATGTTGGTATCAGAGCAAAAGATCTTCTTGTTAGAAAAGTTGCAACTCCACAATCTTCTGCAGCAGCTGCAGGTGAAAGAGCATTTGGAGAAGGTGGCTGTGGCGGATGTCATGTTATTGGTAAAGTTTCATCTGGTCCAGACTTAACAGGTGTACTTATGAGACATGAAAATGCAGAAAAATGGGTGAAAGATTTTATTATGGATCCTGCATCTAAATATAAAGATCCGTATATTAAAAGTATGATTGATTATTTTAATCTTAAAATGCCTAATCAACATATGAGTGAAGAGGAAACAAAAAATATCATCGAATACCTCAAATGGGTCGATGAAAATGCAAACTTATTCTAAAATAAGAGTAAGACTTCACCTTATTTAATGAGGGAGAATAATCTCCCTCATTCCCCATTATATTGACATATATCATTAATTTTTCTAGAAGCTTTTGATACAATAAGTTAAGTCTATAATTAACTTTATAATTAATTATAAAATAATAGATTTTATAAGAATTCATATAAGGAAATGCCATGCACCCAAGTTTAATCAAAGCTAAAATTTTCGCTACTTTAGCACTGCTTATTTTAACTTTTGCATTTACGTTACCTATGATTGCATTTCATGGAACGTTAAATAAAATTGATGAAGGAAAGGCTGATGAGATCTCATCTTTTAGTAAAACGATCTGGAACCTTTACAATCAAGGTAGATATAAGAGTGTAACAACACCAAAAGAAGCACATAATGATTTAGATAAAATGGTAGAGAGTGCCTCAGAGATAGGTGTGGCATCATTACCTATCTGGGCAGTATCACTTGAAGCGCCTAACTATCCGAAAGAGGCTTTTCCTCAAGGGATACCAGTTTATTTTCATTTTGATGGATACAGTGGTGAAGTGCATGAGATGAATACAATTAACCACTATGTAGGGATGGATCCTATGTGGGTTGGCGGTCATTTTGAGCGTGCCATTGGTATTTATGCACTTTTATTTCTCTCTTTAGGTATCATTCTTTTTATAGCATATGATAAAAAATATTTAAACTATATTATGTTGATTCCAGCTGCACTGCCTCTTATCTTTATTGCAGACTACTCCTATTGGCTTTATTGGTTTGGGCATAATCTTCATGATTGGGGAGCCTTTAAAATAAAACCTTTTATGCCAACTGTTTTTGGAGATGGAAAAATTGCACAATTTACAACACACTCTTATCCAACTATTGGTTTTTATATGCTTGTAGCTGTAAGTTTACTCAGTATTCTTGCATTTTTTGCAAAACAAAAAGCATTTAAAGAGATGGAAGCAGAGAAAAAGTAAGATGAAAATATTAGCACTTGCAACTTTATTGTTTTTCAATGTTATGGCACTTTGTGCTGATAATATACTGCAAGATGCTATTAACAGAGCACCACAGGGTTCTATTTTAAAACTTCCAGCAGGAGTTTATAAAGGTTCTGTTATTATTGATAAACCATTATCTATTATCGGTGAAGGTGAAGGTGTGATCATTGATGGAGAAAACAATGGCACAGTGATTAAAGTTTTAAGCTCCTTTGTGACGCTTAAAAATTTGAAAATCATTAACAGTGGTAACCAACACGAAACAATTGATGCAGCTATAACTATGAGCAATGCTTCTCAATGTGAAATAAGTAACTGTATTATCGATGATTGCCTTTTTGGTATAGATTTACAAATGGTGCATAATTCAATCATTGCAAATAACTATATCAGCTCTAAAGATGTTGATCTTGGTTTACGTGGAGATGGATTACGTTTATGGTATTCAAATGACAATATTATTAAGGGAAATTCTCTCGTAAAGTCACGTGATATGGTTGTTTGGTACTCTCACGGAAATGAAATTATAGAGAACTATGGTAAAAACAACAGATACTCTTTACATTTTATGTATGCTGGAAAAAATCTTATAAAAAACAACAGGTATGAGCTTAATTCTGTAGGTATATTTTTTATGTATTCACAAGATTCGATTGCAATAGGCAATATTGTCAAAAGCTCTCAGGGTGCAACAGGGATGGGAATAGGCTTAAAAGATGTTTCTAATTTTACCATTAAAGACAATACTGTTTTATACTGTGCGCAGGGAATTTATATAGACAGAAGTCCATTTGAACCAGATACACATAACTGGATAGAGAACAATAAAATACTCTATAACTCAGAGGCAATGCATTTTCATTCACTAAGTGAAAATAATGTTATCAAAAATAATATTGTTGCGGGTAATATTGAAGATATAGTGAATGATTCAAGAGGTTCAAAAACCAATGAAAATGAGATAGCTTTGAATTACTGGGATAACTATGAAGGGTTTGACAGAGATCATGATGGGATAGGTGATACACCACATAAGGTCTATCAGTATGCAGATCAGTTATGGATGTATGACTCTGATGTCAAGTTTTTTTATGGCTCGCCTGTGATTTCATTACTTAATTTTCTGGCAAAGTTAGCACCGTTTACAAAACCACTTTTTTTAATGGAAGATGATAAACCACGAGTAAGTAAAATATTTTAAAAGGGAAAAGTATGGCAAAAAAAGTACAGACTGATAGACGAGAGTTTATAAAATACTCCACTTTGGGCATATTAGGATTAGTATTGGGTGGTGGTGTCGTTTTGAGCCCTTATGCATTGCATGCTGAAAATAGACTACGACCACCTGGAGCAGTTCCTGAAGATGAGTTCTTAGCATTGTGTATTAAGTGTGGACAGTGTTTGCAGGTTTGTCCTTACCACTCCATAGAACTTGCTGATATTGCTATGGGACATGGTGTTGGAACACCTTTCATTGATGCTACAAAACGGGGATGTTATGCGTGTAATGCAGTTCCTTGTGTTTTAGCATGTCCAAGTGGTGCATTGGATCACAGTTGTGAAAAAGCAGAAGATATCCAAATGGGAATAGCTGTATTAGAGTTTCCAGATCAATGTTTGGCAATGAACAACACCCCAGTTCCTGATAATTATCTAGAACCGATGAAAGAGTTTACTAATTCGGTTCGTAATGTAACTGAACTGGAATTACAGCTGCTTGATAGGATGAGTGGATATGAAGGAAAAGCGTGTACTTTATGTGCAGATATCTGCCCTATCCCGAACCCTTTAAGTGCTATCTCCATGGTACGAGACAGTAGTGGTGGTTCTAAACCAGAGATTTATGATGGATGTATTGGTTGTGGTGCTTGTGAAGAGATATGCCCAACACAGACACCTTCTATAGTTGTCAAACCTAGAATGACATACGAAGAGTATTATAATAAAGCATAGGAAATGAAAATGAAGAGTTTATATTTTGGATTATCTTGTGTAATGATGATCGGTTTGAGTGCTTGTAGTGATACTTCAAAAGAACAATCACAAAATGAACATCAAACGCAAACAGTATCATCTACACCAAAAATAGAGATTGTGCAAAATAAAAATGCACATGCTATTAAAGTGGAACAAAAGAGCAAAGATAAGACAGCGGGAAGTTCATATTATTATGATTATGGGCAAAAAAGTGAATATAATCAAAATGCACAACCTGCAAATAAAGATGCATCGGTGCGTGTACGTCCAAGAACAGCAATAGATGCAAATATGAATGTCCGTTCCCCTTATGAGGAGGTTCAAATCTCTATGCTTGTTCAGAAGTTGAGTAAAAACTTTATCATACGATGTTCCCCATGCCATAATGATTATGCCAATGGAATTATAGGTCCATCTCTTTTAGATAGAGATGCAGATTTTATTTACGGAAAAATTCAAGATTTTAAAAGTGGTAAAAAATCAAACCCTTTGATGAGCGATCTAATCAATATGATGAGTGATGAAGAGATAAAAAATATGGCAGATGAGATATACACGTTCAATAAAGCAATTAAACAGATGAGGAAAAGATAATGAAAAATATAATTGTAGGAATTTTAACGCTGATTATTTTTGGTTTAATGGGATGGACAGCGATGAATGGCGGTGCATACAATGGTGGTGAACATGGTAAGGTTATCGCTGATCTTGGAAATAGAGAAGCAGCACAAACTACTGTTGTTGAAGAGAAAAGTGATCGCGAAAAAGAAGCAGAAGAGTTAAATGCTCTACGTGAAAAAGCTGGTAATATCGGTAGTTTTAAAGTAAGTGATGCATATAAAAGCAAATGTGCTTCATGCCATGGTGTTGATGGTAGTGGAATGCAATATGGTAAAAAACTTATGGGACCAAAGCTTTTTGGACAAAGTGCAGATACAATCTATAAAAAACTTGATGATTTTAAATCAGGACGTAAAGAGAATATGATTATGAAAGGGTTGTTACTCCATATGTCAAAAGATGATTTGAAAAAATTTGCTGATGAGATAGGGGAGTTTCCTGCTCGTGCCCAAGCACTTAAAAACAACCAATAAAAGAGATTACAGGATAAAAAAATGGATAAGTATAACAATAGAGAGACGATAAAAAGAACAACATTTTGGTCAACCTTTTTTAATAAAACAAGAGATGGCAAAACAGTTTTTAGCTATCGTATGAAGCGGTGGATATTAGTCATAGCAATTCATCTTCTTTTCTTTTTGTCTTTTGCTATTGATATACAGACACTTGAAGGTACGCTCAACGGTTCAAGATTTTTAGGCTTTCACCTTATTGATCCTTTTACAACCTTGGAGATGCTTATGGCTGAACATCATCTCCACATCAATATTATCATTGGTGTAAGTACCATTGTCATTTTTTATTTGCTTGTTGGAGGAAGAACATACTGTGCATGGGTATGCCCTTATGGTCTTTTATCAGAAGTTGGTGAGAAGTGGCATAATACACTTGTGAATAAAAAAATTATAAAAGACAGAAAGTTTGATCATCGTATCCGATATATTTTTTGGGCAATGTTTTTAATTTTATCAGCAACGAGTGGTTACCTTGTTTTTGAAACCATCAACGTTGTAGGTATCCTTTCTCGAGCCATTGCATATGGATGGTCATTAGCCCTTATTTGGGTTGTTATTGTATTTGCATTTGAAGTGTTTTTCTCTCGTCGTGCATGGTGTACTTATATTTGTCCAATAGGAACAACATATGGTATGATAGGAAAAGTATCTGCTTTGCGTGTTGAATGGAATGATAATTGTGACCACTGTATGGTTTGTCACGATGTTTGTTTTGAAAATCAGGTTTTAGAGATTACAAAAGCGAAGTATGATAAACAAAGAGAAGAAGAGGGTATCACACGAGAATATATTACAGGAGCAGACTGTACTTTATGTGGTCGTTGTATAGATGTATGTCATGAAGATGCTCTTAACTTTGACTTTAGATTAAAAAGTTTGGTGTAGGTATGATAAAAGTAAACAATGTTACAAAAAAGTTTGGTTCGCATATCTCATTGGAAAATGTAAGTTGTGTGTTTGAAAAAAATGAAGCTATAGCGCTCATGGGTGCCAATGGAGCAGGAAAAACTACACTTATTCGCTCGATTATGGGGTATTATCATCCAAATTCAGGGGAGGTACTTATTAATGGACTTAACCCTGCCAAAAATCGTGTTGAGGTGTTACAACATATCAGCTTTGTACCCCAGCTTCCCCCTCCCATTAAATTAAGTATAGAAGAGTTGATGCAGTATATCTCTGTAAGTGCAAATGTAGATAAAGAGCTTATTGTTCATTATGCAGATGAGATGAAACTGGATATTAAAGCAAATCTCAGTAAATCATTTTTTAAATTAAGTGGCGGGATGAAACAAAAACTTCTTATCGCAATCTCTTTGGCTAAAGATAGTGATATCATCATTTATGATGAGCCTACAGCAAACCTTGATCCAAAAGCTAGAGATGATTTTTATCGACTGCTTAAACAAAATGAACAAGAGAAAGTGCTTCTTTTTGTTACCCATAGGTTAGAAGAGGTACAGGATCTTGTAAATCGTCAAATCTATATGGATCTTGGAAAAATAGTTTCGGATGAGAGGGTTTAGATGAAAAATTTATATTTAATAGCTTATTTAGACCTAAAAGAATCGATTCGGGCAAAATGGTTTTTGGTTTACTCTTTGGTTTTTGGCGGGTTGATTGCTTTGTTTTTTATTGCAGGAGTTACAGAGTCACAGGTTATGGGATTTAGTGGACTGAGTCGTCTTCTTTTGATGTATATTCAAATCACAATAGTGATTTTGCCTATTTTTATCCTTATTACAACTGTACGTTCCATTTCAGGTGACAGAGACAGCCATATCTTAGAGTATATGCTCTCTTTTCCTATCTCATTAAAGCAGTATTATTGGGGAAAGATTATAGGTCGTTTTATTACAGTTTATCTACCAGTTATTTTTGCGATGGTGATTGCGGTTGTGTATGGAGCATTCAAAGGTGCTGAGATTCCATGGAATATTTTCTTTCTATATACAGGTCTTCTTTTTGCAATGAGTGCAACATTTTTGGGGATTGCTTTTTTTATCTCATCATTTGTAAAATCTTCTGAAGTAGCACTTGGTATTGCTTTTTTTATTTGGATTTTTTTGTTAGCATTTATCGATATTGCATTGATTTCATTAATGATGCAGCAGCGTGTTGATGAGGGGATTATTATCTTTATCAGCTTGATGAACCCTATGGAGATTTTTCGTGTTGCGGCAATTTCACTGTTTGATCCTGAGTTGACGGTGATGGGTCCTGTGGCATTTTATATTTTAGATTCAGTTTCACAAACAACCTTTGTTCTGCTATCTATCGGGTATCCATTGCTCCTTGGTTTGTTGTTTGCGTTTTTTGGATATAAGATTTTTGAGAAAAAAGATTTGGTATAGGAGTTAAAAATGAAAAAAATAGTTATCTTAATAGTACTTGTCTCTAGTATACTTTTTTCTTCAGAGATAAATTTTGATAAGAACACAACAGGATTAGTACGCCATATGAAGCTCTATAAATATCCAAAATGGGCTGCAAAGATAGAACTTACAAGTGGGGAGGAGATATATTTCATTTCACCTAAATCTATGTTTGAATTTTATTTTAGACCTGGTAAGTGGCCTGAATTTAATATCCATAGTGAAAGTGATTTTAAAAATATTTACGTTACAGACTATGAAACTACACAAACTATAAAGGCAAAAGGGGCATTTTTTGTTTATGGAAGTGATGCAACATCACCAGCAGGGGATGATTTGGTGCCTTTTGATTCGTATAAAACAGCAGAAGAGTTTGCCAAAGAACATAACGGAAAGCGAATTTTTGGTTTTAGAGAAGTAAGTCGTGGGCTTATTAATTGGCTTAACGACAGCCTATAGGAGGATATGATGACAAAACCGACACCGATAGATGAAGAGATACTATTAGATCCAAAACGCTATATAGTGAGTGAAACAGATGAAAAAGGTAAGATTACCTATGCCAATGATTATTTTCAAGAGGTATCGGGATATACAGAGGATGAACTTATAGGAAAGCCTCACTCAATTGTACGCCATCCCGATATGCCAAAGGTTGTTTTTAAACTGTTATGGCAAACAATAGGTGCTGGAAAAAATATTAATGCAGTGGTGAAAAACTTAGCAAAAGATGGACGATATTACTGGATATTTACAGAGTTTGAGATACGTAAAGATACTGATACAGGAGAGATTATAGGGTATCATGCTTCTCGAAAAAAGATCTCGCGACATGTGATTGAAATTATAGCTGAGCTTTATGCAAAACTGCTTGAAATCGAAGAAAAAGATGGAGTAGATGCAAGTGAAAAGTATTTGGTATCATTTCTTAAAGACAAAGGTGATGATATAGAATTTGCTGACATTATGGAAGAGATACATAGATTTTACTAATCTTCCATAGTGCTATGAAAAGGGCCATTTTCTTTTTTCTTTTTTTTACTTTGATTCTTTATGCAAACCCATTGCAAGATGCCATCGATAAAGCTACACCTGGTGCAATCATTAAACTACAAAATGGAATTTATGTTGGTAATATCATTATCGATAAACCTCTGACAATTGTAGGAATGGGTAAGGGTGTAGAGATTTGGGGTGAGAATCATGGTTCGGTAGTGACAATACAAAGCTCCAATGTTGTATTACAAAATATTACGATCTCAAAGAGTGGTGATAATATGCAAAATATCGATGCTGCCATTGCTTTGAAACAGGTTCGTAACTGTAAAATAGTTGATTGTACCATTAAGGATGTTCTTTATGGTATTGATATGTATATGGTTGAAAACTCCCTTATTATAAATAATGATATAACAGTTGCAGAAAATAATCTCCCCCTGCGAGGTAATGGTTTAAAATTATATTACTCCCATTATAATACTATCAAAAACAATAAAATACATAATACAAGGGATGTAACACTTCATTATTCCCATCATAATCTTTTTAGTTTGAATGAGTTTAAGCATAACAGATTCGCAACTCATATAGAGATGAGTAATGCTAATATATTTAAAAACAATATATATATCTACAACTCTGTTGGTATGATGTTTATGGGTGCAAAAAATACTCAGGTTATTGGAAATAAAATCTTAAGTTCTCAAGGAGCTTCTGGCATTGGTGTAATGATTGCAGGAGTGTCTAATTTTATATTTAAGAATAATAGTGTCCGTTATAATGCAAAAGGGCTTTATATTCAAGGAACAGAAAAAGCAAAAGGGATGAAGCGTTATATTCAAAACAATGAAATAGCTTATAATGCAGAGGCGTTCCATTTTCATGCTAGCATTAAAGACAATACAATAACACGCAACAAGATTTATGGAAATATTGATGATGTAGTTAAAGATATTGGTGGTAACTTTGATACTTCTAATGTGGTTACATATAATTACTGGGACAGATATGATGGTTTTGATAAAGACAAGGATGGTATCGGAGACACACCATTTAGAGTATATCAACACAGTGATCTACTCTGGCATACAAATCATAAAATCAAGTTTTTTTATGCGGCTCCAGTGATGACATTATTGGATTTTTTACTAAAGCTTGCTCCATTTGTAGAGCCTAATCTTATTATGGAAGATACAAAGCCTATCTTCCAATCTTTTTAACACGTTTTACAACTTCATTGTAGTCAATTATCTCTTGTTCTTTCTCAATATCTTCTTTTGATTTATGAGCAGAAAATCCATAAGCCATCGGTGTGATATTTTCAGTATCATAGTAAGCTTTTCGTGCATCTATCCACTCACCACTCTTTGCATCTGTTACCCAGATGATAGCGTTGTTTTGCCATGTTATATGTTCATCGTCAAACCATAATACTGTGCAACCAATATCATCAAAAAGATAATATTTTCCATTTTCAGGATTGATAACCTCCACACTGTTTTTTCTATCACTTACAACCATAGCACAGCGTGCACACATATCTCTGTCGTAATGTATTTTATGGACTTGAGATCTGTTTTTTGTTTCACAACCAGTTGTAAACAATGTCAGATACAAACCTAACAATAAGAGGAGCACTCGCATTAATATATCCTTTTTTTTTGATTATTCTAACTTATTGATAACGCTTATATGATGATATAAATCAATTACAGTAATATTTTTAATATTTAATTCTTATCTTTATTTTAAGATATAGAGGAATCTTGCAAGAAGTATATTAATGTTTTTTTACTATAATCTCATCTTTAAAACTAATTTATAATAAATTATTATTTTGTAAATTAAAATTAATTATAAAAAGGATATATATGCTTAGACGAATCCCATGGTGGCTAGGTGGCGTTTTAATGGCACTTTTACTTCTATTTACATTTTCAATCTTTGGTGCTGGTCGCCCTTTTGGTGCTTCAACCTATGTACCTTATTTTTCAGGAATACTGTTTAACTTAGACCCTGAAAAATATCCTTATTTAAAAGAGGTACACAATGCTGGTGCTTGGGAAGGTGTTATGCTCCTTGGTGCACTCTTTGGCGGTTTTTTAACTTCTGTTTTTGTAACAAAAAGTTTTCGTATCACTATTATGCCAACAGGATGGAAGAAATATAAAAACAATTCAATCAAGTCAAGACTTGTATGGAGTTTTGTCAGTGGATTTTTTCTTATTATTGGAGCACGTCTAGCTGGTGGATGTACAAGTGGTCACTTTTTAAGTGGTATGAGTCAAACAGCCATCAGTAGTATGATTTTTGGTGGAGTGGTTCTTGTGAGTCTTATAGTAACAGGAAAAATCTTTTATAAAAGTGAGGCACAAGATGATTGATAGAATTTTAGAGATGTTTGCAACTGTTGCGCAAGAACCGCATGGTTCTATTTTTACAGTATTTTTTATAGGTTTTGTTTTTGGTGTTGTTGTTCAATATACTCGTGTTGACAAATTTGAAAAGATTGCTGGTTTTGCAATGTTAAAAGATACTGTTGTTCCAAAAATGCTCTTTTTGGCAATAGGACTTGCAAGTATTGGTCTGTATTATATGATAGAAGCAGGATATGCACATTACCACGTTAAACCTATTATGCTCGGTGGTCTTATTATTGGTGGAACAATTTTTGGTATAGCTATGGCTATTATGGGAAAATGTCCTGGTACTGGTCCTATCTCTATAGCTGAAGGTCGTATAGATGTTTTAGTTGGTGCTATCGGTGGTGTTTTTGGTGGTTTGGTTTTTACTGTGTATTATGATCAGTTTAAAATGATTATGGGTGAGAGTTTAGGTAAAACTACATTAGTAGATATTTTTGAAGGGAATGAATCTTTAGTGGTACTTGTTTTTGGTATCGCTCTTATTGTTATTGCTTTAGTGATTCCACTTCGTCAAGAGTTGGACGAAGCAGATCTAAAACAGCTTGATGAATAACGAAGAGGGGAAATTATTTTATAATTTTCCCTTTGAGTTCATCCTCTTGCAATTTCTCACTCGCATATTTAATCACAACAACTTTTTCAGTTTCATTGATAAACCACTCTGCAATATGCTCATGCTCTAGATTTTTAAGCTTTTCAAAATCAACTTTATCTTCAGGGATAACAAGGTGTGAATAACGAAGAGGATTTTTCATCTTAAGTGCTGTCCATACAAGCCATGCTAAGCCAATTGCTCCAATAGTAAGACCAAGTGTTGCACGAGAACTTGCATCCAAATAAAGACCTGCAAATGTACCACCTAAAAATGTAGCAAAATAAGCAGCTGAATTAGCAATACCAAGAGCAGCACCTTTTTGGTGTACTTTTGCAAATTTAGAGATCATTGACTGCACAAGCGGCTCCATCATATTAAATGCTATAAAAAAGAAAATAACCGCTGCTACAAAAACGCTGCTTGATGTAGTAAGCCCCATCATTACAAATGATGCTGTAAAAAGAACAATAGAGAGCATAAAAATCTGTTTAGGGATATTTTTCTTCTCTCCAAACACAGCTGCTGGTCCCATAGCGATAAGTCCAGCAATCATCGCAGGAACATACACCATCCAAAGCTCACTCTTTTC
Source organism: Sulfurimonas sp. (assembly GCA_027068455.1). GTDB lineage: Bacteria > Campylobacterota > Campylobacteria > Campylobacterales > Sulfurimonadaceae > Sulfurimonas. Next base: position 12,591 of record JAMOSN010000080.1, read on the forward strand.
CCAGTTAAATCCATACTCTGGTTTTGTTAAAAAGACAGGAATAATAACAAAAGCAGCAGTCATCAGCCCTTTTTGCATAGCATTGATAATGATCATTCCCAAGAGATTAGGGTCTTTAATGATATCTGCTGTTTTTGTATCATTATGATAAATATGTTTTATTTTTGGTGGTGTTGGTACTTTTGTAAAAAGTACCACAATAGCAATCAAAGCTAAAACAGCAGTGATGATGAAAATAGTGCTAATACCATAATGTGATGCGATAACAGGACCTAGTGCCATAGCAAATGCAAAACTCATAGCAATAAAACCACCCATAATAGCCATAGCATGACCACGGGTTTTTTCCTCAACCAAATCAGCAATCATTGCAGTAACAACACTACCAATAGCTCCAGCACCCTGCAAGAAACGACCAAACATCAACATATAGATGTTATCTGAATAGGCACAAATAAGAGAACCTACCAAAAAGATGAGTAAACCAAAAAGTATAGTTGGTTTACGACCGATTTTATCACTCATAGTTCCAAAAGGAACTTGGAAAATAGCCTGAGTAAGGGCATAACCACCAACTATCACACCAACTAAAAAGGGAGTAGCACCTTCTAAATCAAATGCATAAACAGAAAGGACTGGTAAAACAAGAAATAATCCTAAAAATCTTAGAAATAGAATCAAAGAAAGTGGAAAAACTTTTTTAAACATATGAAAGCCTTTATATATAGTATAATTTTGAAATTATAGAGCAATAATTATTTACATAGTATTTGCAATAGATAAACAAGAGTTATTAAAGAAAGTTATAAGGAAATGACGATGAAATTAGTACTAGCTACATCTAATAAAGGGAAGGTTCGAGAGATTAAACAACTGTGTGCAGAGTATGAGGTGATACCCTATACAGATCTTATCGATGGATTTGAAATCATTGAGGATGCCCATACCTTTAAAGAGAATGCTCTTATAAAGGCAAGAGCAGTGTATAAAGCATTAAAAAATAATCCAAAATATAAAGATGAAGAATTTATTGTGATAGCTGATGACAGTGGAATCAGTGTTGATATATTAGATGGTGCACCAGGGATTTACAGTGCTCGTTATGCTGGTGAAGATGCTGATGATAAACAAAATCTCTATAAACTTATAGAAGATATCAAAGCAAAAGGTGTAAAGAGTTCACCTGCTCACTATACAGCAGCAATTGCCATTATCTCTAATGAAGGTGTAGAAAAAACTGTGCATGGATGGATGTATGGAACAGCACTTACAGAGGCTAGAGGTGATGGTGGATTTGGATATGATCCTATGTTTATACCATTAGGGTATGATAATACTTTAGGGGAGTTAGAGGATGAGATAAAGCAAAAACTCTCCCATCGCTCCAAAGCACTTTTATTAACTAAAAAGATTTTACAAACTTTATAGTACTTTTTTACTAAGTCTTACAAATTTTTTTTCTAGTAGTTCAAGCATATAATGTAAGTGGGCGTTATATTTACGAATTTTTCGCACAATATCTCCTTTAACATCTTTACAAGATACAAAGGAGATAGCAACTAGTGTTCCAAAAGTGAGTTTTTAGTGACTTAGCTAAAAATTGTCAGTAAAAAGATACCAAAAAGGATACGATAAATACCAAAAGCTACGAAAGTGAACTTTTCCAAAAATTTCAAAAAGAGCTTAATGGTAAGATATGCTACAAAGAAGCTGACCATGAAACCAACACCAAGGGTTATCATATTGGTATCGCTAAACTCTTTATAGTGTTTGAGTAGATCATAAGCTGTGACTGCACTCATCACAGGAAAAGCAAGTAAAAAACTAAATTCGGCACTTGCTTTTCGTGAAAGCCCAACAAGTAAAGCACCAATGATGGTTGAACCTGCACGACTTGTTCCTGGAATAAGAGCAAAAACTTGTGCAAAACCTATCACCATCGCCTGCTTAAGCGATACATCTTCAACATTGTCTATAAGATGTTGCTCTTTTGGAATAAAGAATTTTTCTACAAGTAAAAAAACAATACCTCCTACAATAAACATCGTAGCAACAATGGTGATACTAAAGAGCTCTTTAATCTGGTGAGAAAAAAGAAAACCAACAGCACCGATGGGGATAAACGCCAAAAACACTTTTGTCCATAAAGAGATCTTCTCAAGTGTAAACTTTTCTCTATAATTAAAAAAAACAGCCAAAATAGCGGCAAATTGAATAATAACCTCATACGCTTTTGTAACACTGGTTTGATCAATCCCTAAAAATTCACTAGCAACAATAAGATGTCCAGTAGAAGAGATGGGTAAAAATTCGGTAAAACCTTCAATAACTCCTAAGATGATAGAGTCAAAAACTGTCATAAATATCCTTCTGTTTAAAAGCGTAATTTTACCATAATTCTAAAATTTAAACTTATTTCGCTATAATACGAGGTTTTGTTTTTAAACACCCTTTATAATTTCATAAATAAATAGGAAAACCTAAATGTTACTTTTTACTCCTGGTCCAACTCCAGTTCCACAAAATGTCAGAAATGCGATGGCACAAGAAACGATGCATCACCGTACACCAGAATTTGAAGCGATTTTTGAAAAGACACGTTCTCATCTTTTTAAGCTTTTTAAAACTGATGAAGTGGTGATGATAGCTTCAAGTGGTACAGGTGCAATGGAAGCGGCTGTTATCAACTTGTGCCACAACACACTTTTGAGTGTGAATTCTGGAAAATTTGGTGAGCGTTTTGGAAAAATCGCCAAAGCTCATGGTCTTGGTAATGTTGAGATAAAAAATGAATGGGATACTCCTGTAAGTGTGGAAGCAGTGGTTGCAGCTGTGAAGGCTAACAGTGATATTGATGCTATTGCTGTGCAGGTAAGTGAGAGTGCAGGTGGACTTCGCCATCCAGTAGAAGAGATAGCAAAGGCTGTTAAAGAGATTAACCCTGAGATTATGATTATCGCTGATGGTATCACTGCTGTTGGTGTAGAACCTATCGATGTAACACATATCGATGCACTGATTGCGGGAAGTCAAAAAGCGTTGATGCTTCCACCTGGACTTGCTATTTTAGGACTTTCAAACAGTGCTATAGATAAAATAGGTGAAGGAAAAGGGTACTACTTAAACCTTGCAAGTGAGATTAAAAAGCAACGCCAAAACACTACAGCATATACAGCTGCAACAACTTTGGTGATAGGTCTTTTAGAGGTTTTAGAAACTATTGAAGTAGATGGTGGGATTGAAAACCTTTATGAAAAAACTGCAACAAGAGCACAGGCAGTAAAAAGTGCACTTGAAGCGATAGGGTTACATGTATATCCAAAATCTCCTGCAAAATCTATGACAACTATTGATGATGAATCAGCGAGCGAGATCCGTAAACTTTTAAAAGAGAAGTATGGTGTGAATGTTGCAGGTGGACAAGATCATCTTAAAGGGAAAATCTTTAGAATCAACCAAATGGGTCTGATAGAAGATTATGAGATGGCATGGGTGGTCAATGCTGTAGAATTGGCACTTGATACATTAGGTAAAAGAGCTTATGATGCAACAGCGACAAAAGTATTTAATGAAATCACTTTTGGATTAGGAAAATAATGATACTTGAACACGAAATTCCAAACGGCTCCAAGCTTTATTTTGGAGAAAGTGCCAAAATTAAGCGTAAAATAGAAAGAGTAGCAAGTGATGTGCTTGATGGTTATGGTTATGAAGAGATAGTGACACCTGTCTTTTCATATCATCAACATAAATCTATCGCTGATGAAAGAGAACTTATTCGTATCAATGATGAAAAAAACAATGCTCTATCGTTGCGTGCTGATTCAACGATAGATGTGGTTCGTATCATTGAAAAAAGATTAGGACGCAATACAACACAAAAAAAATGGTTTTATATCCAACCTGTTTTTACTTACCCAACCAATGAACAATATCAGGTCGGCGTAGAGTTTATGGGAGAAAAAAATCTCTCTAGTGTGATGAATATCGCTACTGAAATCTTTGAAAAACTAGAAGTTACCCCACTTATGCAGGTTTCAAATATGAGAATTCCACAACTTTTAGTGGAGATGTTTGATGAACTAAACATAGATGATTTTAGACATATCAATATAGACAAGTTTATCTCTTTGGATGTACCTTGGCTTACACAACTTGTCTATTTACAACATTTGGAGCAGGTTGATGCACTTTTAGAGATTGTTCCTCAGAGTATTCAAGTAGAGCTTGTGAAAATGAAAGAGTTATGTGAAAGTCTTTCGTGCAAAAAAAGTGTTTTAGCACCAATGTATTATGCAAAAATGCTTTATTATGATGAACTTTTCTTCCGATGTATTGTCAATAATGAAGTGTACGCACGTGGTGGAAGATATAAAAATGAAGAGCTCACTTCTGTCGGTTTTGCGATTTATACAGATGTTGTGTGTGAAGAATTAACAAAGTAAAGAGGGAAAAATGGCTAGAAATCAAGCAGATGTAATTGTAGGTATCCAGTGGGGTGACGAGGGAAAAGGTAAGATAGTTGATAGACTTGCGTGTGAGTATGATATGGTGTGTCGTTCACAAGGTGGTCATAATGCTGGTCATACTATCTGGGTAGATGGTGTAAAATATGCTCTACACCTTATCCCATCAGGTGTACTTAACCCTAAAGCTATCAATGTAGTGGGTAATGGTGTGGTACTTTCTCCATCTTCTATTATTAAAGAGATGGAGCAGTTTGAAAATTTAGAGGGTCGCCTTTTTATCTCAGACAAAGCACACTTGAATCTTTCATACCATGCAATGATAGATCAGGCAAAAGAGCGCCTCAAAGGTGATAAAGCGATTGGTACAACAGGCAAGGGGATAGGACCTGCATATAGTGATAAAATCAATCGTATTGGGCATCGTGTAGGTGAGCTTTTAAACCCTGAAAAGTTGTGTCAGACTATTTTGGACTACTTTGAGCAAAATAAACCTATTTTTGATGTTATGGATCTTCATGCACCAAAAAAAGAGGAGCTTTTAGCTGAGTTGCAAGGGTATAAAGAGAAGCTTGCTCCTTTTATTACAGATACTACACAACTTGTATGGCGTGCTTTGGATGAAGAGAATAAAAAAGTTCTTTTAGAGGGTGCACAAGGGACTATGCTTGATATCGATCATGGAACTTATCCGTATGTAACATCATCTTCAACAGTGAGTGCAGGTGCGTGTACTGGTCTTGGAATCAATCCAAAAGATATTGGAAAAGTAACAGGTATTGTAAAAGCATACTGTACCCGTGTTGGAAATGGTCCTTTTCCTTCAGAAGATTTAGGTGAAGATGGAAAGCGTCTTGGTGAACAAGGGCATGAGTTTGGGACAACTACTGGTCGTGCTAGAAGATGTGGATGGTTCGATGCAGTAGCAACTCGTTATGCAAGCCGTTTAAACGGATGTGATGAACTCGCATTGATGAAACTCGATGTTTTAGATGGTTTTGATGAGGTAAAAGTGTGTGTTGCTTATGAATATAACGGAAAAGAGATTGATTATCTGCCAGTTGATTTGGAAAATGTCAAACCAATCTATAAAACTTTTAAAGGGTGGAACAACTCTGTAGGTGCTAGAAAATTTGAAGATTTACCACAATCAGCTCAAGAGTATGTTAAACTTATTGAAGAGATAACAAAAACGAAAGTTGGGATTATTTCAACATCACCAGAGAGAGATGATACGATTATTCTCTAAATAAAAAGGATTTGCCTTGAAGACCCGCTACAGCTCTTTAGTTGCGATAAAAAAAAATGAGATGCAAAAACAAGAGAGGGTTTTACAAGAGGCAAATGCTACACTTACAAAAGCAAAAAAAGAGTTAGAAAACTCTTTTTTGCAACTTCAAAAAATTACACAGCCGTTACAAGGAAATATGTCTGAATTGCTTTCAACACGCCATCTTTTAGATACGCAAAGAAAATTGATACAACATAATGAAGAGTGGGTGGCGTATGCACAAAAAGAGGTCTATATGGCACAAGAAGCACTTAAAAAAGCTATGGTTGAATATGAAAAATTCAAATATCTTGAACTTCAAGAGATTGAGACCATTGTAGCAAAAGCAAAAAGAGAAGAATCAAAATCCCTAGATGAGATTGCATTAATGACTTTTAGACAAAAACAAACTCAGGTGGCAACTTTATGAGATATTTTTTTATTGTACTTGTATATACTACATCATTACTTGCACTACAAACAAGTGAGAAACTTTTTGAATGTACAGAAATTTTTAAAGAGCGTAAAAGCGAACTTCTAGTTGAACTTGAACGTATAGATGAACAAAAACAGGCATTAAATGCTTTGAAAATAGCTACAGAAGAGTTATTGAAAAAAAAAGAGGCAAAACTTAATCTTCGTGAACAAGAACTTAACAAAAAGTTGCAACTTGTTGAAGAAAAAGAAAAAAACATACAGCAGATGATAAAAGAAAATAAAAAGATTTTAGAAACATTACAATCTGTAAAAATGGATAAAGTGTCTCAAACATTTGCAAAAATGAAACCAGCATCTGCAGCAAATATCCTCTCAAATATGAACATTGATGATGCTGTGAAAATTTTACAGTCATTAAAACCAAAAATTGTAGGTAAAATTTTAATGAAAATGGAACCTAAAAAAGCATCAACTATTACAGAGATATTAAGTAAATAGTAAAAAGCTAATAAGATTTTTACCTTATTTATAGTAAAATAGTAAAATTTAATTATAAGTAGGGTCATTGTCCATGAAAATATCACTAAAGACTATTCCTCACATATCTAACAAAATCGCTATTGAGCTAAACAAAAGCGGTGCTGTAACTATGACAAAAGGGCTAGAACCTGTTGCGAATGAAGCTCAAAAGATTTTAGAAGCAAATGTTAAAAAAGAGATGGCTTTAGAAGAGAAAGTAAATGAAATTTGTGAAGCAAACGAAGAAGAGATAGAGTTTATGCTTGCAGATGAGAGACAACTTTTCTTTATGATAAAGAAAAAACTTGCACCTGAGTTTGGTGTAATTTTGGACTATGAGGAGCGATTTTCTGATATAAGTCATAAAATTCTTGATGAATTGTATGAAGAGGATTTAATCCATTTTGATGTAAATGAAAATCGTATTAAAAATATTATTTACAATGCGATTACATCATTCTTGGCAGATACTTCAGAGATAGAAGATGCTGTCATGGAGAAAATTCGTTCATATAAAAGAAAATTTATCCCAGGAACAGATGAGTTTGAGATATTACATGAAAAACTTTATCGTGAAGAGTTAATGAAAAGGGGAATGGAGTAGTGAGTATGAATACAACAAAAGTATATATCTATCTTGAAAATGGCACATATTTGGAAGCAAATAGTTTTGGTGCTAATAAAACTGCTGTAGGTGAGATAGTGTTTAATACATCAATGAGCGGTTATCAAGAGATAATGTCTGATCCTTCATATGCTGGACAATTTGTAACATTTACAATGCCAGAAATTGGCAATGTCGGTGTTAATGATCAAGATATGGAGTCCCTTGCTGCACATGCAAAAGGGATGATTGTACGTAATTATCAGCCACGTTACTCTAACTTTAGAGCGCAAGATTCACTCCATAACTTTTTGAAAAAATATGATGTAATGGGTATTTGTGACATTGATACAAGATACCTAACAAAGATGGTGCGTTCAGAGGGTGCGATGATGATGGTTGCTTCTACAGAGGTGAGTGATAAAGAGGAATTAAAGAAAATCCTTGAAAATTCACCACGTATTGAAGATGTAAATTATATAGAACAAGTTAGTACAAAAGAGTCATATCAACATACTTCTAGCACTTATTCCTACAGAGCATTTGAGTATGACAAGGCACCAACACCACAAGCAAAAATTGCAGTTATTGATTTTGGTGTCAAGCGTAATATCCTAAATGAACTAGTCAGTGCTGGTATTGAAGTAGAAGTGATTCCAAACGATTTTATTGCTGAAGATTTGATTGAAAAATATAACAAGAAACTCATTGACGGTGTCTTTTTATCCAATGGTCCTGGTGATCCGTTAGTTTTGAAAAAAGAGCAAGAACAGATAAAAAAACTCATTGGAGCAAAGATTCCAATGTTTGGTATCTGTCTTGGACATCAACTTCTTTCCATCTCTCACGGATACGACACTTTTAAACTAAAATTTGGACATCACGGTGGAAATCATCCTGTTAAAAATGAAAAAACTGGGCTTGTTGAGATTACAGCACAAAATCATAACTACAATGTTCCTGATAATATTACCGAGATAGCAGAGGTGACACATATCAATCTTTTTGATAATACTATCGAAGGATTGCGTTACAATGATGCACCAATTTTTTCAGTACAACATCACCCTGAAAGCTCCCCAGGTCCTAAAGAGAGCCGCTACATATTCTCTGAATTTCTTTCACTAATAAAAAGATAAACCCTAACCTCTGCAATAAGTAGAGGTTATTGACGAAAAACCCCTCAATATAACTTAAAAGTATATAAAATTCCAAAAGTAAACAAAAAGATAATAAATCTACAAATTTCACTATAAATTAAGATTATTTAAACAAATACCTTGCTAATATACAAATGTTGATTAGTTTGATAAGTGTACTGCTACATTTATGAGACTTAATTGCTTTGAATCTTAAGGAGGCTATATATGGAGAATCGTCCATTAGAGTACGACTATACGGTTGCAAAGATGTTCATGCTGACTACAATTCTTTTAGGAATTGTCGGTATGTCTATCGGTGTATTTATTGCATTTGAGCTTGCTTTCCCGGGACTAAATACAGTTTTTGGTGAAGGTCTTGCAGAATATACAAACTTTAGTCGTCTTCGTCCATTGCATACTGATGCAGTTGCATACGGTTTTACAATAAGTGGTATTTTTGCTACTTGGTTTTATGTTGGTCAAAGGGTACTAAAAGTATCTATGGCTGAATCAAAATTTTTAATGTTTGTAGGTAAACTACAATTTTGGTTATATGTTGTAGGTGTTGCAGCAGCAGTTGTTTCACTTTTTTTGGGCTACTCAACTTCGAAAGAGTATGCTGAATTTGAATGGCCTATTGATATCGCAATTGTTGTGATATGGGTACTTTGGGGTGTGTCGATTTTTGGTCTTATCGGTATTCGTCGTGAGAAGAGTTTGTATATCTCTGTATGGTACTACATTGCTGCATTCTTAGGTGTAGCTATGCTTTACCTCTTTAACAATATGGAAGTTCCTACGATGCTTGCTACTTCACCAGCAGGTGAAAGTGCTATTGGTGATTGGTTACATTCAGTATCTATGTATGCTGGTACAAATGATGCACTTGTTCAGTGGTGGTTTGGGCATAATGCAGTTGCATTCTTATTTACAGTGCCTATTATTGCTATGATTTACTACTTTTTACCTAAAGAGTCTGGTCAAGCTATTTATTCTTATAAATTGTCTTTACTTTCATTCTGGGGTTTAATGTTTGTTTATCTTTGGGCTGGTGGTCACCACCTTCTTTATTCAACTGTTCCTGACTGGATGCAGACTATGGGTTCTATCTTCTCAGTAATCCTTATCTTGCCATCTTGGGGTTCAGCGATCAATATGCTTCTTACAATGAAGGGTGAGTGGCAACAAGTTGCGGCATCTCCGTTAATCAAATTTATGGTTCTTGGTTCAACATTCTATATGTTCTCTACATTAGAAGGTCCTATTCAGGCTATCAAATCTGTTAATGCTATTGCTCACTTTACTGACTGGATTGTTGGTCACGTTCACGACGGTGTACTTGGTTGGGTTGGATTTATGATTATGGCTGCACTTTACCATATGTCTCCACGTGTGTTTAAACGTGAAATCTACTCTAAGTCTTTAATGGCTGCACAATTCTGGATCCAAACTCTAGGTGTTGTTTTATACTTCACTTCTATGTGGATTGCAGGTATTACTCAAGGTATGATGTGGCGTGCTCACGATGAATTTGGTAACCTTGCTTACTCTTTCATCGATACAGTAACTGTACTACATCCTTACTATGCTATTCGTGGTGTTGGTGGTTTACTCTACCTAGTTGGATTCTTTATGTTTGCTTATAACATCTACAAAACAATGACTGCTGGTCGTGCTGTAGAAGAGTCTGAGCTTGCTAATAAATCGCCTATGGGCGCTTAAGAAAGGGAGGATTATATTATGTTTCATTGGTTAGAAAAACACCCGTTCTTTTTTGCGGTAGGTGTATTTGTTACAATTGCTTTTGCAGGTTTGATTGAAATTCTTCCAAACTTTGCTGAAGCATCTCGTCCTGTAATTGGTACGAAACCTTACTCTACATTAGAGTTAGCGGGTCGTAATGTTTATATTAAAAACAGTTGTAATGCTTGTCACTCACAACTTATCCGTCCGTTTAAAGCGGAAACAGATCGTTATGGTCACTACTCTTTAAGTGGTGAGTATGCATATGACAGACCATTCCTTTGGGGTTCTAAAAGAACTGGTCCAGACTTGATGCGTGTTGGTAACTATAGAACTACTGACTGGCATGAAAATCATATGAAAGATCCAGAAGCTGTTGTTCCAGGTTCAATTATGCCTGCGTACCCTTGGATGTTTACAAACAAGGCTGATATTGATACTGCTTATGCTGAGCAATTAACTGTTGCGCAATTCTTCTCAGTGCCATATAACAAACCAGTTCCTATGAAAGATGGGTCAACTGAAATTGTTAAAATGGGTAACTCTGTTGCAGAAGCACACGCTTTAGCATTAGAAGAAGCAAAAGCTGTAGCAGCAGATATGAAAGACCAAGATGTTAAAGATGCAGTAGCACGTGGTGAGATTCCAGAAATCGTAGCACTAATTGCATACTTAAACAGTCTTAAATAGGGGTAGAGAGTGGATATTGCTGAAATTCAGGGTTATGCCTACTTCTTCTTGACAATGTTTTTGGCAATTAGTTTGTATGCGTATATTTACCATTTGTATAAAAACAAAAAAGATGCAACGGGTGTTGATTATGAAGAGTATAGTAATATGGCACTAAATGATGATATAGATACGACTCCTGTCAAATCTGTATCTGATGAAAAAGAGAAATAGGAGAAAGATATATGAATAAGCTTTATCTTTGGGGAATTATCATAACTGCAATTATGTTAGGAGCTACTTATTATACGGTAGTTTTAACAAAAGGTGGTTTGAATGGTGATATCGTCAATATGCTTGCGATTGCGGGTGCAGTTGCACTTGTAATCATTACAGTTTTTGTTGTAATCAAGTATGTTCGTCAAATGCAAACTGACACGGCAGAGGGTGAGTTGGCTGATGAATCTTGGGACAACATTGGTGAATATAAAAATCCAGTACCAATGGGCTGGGCTATTATGTTCTTAGGTACTATGATTTGGGGTATGTGGTATTTTATGGTAGGTTATCCAGTAAATGCTTACTCTCAAATCGGTGAGTATAATGAAGATGTAGCAGCACATGATGCAAAATTTGAAAAAGAGTACGCTTCTATTACAGGTGACAGACTTGTAGAGATGGGTGAGTCTGTTTTCTTAGCAGAGTGTAAAGTATGTCACGGTATCTCGGCTGATGGTATTGATGGTAAAGCGGCTAACTTAAATCAAAGAATTGAAGAGAAATCTGTTAAGTATGTTGTAGAACATGGTTCAAATAGCAAACTTCTTGGTACAGAGATGCCAATGCCAGATAGAAATGGTCTTTTCAATGCTAACAGTGGTGCTTTAATTACAGATGCTGAAATTGATACAGTATCTAAATATGTTGCAGAGGGATTCCCAGCAAACGATACAGCTGGTGCTGAAGTTTTTGCTGGTGTTTGTTCTTCTTGTCATGGTGCTGATGGACGTGGTATGGACTATGTTGCTCCAAATATTCGTGAGTTTACTCCTGCATTAGTTACTAATGTATTAACTCATGGTAAAAAAGGTGTAATTGGTAAAATGCCTGCAATCGACAGACTTAATGCTAAACAAAAAGAAGCAGCTGCTGCTTATATTATTAGTTTGAGCAAAGGAGAATAACATGAATGAAAATAGAAGTGTATTTGCTCTTGATGGTGTAACTGGGATGTTGATTGCAACAGTACTTTTACTAAGTATTCTGGTTTTTTTATCAGTTAGTGCTATGAGCGTACAAAATGCAAACGCGGAAAATTTTTATAAAATTGAAAATGAAAAATCTATAAAGATGATTAGCACTGATAATGCTAAGCAAGCTTTTGTAGATGTGAAGTAAGGAGTGTAGAGATGGATAAAATTATTGCATGGGGTCTAGTTATTATGGCTGCTTACACACTTTACGCTGTTGTTACTCCAAACCATCTATTTATTGGTTAGGAAGTTTCATTGAAATTTTTATATCGAGGGCTTTTAGCCCTCACCCTCACAATTGTTTTCCAATCCCAACTATTTGCAGAATATTTATATAAAGATGAGATAGTTCATCGACCAGCATTTACAAAAGAGGTAGAGGCTCTAGGTAAAGAGCTTCATGATAAAACAGGTATAGCACTAAGACTTGTTATGCTAAAAGAGTTACCTCAAGGTAAAAATATGGTAACGTATGAAAAAGAGCTTTTAAGTCAGTTTAAAGAACCTACCGTTGTGCTTGTATTTAGTGAGATGGATAAAGAGGTTGATTTGATGGCAAATGACACCTCTTTATATAAATATTTTGACAGAAAACAGGTTCTAAGTCCTGTTGCTTCTGCTGTTCAAGCATTTATCATGGCTTTGGCATATGCTGATAGTTGGGAAAGCTTTAATGGGATCCGTAAAGATTATGGTGGTACAATTGTTCCCCTTTTAGCACAAAAAGCAAAAGATGAACAGATTGTTGGTAAATATGCAGGAAGTATGTATAACGGATTTGTTGATATTGCACATCAAATCGCTACTAGCAGAGGTGTTGTCTTGGAAAATGACCCAGGTGATGCAAACCAAGAAGCTATCTTTTATGTTAAGTTGTTTTTCTACGGTTTTGTTTTATATGGTATAGTTATGTATATAAGAAGAAAACTCTATATGAGAAGGCATCAAGGTGAGTAAAAAAAGTAACGGAAGAGCATGGCCATATATAATTGGGTTCTCTATAACATTAGTTTTTGGTTTTTGTGTAGCAACAGTGATTGTCACATCAAAGGCTGATATACAAGAGAGTGATGCATATATGACCTCTTATCAAAATGCAGATGCAAAAGCGAACGAACTTATTATAGCAAGACAAACTTTTGATCAAAAATATAATGTTTCATATATTACAGAATCAATTGGTGGTGAAAAACCAGTGATTCAGTATAAAGTGACTGACAAAAAGGGAAATCCTATAAGCAATGCTGAAATAGTGGTTACTATTTCACGTCCTGAAACAAGTAAGTTTGATCTAAAACTTGAATCTCCAAGAGTTGAAAATGGCATTTACAGCTTTGAAGGAGCCGTGTTTCCAAAAGCTGGTGTTTGGAATATAATTGCCAAAATAAAAGTTGGTGATGATTATAGATTTTTAAATATGAAAGCTGATACACGTATCAAAGAAGCTTTTGAATTTGAGTAATGGATAATAGAACCATTGTACTCTCTTCTGCACGTGCCATAAGGCATGCGCAACTTGCACAGAGTACACAAACACTTTTTCTTCCCCATACACTCACTATGAATGATTTTATAAACACCATCTGTGTGGTGCCTGAGTATAAATTTATCGACTCAGATACAAGAACCCTCCTGCTTTTGCAAGCATCCGATTTTAAAAACTTTTCAAAACTCCAAATCGAGCGTAACTTTTTTACTTTTACAAAAAACAGTAGTTATATTTTGAGTTTTTTTCAGGAGTTAAGCAGTGAATTATGTGCTATTGAACAACTCTACAATGCAGATACCTATGCAGAGTATGAAGAGCATATCACTATACTTGAAGAGCTTTACAAAAGATATAAAGCATTGTGTGATGAAGCTAAACTTTTAGATACCATTTTTTTGCCAAAGCTGTATAAACTCAATAAATCTTACATAACTTCACAATCAAAGATAGAGGTCTATGTTGATGGGTACCTTACAGAGTTTGAACTGCAACTCCTTGATGAAGTTGCAACACTTACATCATTACAACTCCATTTTACGGCAGGAAGATTTAACACAAAGATGCAAGAGAAGTTACAGGAGTTAGGTTTTGAGATAGAAAAGGGGTATCGTTATTTTTTAGATATGAGTGAGAAAAAAGTTCTCAAAAAGGAGCCCTACAAACAAAACACGCAAGTGGTATGCGAAAGTGTCAGCGAGAACCTTTTACAGGTCGCTTTTGTGAAAAAAAAGATATATGAGTATATACAAAAAGGGTATGATCCTCAAAAAATAGCAGTTGTGCTTCCAAACGAGAATGCAGCTGAGATGTTACGCAAGTTTGATACAAAGTCAAACCTTAACTTTGCGATGGGTGAGAGTTTTACTACAACACAAATCTACAAGCATATCCAAGCTACATTAAACTATCTTACACAAAATTCACAAGAGAATTTTCATCGCTTACAAAGGTATGGTGATGGGGTCTTGCAACTGTTACAACCACACTACTACACAAACATTCAAGCATGTGATGTCCAAGAGATAATGACAGCGCTTTTAGAGTTTTGTCATAACAAAACAGAGCGCAGTATTGTTAAAAAAGAGTTGTACCATTTCTTTAAACTCTTTCCCTTTTTACAGGAGATGACACTCAAGTCTGTTTTGAACCTTTTTATGCAAAGACTCTCTGCACAGAGTATAGATGATGTACGGGGTGGAAAGATAACTGTAATGGGTGTTTTAGAAACACGGGGAATTGCTTTTGACGGTGTGATACTTATTGATTTTGATGAAGATAATGTTCCAAGGCGAAGTCAAAAAGATATGTTTTTAAACACGCAGGTACGACAACACGCAGGTTTGCCTACGCCCAATGACAGGGAGAATCTTCAAAGACACTATTATGAGATGCTTATCAATGCTTCTAAGGAGGTAAGTATCTGTTATGTCTCCTCAGCGAACAAAAGGGGTTCTAACTTCTTAAAGCAGCTTGGCATTAAAGAGCAAAACAGTTATCTTGAGAGTGATTATGCACAAGTGCTTTTTAAGCAACACGCAAAAGAGAAAACCAAGGAGAATGAGATATGCTTAGAGTATAGTTTTGCTGACAAATCTCTCTCTGCAACAAAACTCAAAACATTTTTAAGTTGTAAACGAAAATATTATTATAACTACATTGCCAATATTAAAGATTTTGAGATTCCAAAAGATATGCCAAAAGAGTATGAGATAGGCTCTAAAGTGCATGCTGCACTTAAAGAACTTTATACGCATAAACAAAGTTATCACAGTGTTAAAGAACTACAAAAAGATTTATATCAGTGGTTGGATCATTATACAGGAAAGAGTGAACTTGAAAACTATTTGATGGGATTGCAAAAAAAACGCCTAGAGCCTTTTTGTGTTGCAGAGGTTGAGCGTTTTGATGCAGGTTGGCGTGTGCAGGGGTGTGAGTCCTCAGTGAAAAAAATCTATAAAGGGATGATAATAAATGGGCAGATAGATAGAGTTGATGTTCGTGATGATGAATTAATGGTGCTTGATTATAAAACAGGCTCTTATACTCTTTATAACTCTAAAAATGTTACAGAAGCTACCGACTTTCAACTGGAATTTTACTATCTTTTAGCACAAGAGGAGGGTAAAAAGCTCTCTTGTGGTTTTTATGATTTGTCTCAAAATACAATAGTAGATGAGGCACTTTTAGAGCAAAAACTTGCCCTTTTAGAGAGTCATATTACTGATTTACTCTCTATGGAAGAGATAAATTTTGAAAAATGTGAAGATACAAAACATTGCGTGTTTTGCCCTTATAAAATGATGTGTGGAAGGTAGTAGATGTTTATAAAAAATTTAGCATATGAAGCAAGTGCGGGGAGTGGAAAAACTTTTATGCTTGTGGTGCGTTACCTCTCACTGTTGTTTCAAGGGGCACAAAGTTCCAAAATCCTAGCTCTCACCTTTACCAACAAAGCAGCATCGGAGATGTCTGAGCGCATTATAGAGACATTGGAAGATTTAGAATATCGAGAGGATGAGCTAAAAGAGATAACCAACGTAACAGGTTTATCAAAAGAGGAGCTTTTGGCACAACGTAAAAAAATCTTGGCAGAGTTTTTACAATCAAATACAAAAATTATGACAATAGATAGTTTTTTCACTCAGATTCTACGTAAATTCTCTCTGTATGTTTCTTTGATGCCAGATTTTAATACTCAGGCATCCCAACATGAACTCAAACTTTTACACCGTTTTTTACAAGAGGTAAGTGTCAGTGGCAACAAAGAGATGCTCATTACTTTGGCACTGGAATCGAACAAACGTTTTGGAGATATTTTTACTCTTTTGGAGCAGTTTTACGAGAAACAAGATCAGTTAGAGGGATTAGCATTTTCACAAAAAAACCTTTTTGTTTATGAAAATGCTGCCATGGATGCACTCAAAGAGCTTCAAAAGATAGTAGCAGGGTGTAAGGGTGCTTCTGCAACTTTGAAAAAGCAGGTGGATTGTCAGAGTTTTGAGGAGTTGCGTGCTAAAACTTGGGTCCAAAAAGAGACGCTGGAGTACTGGGTGTTTAAGAAGTGTTTTACTCCTGAGATGGACACTGTTTTGACACGGATTCAAGAGGCTCTCAAAGAGTATTATCGAGCCAGAGAATCAAACTTTTTTTATGCGATGCAAACATTGGTTACTTTATATAAAAAAGCAAAAAAAGCACTCTACAAAGAGGAAAATGAGCTTGGATTTAATGATGTCACACAACTGGTTTATACCATTTTACATCAACTCCAAGAGAGCGAATTTCTCTATTTTCGTCTTGATGCCACTATTGAGCATATTTTACTTGATGAGTTCCAAGACACCAGCATACTTCAGTATAAGATTTTGCAACCCTTAATAGCTGAAATCACTTCGGGTGAGGGGATATTTCAAGATGGAAGCTTCTTTTTTGTCGGTGATGTAAAGCAGTCAATCTACAGATTTCGTGGTGGGGTGAGTGCCTTATTTGATGTGGTTGCCAAAGAGAACAACACGCATATAGAGCCATTGAAAGTGAACTATCGCTCTCAAAAAGAGGTGGTAGAGTTTGTCAATGAAACATTTGCAAAGATTATGCCAAAATATCAAGAACAAAAGGTTCCAGAGAAAAACAATGGTGGCTATGTCGAGGTAAGCAAGGAGGAAAATCTTCTTGAAGCTATGCAACAAAAGGTAGAAGAGTTGTTGCGTGTTGGTGCACAACTTGATGATATAGCCATTTTATGTGCAACAAACGGGGATGGAGAGGCGATACAGCAGCAACTTGAATCCGCTGGCATAGAGGTGGTCACTGAGACCACAACACTTCTTGTTAACCAAAAGAGTGTGCAGGCACTTTTGGAGTATTTAAAATATATCTATTTTCATGAGGCAATAGCCAAATATAACTTTTTTGCTCTTTTGGAACAAAGTCCGTATGAGATAAGGGTGCCAAATATCAACACCCACTCCCTCTTTGAGATTATTCAACACGCCATTGAGGAGTATAAACTTTTTGATGGTGATTTTAACACGTTGCGGTTTTTGGACTTGGTGCGTGGTTTTGATGATATTGAAGCGTTGTTGTTTGAGTATGAGCGTATTGCTGAGAGTGCTGCATCGAGTGAACTTCATGGGGTGAGGGTACTGACTGTACATAAGTCCAAAGGTTTGGAATTTGAGCATGTGATTGTTCTTGACAGGCTTAAAAAAACACCACCTTCTCGTGACGCTATCATTTATGAGTATGATGGCATTGATTTAAAGCATATCTATTTAAGAACAGCAGGTAGAGATGCCATTGATAGTGCTTACAAAGAGGCACTCCAAAAGGAACAAAAACTTGTCAGGGAGGATACACTCAATGCCTTGTATGTTGCTTTTACCCGTGCAAAACGTAACTTGTTTGTTATACAAAAACCAGAAAAATCAACTTTTGAACTTTTAGGGCTTTCTCTTGGTACAAGGGGTGTTTTAGTATCACCAAAACAAAACAAGACCAACACGCAACCTCCACAACATTTTGCCTATGAGGAGCTTTACTACGGCACACAAAGTGATATTTTGGCAGTGGAAGATACTCAAGAAGAGGATTTGTCAGCTATCCATTTTGGTTTGGCGATGCACTATATGTTGGAGATGATGGAGAGCTTTAGCTTTGAAGCAATCCCTCACGCAAAAGATATGATGCTCAACAAGTATGGATTTGTTTTAGAAGAGGAGGCTGTTGCTGATATAGAAAAACGAGTTGCAACTTTGGTGCAGCACAAAGAGTTTTTGGCACTTGTAGAGGGTGCAAAAATATCCAAAGAACAACCTCTGAAATATAAAAACAATCTACGTTATTTAGACCTTTTACTTGACAAAGGGGATCACTACTATGTGCTAGATTATAAAAGTTCACGCAATTATAGCGATAAACATAACACGCAAGTATCATTTTATGTCAATGCAGTAAAAAAAATTACCAATAAACCTACACAAGGATATGTATGTTATCTGTTAGAAGATGGTGTAGAACTCGTAGCTCTTTAGATGTTGTAGAAACAATAGTTCAAACTCCAATATCTTTTTTAACAACAGGTGCAAACGCCTTAGTAGAGAGGGAGACTTTGTCTCCTGTTTGTAATGATTGTGCTTGAGAGTGTGAGAGCACTACCTCCACAAGTTGTTGCCCAATAGCAACGATACCAACATACAATACATCAACCCTCTCTATAGCTACAATTTCACCTCGAAAAGAGAACTTTTGACTCCCTTGCATCCGAAGCAGTACCTCTTTTGGTGCACCACTTTGGATGATAGCTCCATTTTCCAATACTAGAACATGTGCACACATTTTATAGATTTCACTAGGATCATGACTGACCATCAATGTTGTTGTACCAAACTCTTTATGGAGTGTAAGAAGTTCATTTTGAAGGGTTGCTCTCATAGCACTGTCAAGGGCTGAAAGGGGCTCATCCAAAAGGAGGAGTTTTGGCTTTTTCATCATTGCTCTAGCGATGGCAACACGCTGTTTTTGTCCACCACTGAGGGTGTGGGGGTGTCTGTTTTGCAGCTGCGTGAGTTGGGTGAGTTCTAAAAGATGGTGTGCGAGTTGCGTGTCTTTGGTGACATATAAAAGGTTCTCTAGCACCGTCATATTTTCAAAAAGGGCATAATCTTGAAACACAAAACCGATCTGTCTCTTTTGTGGAGGAACAAAGGTGTTTGCATCTTGCCATATCTCACCATCGACACAAATACTGCCCTCTGCTTTTTCAAGCCCAGCTAAGACACGCAGCAGCGTTGTTTTACCACTGCCACTTTTTCCTGTAATAGCGACAAAGGAGTGAGACTCTATGGTGGTGTTGACATTGAGCTGCATAGCTCCGTTTGCACCACTTAATGGTTTGTGAATCGCAATCTCTATCATAACCCAAACCCTTTTTTACGTTGCGTATGGTTAAACCAATAGACACTTAACAACACACTAAAACTTATCAGTATCATCAGCGCACTGTAGATATGTGCACTCTTATAGTCTAAAATCTCCACCATCTCATAGATAGCAACAGAAGCGACTTTGGTCTCCCCCTCAATGCTGCCACCAACCATAAGCACCACGCCAAACTCTCCGACAGTATGGGCAAAGGTGATGATAATGGC
>JAMOSN010000081.1 GCA_027068455.1 Sulfurimonas sp.
TCGCTCCCTTTTTTTTCTTTTTTTTATAACCATAACTTTATATGGGCTTAGTGATACACAAACACTCCAAAGAGCCCAAAAATATTTACAATCATCCAAGAAGAGTGAACTTTTTCGTGCTTATAACGATTATAAAAACCTCTACTTAAAAGCATTGGTCTCAGAAAATGAAAAGCTTCGATACAGTGCATTAAAGGGGATTGTAAAAAGTGGTAATAAGCTGCACATTGATGTTTCTCAGTATGCCAAAGAGTTACAATTTTTTCAAAAGAAACCTATAGAAAAAAAACTCAAAAAAACAAAAAAAACAAAATCAAAAATCTATGTTACATCTGCTCACAAGCTCAAATCTATTCGATGGAAAAACAATAAGCTTCTTATATATTTCGATAAAAAACTTCACAAAAAACAGATAAAATATTTTACACATTATGATTCAAAAAGAAAAAAATATAAATATTTTTTTGATATTAGTGGTGCGATGCTTCAAAAATCACAAACACTGCATCATCAAAGTGTAGATAAAATTAAACTTTCTCAATATAAAGCAGATACTATTCGTCTAGTATTTGAAAATAGAAAGAAGTTACATTTGGTTTATGGAATAAACAACACGCAACTCTTTGTAAGTATCACCAATATTAAAAAAGAGTATAAACAACCTGTAAAAAGTATAAAAAAGAAACGTATTTTACGAAACAAGGTTATTGTAATAGATGCAGGACATGGTGGTAAAGATCCAGGTGCTTTGGGATATAGAAAGTATCGAGAGAAAGTTGTGGTTTTGGCAATAGCTAAAGAGCTAAAAAAGATCTTAAAGGCACGTGGTTATAAGGTTTTTATGACGCGTGAGAATGATAAGTTTATTAAGCTTCGTAACAGAACCAAATATGCTAATAGAAAAAAAGCTGATATTTTTATTAGTATTCATGCTAATGCTATAAGTGGTAAAAATGCACATAAAGTGCATGGTATAGAGTGTTATTTTTTAGATAAATCACGTTCCAATAGAGCAAAAAAAGTAGCAGCTCAGGAAAACTCGGCAGATATGAGTGAGATGGATTTTTATGGAAAAGAGATATTTTTAAGCACACTCAATTCTCATAATATTGTAGCTTCAAACAAACTAGCCATAGATTTACAACGGGGGGCTTTGGCAACACTGCGTAAAAGTTACAAAAATGTCAAAGATGCAGGGGTAAGACCTGCTCCATTTTGGGTTTTGGTAGGTGCGCAAATGCCATCTGTATTAGTTGAAGTTGGTTTTATTACACACCCTACAGAAGCGAAACGTTTAGTTGATAAAAGGTATCAAAAAAAGATGGCTGAGGGTTTAGCAAATGGAATTGAGCGATATTTCATAAATAACTAGTTCATTTAATATTTTTAATGATAAAATTCATTAAAAAATCGTTAGGACTAAAAATATGCAAAGAAGAGAGTTCTTCAAGATTTCGTTTGCAGCTTCGGCAGCACTCTTTGGTTCAAAAAGCAGTGCTTTTGCAACCTCTAAACCGATAGACACCCAAAAAGTATCACCTGTTTTGTTTCCAGAAAAAAAACCACTTATTGTTCATTCAGACAGACCTCCATTGCTTGAAGCACCAAGAACTACATTTACTCGTGCTATAACACCAAATGATGAGTTTTTTGTTCGATGGCATATGCCAATTATCCCTACACCAATTAACATGGACACCTATTATATTCATATTCACGGTGAAGTTGAAAAACGGCTCTACTTGCGTGTTGCTGACTTAAAAAAAGATTTTAAACCTGTTGAAGTGACTGCCGTGATGCAATGTGGCGGTAACTCCCGTTCTGCATTTCATCCAAGCACTTCAGGGATTCAGTGGGGGAGTGGTGCTATGGCATGTGCTACATTTAAAGGTGTACGTTTAAAAGATGTTTTAGCAAAAGCGGGATTAAAAAATTCTGCTGAGTGGATAAGCCTTAATGGTGATGATAAAGCAGTGATGGCAAAGATTGAAAGCTTTAAAAGAGAACTCAAAATTGATGAGATTAGTGATGATACCATTATAGCTTATGAGATGAATGGCAGGGAGATACCATTTTTAAATGGCTACCCTGTACGCCTTGTAATCCCAGGTCTTTATGCTGATAGCTGGGTGAAACAACTAAGCGATATCTATGTAACAAAAGAGTATCAGCCTTACTTCTTTATGGATGTTGCCTATCGTATTCCAGATAATGAGTGTGAATGTGAAGAACCAAATAATTTGGCAAAAAAAACAAAACCTTTGGAAGAGATGAATGTTAAATCGTACATCGGTTATCCTGATAATCAAATGCAGATACAATCTGGTACAAATCTAAGAGTGAAAGGTGTTGCTTTTGATGAGGGGTATGGTATTAAAAATGTGTTTATCTCACTAGATATGGGTAAAACATGGCAACAAGCAACATTAGGCAAAGAACTGAGTAAATATGCTTTTAGAGAGTTTAGCTATAACCTCAAACCTATGAAAAAAGGTACACTGACAATCATGGCAAAAGCAGTAAATAACAAGGGTGAAGAACAGCCATTTGCTCATGATATTCCATGGAATCACGGTGGTTATAAATATAATGGCATTGATAGTGTTACTGTAGAAGTTGTGTAGGATAAAATGATGAAAAAAATTATAATATTGATGTTATTGTGTTTTGTCTCTTTGGAAGCTGTTTATACTGAGAAAGTCAAAGTGCCAAGTATCACTTTTGCAATAGAGGATGATCCAAATATTCGTGTGATGCAAAGAAACTGTCAGTGGTGCCATTCGTATGGTTATATACTCAATCAAGGAAGACAATCTAAAGAGTTTTGGCACAAAATTGTTTTAAAAATGAGAGATGTCTATCATGCCCCCATCAATGCCAGGGATGAAAAGATAGCTACTGAATATTTATATAAATATTATGGAAATGGAAGGGAGAAAGAGGGGTATTAAACCTCTTCTTCTTTATATTCCAAGTTTCCAGCACGAGATTCTTTTTCATTAATAAGTCTCTCAATCTGTTCTTTAACCTTATCGTAGCGATACTGCTCTTTAAAACCTTGAAGGCGACCACCAGCAGCATTTGGATGTCCACCTCCACCTGCCCACTCTTTAGAGATTTGTGACACACTCACTTTATTGTTTGCACGTAAGCTCATGGTTCCTCTGTAACTTACATCTACAATAAAATCGTATTCAGGATAGGTTGTTAAAAAACCGTTACCGATAATAGAAGTATTGCCAACACCATAGCTTAAATAACCACGATATCCTTTGTAATATATGGTTTTTTCTTTACGAGCTTTTCCTAAAAGATTGACAATATATTTTGTAGCAAGATTATCGAGGGTATCATCTTTGTCTGATCTAAAAAACTCTTTTTTAAGTTTATGGATCTTTTCATCCAAAACTATAGGAGCGTTTGGTGTATCTATCATTTGAGCTGCTTGATGTAGAAGTGTAATTTTATATTTAAAATCATCCTCTGCAAACATAACACGGTTAAGTTCACGTGTTTCTGTAACAAGACGCATACACACTTTACCATACTCAAAGTTTTCTTTTTCCTCTTGTTTCCACAGGTCAACAGCATTGACAACATCTACATATTTTTGCATCCAAGAAGGTTCATTAAGCTCAAAATGCTCTTTGGCATAATCGTATGTGATTTTTGTAGCACATCGTTTTGTATCTAGGTAATACCACTCATATTTTTTTGCACTCTCTTCTCCGCTGCCATGGTGGTCAAGGAGTTGGAGTTGTACATCATAAGAAGATTCATTGAGTTTTTTTACTTCATTATGAAGCCATTTTGACTCATCACCTGTAAGGTTTAAGTCAGTGATTAAAATATAGGTTTTTTCTTTTTTCTTTTTAATGTTTTCTAAAATCAGTGAGAGTTGCTCTTTGACTTCTGCACCGTAGTTTGCATTGTAGTTGTATCTTGTATAGGGAGTGTATTGCATTACAAGTTGACAACTGTAGCCATCAAGGTCGATATGCGATAAATGGTGTATAGTTCTGTCTTTCATTAAGTTCCTTTGGTTAAGTTTGTTGCGGTGTTTCAATAGAGATTGATCCCATAACTTCAAATGTTGCATTGGAGTCTATCTCTGCATGTGAGAGAACAACAACATCAAGAGAAAATCTTTCAAAAATCTCTGCAACACCACGTCTGATTTGTGGATCAACTATTAAAATAACAGGTGATATCCCTTTTTGAAGCACTTCTGCTGCTTTTGCACTAGTAGCTTGAATAAGTTCATTGATTTCACCAACATTGAGCATAAGGTTTCTGACGCCATCTTGCTCATTTGATTTTTGTAGTAGTAGTTGCTCTGTATTTGTATCAAATGTTAAAAGGCGAATCACTCCATCATTCCCTGCATAGATTTGGGTAATGACTCTTGAGAGGCGTGCGCGAACCTGCTCTGTGATAAAGGCTACATTTTTGGTATATTCAGCTACATCAGCAATGGTCTCTAAGATACTTAACATATCTTTGAGTGGAATGTTTTCATGCAGCAGAGCTTTGAGCACTCTTTGAATAAGTCCAATAGTAGCAACTTTTAACACATCATCCACAATAACAGGGTAATCATCTTTTATTTTGTCAATGAGTGATTGTACCTCTTGTCGTGTTAAAAGCTCTTCTGCATTTTTCTTCACAAGTTCACTCATGTGTGTTGATATAACAGTAGCTGGGTCAACAACGGTATAGCCATTAATGATGGCGTCTTCTTTTTGTGATGGATTAATCCAGAGTGCATCAAGTCCAAAGGCAGGCTCTTTTGTGGCTTCACCATCAATTTCACCTGTAGCCATTCCACTGTCCATTGCCAAAAATTTATCAGGCTGGATTTCACCTTCACCAATTATTACACCTTTGAGCAGAATCTGGTATTGATTGGGTTTAAGGTGGAGGTTGTCTCGTATGCGAACCTGAGGCATTAGAAATCCGTAATCACTTGCTATTTTTCTTCTCATAGAACGGATTCTTTCTAAAAGATCTCCCCCTTGCGTGTTGTCAGCAAGTTTGATAAGTTGATATCCCAAAGTAAGTTCAAGCATCTCCACTTTAAGTATATCTTCTAGGGCACTCTCTTCTTCTTTTGCAATTTCAGCTTGAGTTTTAGCAGGCTTTATTTTTTCTTGTTCCTCTTGGAGTTGTTGTTGTGTTTTTTTCCCTAAAACATTATCTACATCCAAAATATGCAGTTCCCCTTTTTCAAACTTATAAATAGACCAGCCAAGTAAACCAAAAAGTAAACCAACAAGTCCCATAGATGCTGTTGGAAGCCCAGGAACCAATGCAAAAAGGGTCATGATAAAGCCAACTATCATCATGATTTTGGCATTACCAACCATTTGGTTGATAGTACCTTCTGCAAAATTGTCACCATCACTTGATGAACGGGTGATCATAATACCAGTAGCAGTAGAGACAATTAGTGCTGGAATCTGTCCTACAAGCCCATCACCTATGGTTAAAAGGGTAAAGGTGGCTGCTGCATCACTTACTGTCATATCGTATTGAAAAACACCAATTAAGAAACCACCAATAATGTTGATAAGGGTAATGATAATACCCGCAACTGCATCCCCTTTGACAAACTTACTCGAACCATCCATAGCACCATAAAAGTTTGCATCTTGAAGTATTTCCGCACGGCGACGTTTTGCTTCTGCATCATCAATAAGTCCTGCGTTTAAGTCTGCATCAACTGCCATTTGCTTACCAGGCATCGAGTCAAGTACGAAACGAGCTGCAACCTCTGCAACCCTTGTTGAACCTTTGGTGATAACCATAAAGTTAATTAGTACCAAAATAGAAAATACAATAATACCGATAACAAAATTCCCACCCACAACAAAATCACCAAAACTTGTAATAATATCACTGACTGCTTCAGGTCCCTCATGCCCATGGCTTAAAATCATTCTTGTTGTAGCAATGTTTAATGAAAGTCGAAAAAGGGTTAAAATAAGAATAAGGGTTGGAAAGGTTGTAAGGTCTGTTGGTTTTGGTACATATAAAGAGATAAGCAAAATCAAAACAGCAAATGCCATAGAAACGGTAAGCAATACATCAAGCATTGCCGAAGGCAGAGGTACAATGATGATTGCCAAAATGGCCATAACAAAAACAACAACACTTAAGTCTCTTTGACCAAGAAGAAAATTAAGGGTAGTTCCGATTTGTTGTCTTAATGTCAGTTTTTTTGCCAATGTTACTCTTTAGTTTAGTCTTCTAAAATATCTGCTAATGTTAGGTCTGCTAAAAAGAGATCTATTTTGCCTTGAAGCTTATGTAAAAAAGGCCAGATTGAGCAGATATTTGCTTTATCTGATGGGCAGTTTTTTTCTGAAGGTGCACACTCAAAGACCATAGGGGCTTTTCCCTCAACACAAGACATCACTGCAAGCATATTGATTGTTTTTGGATCAGCTTCCAAGACAAAACCGCCATTGACACCTTTGTAGGATTTAAGAATTTGCGCTTTTGCAAGGGACTGTAAAATTTTTGCCAAGAAACTTTTTGAGATAGCCAACTCTTTTGACAAAGTTTCACTATCCATCGGTTCTTTTGCTGATGATAGAAGTATTAAAGAGAGTATTGCATATTCACTCGCACGGGTTATTAACATATTAGAAAATCTTTCTATTTTTTTAGTCATTATTATATCTAAAAAATGCAAACTTTTACTGACGTAAATAATTTTAAAGAAAATTTTAGGTACAATTTCGCTTCAACTTTTTTGCAAGCATGTAAAACTGTTAGATTATTATACCATTCAGGAGGCTATTATGGCTTTAGATTCGGCTAAAAAACAAGAGATTATCGCTAAATACGGACGTAATGAAAACGACACTGGTTCAAGTGAAGTTCAAATTGCACTTTTAACAGAGAGAATTAAAGAGTTAACAGAACACTTAAAAGTTTTCAAAAAAGATCATGCATCTCGTCTTGGACTTCTTAAACTTGTTGGTCAACGTCGTCGTTTAATGAAATATTTTAAAAGAAAAGATAAAGAAGCTTATGCTAAACTTATCGAATCTTTAGGAATTCGTGACAATATCTAAGTAAACTTTTTAAAGTTTATGTTTTGTAAGGGAGAACCTCTTTAGGGGTTTCTCCCTTTTTTTATGCACAGTTTTTAGAGAAATATCTCAATCGCTCTTGCTAAATCCTCTTTTGTATCTATTCCAAAACCTGTACTTGCAACTTTAACCATAGCTATGCTCTTTCCATGATAAACAGCTCGTAACTGCTCAAGTTTTTCTATATCTTCAATAGGTGCATCATTGAGATTACAAAACTCTTTAAGACTTTTTTTACTAAAGCCATAGATACCGATATGCCCAAAATAGACAGCTTCTCCACTTTGATTGTGTGGAATTTTTGCACGGGAAAAATAGATGGCGTTGTTATTTGCATCAAGAACCACTTTGACCAAGTTTGGATCTTTTGCTGCATCTGCATTGATGGAGTTGTAGCAACTACCCATAATAAAGTCAGAATTGTTTTGTTGTAAAATACGAAGTTTTTCTATAAGGCTCTTTACTACATCAGGTTCAATGAAAGGCTCATCTGCTTGGACATTAATAATAAGCTCATCATCATCTAGTTCCAAGATAGTAGCACATTCATGGATTCTGTCTGTTCCACTCTTATGTGTTGTTGAGGTGAGCATAGCTTTAATACCATACTCTTTACACACCTCAATGATTTTTTCATCATCAGCAGCAACGACAACATCATCAAGGTGGGAAACACGTTGTGCTGTACGCACGACCATAGGGATTCCACCTATATCGGCGAGAACTTTTTGGGGAAATCGAGTCGATGCCAGTCTGGCAGGGATAATAATCATTTAATACCTCTTTGATATAATTTCAATAATTATAACTCAAGGTTGTTTACAATATGCTTCTTTATCAGCCAGAATCAGGGTACTGTTATAACAGTGATTCTCTGTTTTTATATGATTTTATTACAAAATTTCAACCTAAAGGGAGAGTTCTTGATGTAGGTGCTGGATGTGGCATTATTGGATTATTAGTAGCTAGAGATAATCCTAAAATTTCTTTAGAAGCTGTAGAAAAGCAGGAGGCATTTATTCATTTTGCTCAAACAAATGCCCGTGTTAATAAAATAGACTACAAACTACATCAAGGGGATTTTACCTCTTTGAAATTTGAGGAAAAATATGACTTTATCATATCCAATCCCCCTTTTTACTCTTCAGGTGCTAAAAAAAGTAACAATGAGATGGTGTATAATGCCAGATATAATTTACATTTACCAATGGAAGCATTTTTTAAAAAAGTTTCCCAAGTTTTAAAACCGAGGTCTCATTTTATTTTTTGTTATGATGCAACTCAGTTTGGACTTTTATGTGCTGCACTTGAAAAAGTAAAAATGAGGGTTGTTGATGTTGAGTTTGTTCATCCAAAACTTGATAAAACAGCTTCATTGGTGATGATTCATGCAAGAAATGGTTCCAATGCAATGATGAAAGTATGGCCACCATTTATACATTTTGATGGAGATACACCATCTAAAAAGGCACAAGAGATATATGCAAAAGCTTCTACACAGAGTATTAAATGTCAACTATAACTAAACAAGAGGGATATCCATACGCCTTTGATACCTCTGCGTGTGCAACCTGCCAAGGTCGATGTTGCACAGGGGAGAGTGGTTATATTTTTTTAAGTAAATCAGAGATTATGAACATTGCCAAGCATCTAGAGATGGATGTTAATGATTTTGGAGTAAAATATCTTTTTAAAAAAGGGTATAAATACTCCATCAAAGAGCGAAAAGTTGATGAGAACTCTTATGAGTGTATTTTTTACGATAAGAATGCAAACGGATGTACGATTTATGATGTGAGACCCTCTCAGTGTAAAACATTCCCTTTTTGGGACTATTATAAAACAAGAGTCAATGAGCTTAAGCTTGAATGCCCAGGGATTATAGATGTATAAATATTTTTTACTCATTGTTGTTGTATTGTTTTTTGGTGCATGCAGCTCTAAACATATAGATGTTGTGCAACCAAATGAAAAAGCATTTGAACAAGAAGACACTTACATCCTTTTTGCATTACGTGCTGAAGAGGTACATAAAAACAAAACAGCTGCAGAACTTTTTGATCTACTCTATAAAAAATCACATAAAAAAGAGTACTTGTATCGTATGTTGGAAAATCTTTTAGTTGCAAAAGAGTATGATAAAGTTATCAGTGTTGTTGATTCTATAACTCAAGGCTCTTTGGAAGATGCTAAACTTATTCGACTCAAAATTATAGCTTTGTTTGAAAAAAACGAACTTGACAAGGCAAAAGAGTTAGCACTGCAATTAGCACATAACACGCAAGAAGCAAATGATTATATCCTCGTAGGTGATATCTATTCTAAACAGGCTCAGTATGATTTGGCATTGAAGTATCTTGAAGGGGCTTATGTTAAAGAGTACAATGAAAAGATTTTAGATAAAATTGCTATCATTTTATATGTCAATCTTAAAAGAAAAAAAGATGCGATTGCACAACTTGAGTCACATACAAGAATCCATGGATGTTCAGAGCTTATTTGTAACAGACTTGTAGGAATTTATAGTAATGAAAATGATATTGATGGGCTGTTGTCTGTGTATAAAAGGCTTTATGCTCTTAAAAAAGATGACGCTACAGCGAAAAAAATCATTCAGATCTACTCTTATAAAAGAGACTATGTAAAACTGATGAATTTTTTAGAAGAGAATCACATTGATGATGAACTTCTTTTACAGTTATATGTTGGGGCAAAAAATTACACAAAAGCATATAAGTTAGCGAATAAACTTTATGAGCAAAACAATGATACAGCTCTTTTGGGACAAAGTGCTTTGTATGAGTATGAGGCAAAAAAAGAGCATCTATCAAAAGAGACATTACAAAGTATCATTCAAAAGCTTGAAAAAGTAGTTCAAAAAACTGATGATACACTCTTTTTAAACTACTTAGGATATATTTTGATTGATCATGAAATTGATGTGGACAAAGGGATGAAATATATTAAAAAAGTTGTGAAAATACAACCCAATTCAGCCTATTATCTGGACTCCTTGGCATGGGGTTATTATAAACTCCATCAATGTAAAAAAGCAAAAACTATCATTGATAAGGTAGTAACACTAGAGGGTGGTGATGATCCTGAGGTACTTTACCATCAAAAAGAGATTAATGACTGTATAGGTAATCCACAACATAAAAAGGTGATAATAAAACGATGATTTTAGATGACATTATAAAAAAAACAAAAGAGGATTTGGTAAAAAGGGAAAAAGAGTTTTCTCTTGATTGGCTTGGACGCTCTTTGGCTTTTAATGCAAGACAACCAAGGGATGTATATTCTTACTTGCAATCGACCAAGGAGGATCCTTACAGAATAATTTCAGAAGTGAAAAAAGCTTCCCCTTCAAAAGGTGTTATACGGGAAGATTTTGATCCTTTGGCTATCGCTCAAGCGTATGAAAGGGGTGGTGCGAGTGCAATCTCTGTGCTAACAGAACCCCATTTTTTTCAGGGAAATATAGAGTACTTAGCAGGGATTCGTCGTTATGTCGGTATACCGTTACTTAGAAAAGATTTTATCATCTCAAAATACCAAATATTGGAAGCTTTGGTCTTTGGCGCTGATTTTATCCTTTTAATAGCAGCGGCTTTAAATAAAAAAGACTTAAAAGAACTTCTTGCATACAGTAGGCATTTAGGGATGGAAGCACTAGTTGAGGTGCATGATAAAGCTGATCTTGTGAAAGCTATTTATGCAGGAGCTGATATAATAGGGATTAACCATAGAAATCTGCAAACTTTTGAGATGGATATGGAACTGTGTTATAAACTGATTCCGCTTATTCCAAATGGAAAGATTATTGTGGCTGAGAGTGGTATCTATGAGCACGGTCAGTTAGAAGAACTAAGCAAGGCAGGAGTGGATGCTTTCTTGGTAGGAGAGTCTCTTATGCGTCAAGAGGATGAAGAGGCCGCGTTAAAAAAATTAAAATATGGAGAGGTATAAAATGAAAAAGGCAATGATAACTTTTGGTATTGCGTGTTTGATTCTTTTGAGTGGTTGTACTCAAGAAACACAAAATAAAATAGGGCGTAGTTTACAAAACTGGACAGGAACAAACGGAGTTTTAGATATCTATATGGGGGAAAAAGTGGTACAGCGTTTCATTCAAATTGATAAACTCTCCACTGCTATTGCAACTGATGGTACAACACCGAGAAATTATCGATATGGATATGGATATTTGGATAAGAACTTCAACTATAAAGTTGATGCTGGAGAGAAAAAACTTTATTTTGAAGTAAGTAATTTCTCAACACCTTATGTATTTTACGAGAACCCTGGAAGTAAATAGTGGATATAATTGAACTTTTTAAATATTTAGTATCAACAAAAAGTGAAACACCTGATGATGGAGGTTTACTTGACTTTGTAACATCTTATCTTGAAGGTTTTGAAGTATTGCGTGTTGATAGAGAAGATGTTAAAAACCTTTTTATTTATAAAAAATTTGGAGAGGGTGAACATCTTTGTTTTGCAGGACATGTTGATGTGGTTCCTGCTGGTGATGGTTGGAAGCATAATCCTTATGAAGCTGTTGAAGCTGATGGGTATATCTATGGACGTGGTACTCAAGATATGAAAAGTGGTGTAGCAGCTTTTTTACAAGCAGTTCGTGAAGCAAAACATTTTCATGGTACACTCTCTTTACTTTTAACTTCAGATGAAGAGGGTGAAGCTGTCAACGGTACTATAAAAGTTTTGGAAGTACTTAAAGAAAAAGATATGCTTCCTGATGTTGCAGTGGTTGCTGAACCAACGTGTGAAGAGATTTTTGGTGATGCTATAAAGGTTGGAAGACGTGGCAGTATCAATGGGTATATCACTTTAAAAGGGAAGCAAGGACACGCAGCATATCCTGAAAAAGCAATCAATCCTATACATCAAATAGCAACACCACTTGCTTATATGGCAGGTGTTGATTTGGATGATGGGGATGAACATTTTGCTCCGAGTAAGTTTGTAGTGACTGATATTCGTGCAGGAATGCAGGTTACTAATGTAACACCAAATGAACTTAAAATGATGTTTAATGTTCGTAACAACACCAAAACAACTCAAAAAGAGGTGCGTGATTTTGTTACCAAACATCTTGATGGTTTAGATTATGATTTGCGTTTAACACAGGGTTCTTACCCTTTTAAAACAGATACAGATACAAAACTTGTAAGAACGATTGATAAAGCGATAGAAAAAGTAACAGGTATGAAGCCTAAACACTCAACAGCAGGTGGTACAAGTGATGCAAGGTTTTTAGCTGCTTTTGGTGTTGATGTTATAGAGTTTGGTGTTAAAAATGACACAATCCACTCTGTCAATGAAAGAACAACGAAAGAGGAAGTGGAAAGTTTATACAAAGTTTTTAAGACTCTTATCGCAATTTGGAGCTAAAATGAAACTATTTTTACTGCTTTTGAGTGTTCATTTTTTTACATTGGCAGCAGATATAAGATGGTCTCATAATTATAAAGAAGCACTTCAAGATGCACAAGAGCAAAATAAACTCATTTATATTCTCATCACATCCAAAAGTTGCCAATGGTGTAAAAAATTTGAGCAAACAACATTGCAAGATGAAAATCTTCAAACAAAACTCTTAAAAGATTTTATACCGATTCATCTTGTCCGTGATGTTGATGCTGTTCCGTCTCAGTTAAAAACATCACCGGTGCCAAGACATTATTTTATAAATACCAAAGGAGATATACTCTATGAAGCTTTGGGTTTTAGAGATGTAGAGGTCTTTGAATCATTTTTAGGAAATGCAAAAGAGAAGTTTATGAAACAAAAAGGAGAACAATAAGTATGAAATATATTCAAACAGATAAAGCCCCATCGGCTATAGGACCCTATTCACAGGCAATAAGTGTTAATACAATGGTCTATACATCAGGACAGATTGCACTCAAACCTGATGGAAGTGATGAGCTCTTAAGCAAAGATGTATCTACTCAGGCACATCAGGTGCTTGAAAATTTAGAAGCAGTTTTAAAAGCATCAGGAAGTGGTATGGATTTGGTTATAAAAACAACCATCTTTTTAGCCGATATGGATGATTTCGCTGTTGTTAATGAGATCTATGAAAAAGCATTTGGTTCTCATAAACCTGCACGTTCAACCGTGGCAGTTAAAACATTGCCAAAAAATGCTCTTGTTGAGATTGATGCAGTAGCACTTCTTCATTAAAATACTATCTCCATTTTTGGAGATAGACCCTATTACATTTCTTCAGTTCCTCAAGTAAACACAAGTAATTTTCTACCCATATTAAACGTACTGATTGTTCTCTTTCTTTTTAGTAGCAGTATATATGCTAATGAGATGAGGGGTGTAGAGGTATATAGAGAAAAACTGGAGTATAGATGTGGTTTTCCTGTAGAGGTCTTTGCTCATAAATACACAAAAGAGGAATGGAAATATGCAAAAGGACATTGTCAACTTGGAAAATATATGAAACAAATATGTCCAGCAGGGGCTTCATTCTTTCGAAGTACAAAATTTAAAAAAATATATGCAGCACATTTATATGAATATGTGATACAACACGCAGAATAATGTGTAGATATAGCTCTTTTAAGAGTTTTATATGTTACAAAATGTAAACAAATCTTCTTTCTGATTTCTTATTTTTCTCAATCAACTTATGTTTGCTTCGTATACTTAATTTTTTTTCATATATATCTTCTTTCTTCTATAGACCATCTCAAGGTGCTTTTTGTTGATTTTGTATAATAATTTATTATCAATTCTAAATAATATACTTTAGTAAAAGTGCTATTACTTTAAATAATCATAAAGTCAATTTTATATTATCTTAAAGTTTCTATTTGTATAATAATCACTTATTTTAGATATAATTTAAAGGAAAAAGTATGAATACACTTCAAAAAGTAGCTTTAGTAGCGATAGTAGGGTTTGGTTTAATTGGAACTACAGCGAGTGCGGATGCAGATAAAGGTAAACGTATTTATCAAAAGAAATTAAAAAATGTTTGTGGATTCTCTGGTGCAGTTTTTGCAGCAAAACATACTCAAGATGAATGGGCAGAAGCAAAAGAGAACGGTGAACTTGGAAAAGTAATGGAGGAAGTTTGTCCTGCAGGAAAAGATTTCTTTGAGAGCTCAAAATTTAAGAAAAAATTCTCTTCACACTTATATGACTTTGTTCATGATTTCGCAAGTGACAGTGGTAATATCCCTTCTTGTTAATTAATATATTAGAGAGTAGAACTTTATAAATACTCTCTAATACCTCTTTAAGAAGCGTCTATGTACGCATTTACAAACATAAGGAAACTGAATGAAAAAAATCTTATTGTCTATTGCCGTGGTGAGTAGTGTTTTTTCCAATGTTTTTGCTGATGATATTTCAGATATGAAAGCAGAGATAAAACTTCTCAATGACAAAATCAAAAAGTTAGAAAATAAACAAAAACGTACATCTAAATCTTTAGCAAAAGTAAGAGCTCATGATGCTTTTGATAATATCAAGTTTGATATTGATTTTAGAACATCATATGACTATATCAGCTATAAAACAGCATCAAAAACTGTAACCAATGATGGTCTTTATTCAAACCGTTTGTGGCTAGGAATGGGATATCAACCAACTAAAGAGATGATATTTAAAGGGCAACTTGCTTTTAATAAGGCTTTTGGTGCAGATACAAACGGACGTGGTCAAGGATATGATGGTTTTGACTGGGTTGTTAATGAAGCCCTCAGTGATGATACATTGCGTGTTAGAGAAGCATACTGGTTATGGACACCAACAGTTGGTGGTTTTGGAACAACATTAAGTGTAGGTCGCCGTCCTGCAACTAATGGTTATTTAATTAATCTTCGTGATGATGATAAAGCAAAATCTCCACTTGGACATATCATTAATATGGAGTTTGATGGGTTGAGTGCAAGTATAAAACTAGACAGATATATCTCTGGTTCTTACTTAAAACTTTGCCTTGGTCGTGGTTTAACAAATGCAAGAACACGCTTTGATGCACAAGGTTTGGATTATGCTACAGATGATACTCAACTTGACAATACTGATATGCTAGGTATTATGGCAAAAGTCTATGATGATGGTCAATACTCAATGATGGCAAAGTATTATAGAGGTTTTAATGTACCTGGGATGAAAGATACAGATGCAGATGGTATTCCAGACACATTGAAAACTTTTGGAGATATGGATGGTGCAGCTGTATCAGCTAAAATTCAAGGTATTGGGGATATGATTAACGATTTTCTTGATGAGACTATTCTTTTTGCTTCAGTAGCATGGTCACAAACGCGTCCTGATGGAAGTGCAATGTTGGGTAGTACAAGTAAAAAATCAGGAACATCATATTGGATAGGTGGACAGATTCCAAATATGACAGGTGGTAAGTTTGGGCTTGAATATAATCATGGTTCAAAATATTGGAGATCATTCACATATGGTGAAGATACGATGATCGGTTCTAAAATGGCAACACGTGGTAATGCTTATGAAGCATACTGGACACAACCTATCATAAAAAAAGATGGCAAAAGTGTATTTTCCATGCAAATTAGATATACTTACTTAGATTATGATTATACAGGTTCAAATGCTTTCTTTGGAGAAGCAGGAACACCTGTCGCTATAGGATCAGCTATTGCTAATGCAATGGATGCAGTTGAGAGTGCACAAGATTTGCGTGTTTATTTTAGATATAGATACTAAAAAAAGGGGAAAAAAGTATGTCAGAGAAAAAAATAGATTTTATGGATGAAGTGATCAATGAAAAAGGTTTAAGCCGTCGTGACGCATTAAAGCTTATGGGTATCTCACCAATAGCGGCAACTGCTTTGCTTTCAGCTGGTGGTGAGGTGACTCAAGCACAGGCAAGTGGAGCAAAAGGAAAAATAGTTATCGTTGGTGGGGGTGCTGGTGGTATTATGGCTATGGCTCGTCTTCATTCAGCCTTGTCAAATCCAGACATTACATTGATCGCTCCAAATGAAGTACACCTCTATCAGCCTGGTCAAGTGTTTATGGCTGCTGGTGAGTACACTTTTGAAGATATTGTAAAAGATAATAAAGATTTTATTCCAGATGATGTAAACTGGATTAAAGATGAAGTAAAAACGTTTGATCCAGATAACAATAAAGTTATAACTCGTGATGGAAAAGAGATTGAATATGATTACCTTGTTGTTGCAACTGGTCTTCAGTACCATTATGAGTGGATTAAAGGTCTAACAAAAGATATGATTGGTAAAAATGGAATATCTTCTGTTTATCTTAACGATCCAGAAGCTGGAACTGCTGATGGTGGTTCTATCACTTGGGAATGGTTTAACGATCTAAAAGAAGCTGCTAAAAAAGGCAAGCCTAAAGTTATTTGTACGCAACCTGCTACACCTATTAAATGTGGTGGTGCACCTCAGAAAATTCTTTATTTGAGTAATGATTACCTTAAAAAAGATGGATTAACAGCTGATTTTACATTTGCAACCAACGGAGGGAAACTCTTTGGTGCTGTACCAGCAGTTGATAAGATGTTAAAAGATGAGGTACAGCCTCGCTACGGTAATATTACCAATAAATTTAAACACAACCTTATTGAAATAGATGCTGATAACAAAGTTGCAACATTTGAGCACAAATATGAAGTTCAAGGTGAATATGATGAAGATTTAGAAGAGTATGATATCATCAAAAAAACTGATATTGTGAAGATGGAATATGATTTTATCCATATCGTACCGCCAATGGCAGGTGTTGATGCTGTAGCTAATTCGAAACTTGCTTGGCAAAAAGGAAGTGGAAAAGGATGGTTAGAAGTAGATAAAGATACATTGCAACACAGACGTTATAAAAATGTATTTGGTATAGGTGATATTTGTGGTGTTCCAAAAGGTAAAACAGGTGGTTCTGCTCGTCACCACGGACCAATTATGGTTGCAAACCTGTTAGCTGTAATGGAAGGTAAAAAACCTAAAGAGAAATTTGACGGATATACAGTATGTCCACTAAAAACTCAATATGGGAAAATTATCTTAGCTGAGTTCAATTATAAAGGTGCAGCACCTTCATTCCCACTTGCCGTTGAAGAACCAAGATGGATATGGTGGGCATTTGACCTTTATATGTTAAAACCGATGTACTGGTATTTAATGATGAGAGGTTTAATGTAATATGCGAAAGAATCTGATAAGAGAAATGGCTTTTTTTGCCATTTTGCTTATCTTTCTTGCATTTGTAATGCATCCAGATTTACTCTCTGACCCAAATGAGAGATTCTCTCTAATGCAAGAGAGACATAACTTTATCCATCCTTTTATATATGCTTTTATTGTTTACATTTTCTTTGGTATTGTCCGTATAATTGTAAAAAAAGTAATAAAAATATTTGCTAAAAAGAAGAATACGTAACAATTAAACATAACTTAAAGCTTAGTTGGATATAATTCCGCACTTTTTGTAGAAATACAACCTAAAAATATTTAAGGACCATAGATGTACGCAATTATTAAAAATGGTGGTAAGCAGTATAAAGTTCAAGAAGGTGACGTTCTTTCTTTAGACAAAATGTCATTAGAGCCAGAAGCTACTATCGAAATCAAAGAAGTTCTCGCAGTAAATGCTGGTGAGCTTAAAGTTGGAGCTCCATATATAGATGGCGCTGTTGTAACTGCTGAAGTTATCAGCGAAGGACGTGACAAGAAAGTTGTGATTTTCAAAAAACGTCGTCGTAAAGATAGTAAAGTAAAACGTGGTTTCAGACGTGATTATACACGTGTTCGTATCACAAAAATAGCTGCGTAGTAAGCTGTAGGCTTTTAAACACAAAAGCAACTAGTTGCGTGAGCTTCCTGCTGAGGGAGACTAAGCGTTAGTATACTAAAAGGGACTTTGTTCCTTTTAGGTGATTAAAATAAATAAAAGGTTCCTTAGATTAGGGAACCTAGTTTAAGGAGATAAAGATGGCACATAAGAAAGGTCAAGGTAGTACACAGAATAATCGTGACTCAGCTGGTAGAAGACTTGGTGTGAAAAAATATGGTGGTGAATCAGTAGTTGCTGGTAACATTATTATTCGTCAAAGAGGAACAAAAGTTCATCCTGGTAAAAATGTAGGTATGGGTAAAGATCATACTATTTTTGCTTTAGTTGATGGTGTTGTTGCGTTTGAAAGAAAAGATAAAAAACGTCAACAAGTTTCAATCATCCCTGCTGCATAATTTTCTACATCTCTATTTGGGCTTTGCCCAGATAGATTTTCTTTCATTTTTTTCATTTTATAATCTAACCAAAATATTTAATAATCCGCTACTGTTTGTTAGAGCTGATTTTTAAGTATTTTAGAGTTTTTCTAACTCAATCAGGAGTTCATTTGTTTACAGATAGTGTTGAATTAACAGTTTCATCGGGAAAAGGTGGAGCAGGGTGTGTTGCGTTTCGTCGTGAAAAATTTGTCCTTAATGGTGGACCAAACGGTGGTGACGGTGGTAAAGGTGGTGATGTATGGTTTAAATGTGATAACAATACCCATACACTTTCCCATTTTCAAAGAAAAATGCACATCAAAGCAGACAATGGCCGTCCAGGTGAAGGATCAAACTGTACTGGTAAATCTGGTGCAAAAAAAGTGATTATTGTACCACCTGGAACACAGGTTGTAGATGCAGAGACAGGTGAAGTGCTTTTAGATATGACAGAGCACGGTCAAGAGGTGAAGTTTTTAGAGGGTGGTAAAGGTGGACTTGGTAATACTCACTTTAAATCTCCTACAAATCAAAGACCAACCTATGCACAACCTGGTGAAAAGGGTGAAACACGCAAGATTAAGCTTGACTTGAAACTTATCGCTGATGTTGGTCTTGTTGGGTTTCCAAATGTTGGAAAATCAACACTTATCTCAACAGTTTCCAATGCTCGCCCAGAGATTGCCAACTATGAGTTTACAACATTGACTCCAAAATTAGGTCAAGTAAACATTGGGGATTATGAATCATTTGTTATGGCAGATATCCCAGGAATCATTGGTGGCGCACATGAGGGAAAAGGGCTTGGTATAAAGTTTTTACGCCATATTGAGAGAACAAAAACACTTTTATTTATGATAGATTTGGCATCATACAGAGATTTAAAAGAGCAAATTGAAGTGCTTCGTGATGAAGTTGCTTCTTTTTCTGAAAAACTAGGTTCTTCAAAGTATGCTATCGCTCTTACACGGGTAGATATTGTACCACCTGAGGATATTAAAGAGTTGGTTAATGGTTTTATAAAAATGATGGGTCTTGAAAGAACACGCAACTCTGAATTTGATTTTGACAGTGAATTACCATATTTTATTCAAGAGAGTGCTGATGAAACATTGGGGTATGAGAAAGAAAAACCCTATTTTATTGTTCCAATATCTTCAGCAACTCATAAAAATATAGAGCCATTGAAATATGCACTCTTTAATTTGGTGCAACAAAGCAGAAACTAATGAAACGTATTGTTGTTAAAGTTGGTAGTGCTGTTTTAACGCAAGATGGAACTATAGCACTTGAGCGAATGCAGGCATTAGTTGATTTTTTGGCTCAATTGCAAGAAAAATATGAAGTGATACTTGTTTCCTCTGGTGCAGTAGCTGGTGGATACACAAAGTTACAACTAGATAGGACGATTCTTGCCAATAAGCAAGCACTTGCAGCTATCGGTCAGCCAGTACTTATGAGAAAGTATGCTAAAAAATTTGCAAAATATAATATTTTAACCGCGCAGGTTTTAGTTACTGCTGCAAACTTAAATAAAGCAGATGATATACAACGTGTAAAAAATACAGTAGAGACACTTTTAAAAAATAAAGTAATCCCTATTGTCAATGAAAATGATGCAACTGCCACTGATGAACTTGAGGTTGGTGATAATGACCAGCTCTCAGCATACATCACACAACATATTGATGCAGATATGCTTATTATCCTTTCAGATATTGATGCTTACTATGATAAAGATCCGAGAAAACACACAGATGCAGAACGATTAAAAGTTGTATGTGAGATTACTGAAGATGAACTCACCAAAGAGGTGACACCAAACAATATTTTTGCTACAGGTGGCATTGTAACAAAGCTCAAAGCCGCATCTTATCTACTGAATAATCAAAAAGATATGTTTTTAGCCAGTGGATTTGATTTAGGTGATGTGAAAAGTTATATGCTTGATGGTATCCATAAAGGCGGGACACTATTTAGTCACAAATGTTAGTTACAATTTTTATAGATAAAGGGTTAGTTGATGAAAAAAGTTTTATTTATGGGTACACCCGATTATGCTGATACAATATTAAAAAAACTTCTTGGGCATAATAATATAGAGGTTGTTGGTGTATTTACTCAGCCTGATAAACCAGTGGGACGAAAAAAACTACTTACTCCACCACCTGTAAAACAAACTGCACTACAACATCATATACCAGTATACCAACCATCAAGACTCCGAGATGACAAAGCGATAGAAGATGTACTTGGCATAGCGTGTGATTATATAGTTGTAGCAGCGTATGGACAGATTTTACCGCGTCAGATTTTAGAT
Organism: Sulfurimonas sp.; assembly: GCA_027068455.1. GTDB lineage: Bacteria > Campylobacterota > Campylobacteria > Campylobacterales > Sulfurimonadaceae > Sulfurimonas. The sequence goes on from JAMOSN010000081.1 coordinate 20,679, forward strand.
TATGCCCCTTGTATCAATCTTCATGCATCCATTTTACCTCAATATAGAGGTGCTAGTCCAATCCAACAAACACTTCTCAATGGTGATACAAAAACAGGTGTAACAGCTATGCTTATGGAGGAGGGACTTGATACTGGTGATATTATTAAAATAGAAACTGTGGAAGTGACTCCAGATGAGATGGTTGAGTCTTTATTTCATAAGCTTACAGAGATAGCAGCTGAACTAACTATCGATGTTTTGGAAAATTTTGAAAGTTATACCCCAGTTGCTCAAGATGATGCACAGGCTACATATTGTAAAAAAATAACAAAAGCTGATGGTGAAATCTCTTTTGATAATGCCCAAACAATTTATAATAAATACAGAGCTTTTACACCATGGCCTGCTATCTTTACAAAAGATGGGCTCAAATTAAAAGAGATAGCGCTTCATGATACACAGACAAAACATCAAACAGCTGGGCAAATTCTTTCGATGGGGAAAAAATCTATCATTGTCTCTTGTTTACAAGGAAGTTTGGAAATTTTTAAAGTGCAGCCAGCATCCAAAAAAGAGATGGATGTGCTGTCTTATTGTAACGGAAAGCGATTAAGTGTTGAAGATTATCTATCTTAAAGAGATCGATTCAACCCAACTCTATTTAAAAAGAGCAATCACTGCACAAAAAGAGAAACATCCTCTAGCAGTAGTAAGTGATATACAAACTCATGGTATTGGAAGCAGAGATAATAACTGGAAAGGATACAATGAAAATCTTTTTTTGTCATTTATGCTTCCACTTAAAGAACTGCCATCAGATTTGCATATTGGTTCAGCATCTATCTATTTTGCTTCACTGTTACAAGAAGTATTAGAAGTAAAAGGCTCAAAAGTTTGGTTAAAGTGGCCTAATGATTTTTATATAGCAGAGAAAAAAATTGGTGGAATGATCACAAACGTGGTAGAAGATTTTATCATTTGTGGTGTAGGACTAAATCTTACAAAAGCTCCAAAAAACTTTGGTGTTTTAGATATAAATATAGACAGAAAAAAGTTGGTTGAAGAATATTTACAGAAAGTGGAAAAAAAGATTTTATGGAAGCAAGTTTTTAGCAAATATAAGCTAGAATTTGACCGAAACAAAAAATTTTTTACACACTACAAAAATTTAAAAATATCTTTAAATGATGCTAAACTCGAAGATGATGGCAGTTTAAATATTGATGGTGAGAGGATATATAGTCTAAGATGAGTGAAGTAATAGTAATAGCGAATCAAAAAGGTGGAGTGGGTAAAACAACTACTGCCGTTAATTTAGCAGCTTCACTTGCTGTGGCTGAGAAAAAAGTGTTACTTATCGATTCTGATCCACAAGCTAATGCTACAACATCACTTGGATTTCATAGAAATGATTATGAGTTCAATATTTACCATGTACTTATCGGTACAAAAAAACTTAAAGAGATTATTTTAAAATCAGATTTGCCAACACTCCATTTGGCACCTTCAAATATTGGTCTAGTAGGTATTGAAAAAGAGTATTATGATGCAGATAAGGCAAAAGGGCGTGAACTTGTTCTTAAAAAAGCTATTGCATATGTAAAAAAAGATTATGATTATATAATTATAGATTCTCCTCCTGCTCTTGGACCGATGACTATCAATGCTCTTTCAGCATCAAACTCTGTTATTATTCCTATTCAATGTGAGTTTTTTGCACTTGAAGGATTAGCGCAACTGTTAAACACTGTAAAACTAGTAAGAAAATCAATTAATCCAAAGTTGAGTATAAAAGGTTTCTTACCAACTATGTATTCATCGCAAAATAATCTTTCTAAACAGGTGTTTGCGGATTTGCGCCAACATTTTAAAGGGAAGCTTTTTAAAGATGAAAATGAAAAGTATATAGTAGTTCCAAGAAATGTAAAATTAGCAGAATCACCATCATTTGGAAAGCCTGCTATTTTATATGATGTAAAATCAGCAGGTTCAATCGCTTATCAGAATCTAGCACAAGCTATTATTAAATAAAGGAGACCATACGGTGAAAACACAAAAACTAGGTCGAGGTCTTGATGCACTATTAGGTGAAATAGATGAAGCTTATGAAAATGAGGGTTCTCAAAGGGATGTAATTTTAGAGATTCCACTTAAAGATATCAGACCTAATCCTTTCCAACCGAGAAAATCTTTTGACGAAACAGCATTACAAGAGCTGGCGGACTCTATAAAAGAGGATGGTCTTTTACAGCCTGTTGTTGTTACAGAAGATATTGATGGTTATGTACTAATAGCAGGTGAGAGAAGATTTCGTGCATCAAAACTGGCAAAACTTAAAGAGATCAGAGCAATAGTTTTAAATTCAGATGAACAAAAGATGCGTCAGTTTGCACTGATTGAGAATATTCAAAGAGAAGATTTAAATTCTATTGAACTTGCACAAGCTTATCATGAGCTTATAAAACTGCATGAGATTACTCATGAAGAACTCTCTAGTATGATTCATAAGAGCAGAACTCATATTACAAATACTTTACGTCTTTTACAACTTTCAGCAAAGACGCAAAAAGCATTGGCTGAAAAAAAGATTAGTGCAGGTCATGCGAAGGTATTGATTGGGCTAGATGAAAAAGAACAGCAACTGTTTGTTGACTCTATTGTTGGACAAAAATTAAGTGTTAGAGAGGTTGAAGCACTTATAAAAAGTAAAAAACAAGAGTCTCAACCTCAATCAAAAGAAAAAAGCCCAGCAGTTAGTTTGGACCTCCAAAAGCTAAAATCAAGACTTAATGAACTTGATTTTAATTGCAAAACTTCACAAAACAAAGTTACATTTGAATTTAATTCACAAGAAGAGATTGAAGATTTTTTAACATATTTTGAGTGATATTTTAGAAAATTTTTAAATTTCTTGCTCCATTTAACTATCCTTTCAATTTTATAATAGTATAATCTCGCAACTTTTAGGAGGTGCTATGTTAGATATAAATCCAATACTACTTTTGGCTACATTTGTTGTATTTGTTTCGCTTATAGCCGTTCTAAATAGTTGGCTTTATAATCCATTATTTAGCTTTATGAATAAGCGTGATGAAGATATCAAAAGAGACCTCAATAAAGTAGGCTCAAATGATGCGGAAATTGCAGAGCTTAACGCAAAAGCAGAATCAATTGTTATGAATGCTAAACTAGAAGCTGCGGCCCTGAGAGAAAAAGTTATTGCGGATGCTAAAGAATTAGCTGAAAGCAAGTTAGAAGCAAAACGTGCTGAATTGGCGCAGGAATATTTAGAGTTTGAAAAATCATTAGCTTCATCAAAAGAAGCATTGAAAAATGACTTAATGAAAGAGATTCCTGTATTCAAAGAAGCTGTTAAAGCTAAATTTAGTCAAATATAAGGGTGTAATGTGAGTAGAATTTTAGTATTAATGCTAATGATATCAACTTATGCATTGGCATCTGAAGCTGAGCATGGTGGAACAGATATAGTTCAAAGAACTGTTAACTTCATACTATTTGCTGGGCTTGTTTGGTATCTAGTGGGTGAACCTGTAAAGAATTTCTTTGCATCAAGAAGTCAGGAAATCGCTGACAAATTGAAAGAGGTTCAAAATAAGCTTGACGAGTCTGTTAATCTTAAAAAAGAGGTAATTGCAAAAATTTCTGAAGCTGAAAAATTTGCTGAAGAGTTGGCTGTTGCATCGAAAAAAGAGAATAAAATTATCAACGATAACATTATGAAACAATGTGAAGCTGATATTGAAGCTCTTATCAAACAAAATGCATCTAAGCAAGAGTTTGAAGAAAGAAAAATGGTTCGTGAAGTAGTTGAAGAGGTTCTTCGTGAAACACTTAATCAAAGTGCAGATACTTTTGATAAAGAAGCTATGGCAAATGTTATTTTAAAGAAGGTGGCATAGCATGGAAGAATTGATTGCAAAAAAATATATCAAAGCTTTAAAAGAGGGTTCTGATTTAGAGTATATTCAAGGTGTTAAATCTGTATTTGATGTGTTGGCGGAGTCTTTTAAAGATGAAAAATTCGTTAGTATCGTTTCAAATCCGAATGTAGATACACAAGATAAATCAACATTGTTATTAGAGGCAGTAAAACCAGTTGCTTCAGAAAAGCTAGATAACTTTATTAAGTTGTTAGTTGAGCATAAAAGAATCAATATTATCCCAGCTATTGCAAAAGAGCTTGGAAAAGATTTAGCTGCTACAACAAAGACATATACTGGTAAAGTATTTAGCAACAGTGATATTGATACAAAAGTTATCGATGATTTAAGTGCAGGTTTAAGTAAAAAATTCGATTCAACTATCTCTTTAGAGTTCATTAAAAATGATTTTAATGGTATTAAAGTAGAGGTAGAGGGTCTTGGAATTGAGATTAATTTCTCTAAAGACAGAATCGATAGTCAAATTATAGAACATATAATTAAAGCAATTTAACTTCAAGAGAGGAGAAAAATAGTGGTAGCAAAAATTCAAGCTGATGAAATCAGCTCAATAATTAAAGAACGTATCGACAACTTTGAACTAAGTGTTGATATTAATGAAACAGGTAAGATTGTTTCTTATGCTGATGGTGTTGCACAGGTTTACGGACTAAGCAATGTTATGGCAGGAGAGATGGTAGAGTTCGAAGAGGGGACAAAAGGTTTGGTGATGAACCTTGAGGAAAGCAGCGTAGGTGTTGTTATTCTTGGTGCTGGTACTGAACTTCGTGAAGGTATGAGTGTTAAGCGTCTTGGAAAACTTCTTCGTGTACCAGTTGGTGATGCTCTTCTTGGTCGTGTTGTAAATGCACTTGGTGAGCCAATTGACGGTAAAGGTCCAATCGAAGCTACTGAAACTCGTTTCGTTGAAGAAAAAGCTCCTGGAATCATGGAAAGAAAATCTGTACATGAACCGTTAGCTACTGGTATTAAAGCTATTGATGCACTTGTTCCAATCGGGCGTGGTCAACGTGAGCTTATCATTGGTGACAGACAAACTGGTAAAACTACAGTTGCACTTGACACTATCATTAACCAAAAAGGTAATGGTGTTGTATGTATCTATGTTGCTGTTGGTCAAAAAGAATCAACTGTTGCGCAAATTGTTCGTCGTTTAGAAGAGCATGGTGCATTAGAATATACAATCATCGTTTCTGCAACTGCTGCTGAAGCTGCTGCATTACAATTCTTAGCTCCATATACTGGTGTTACTATGGGTGAATATTTCCGTGACAATGCACGTCATGGTTTAATTGTTTATGATGATTTATCTAAACACGCAGTTGCTTACCGTGAAATGTCACTTATCCTTCGTCGTCCTCCAGGTCGTGAAGCATATCCAGGGGATGTTTTCTATGTTCACTCTCGTTTATTAGAGCGTGCTGCGAAACTTTCTGATGAAGAGGGAGCTGGATCATTAACTGCTCTACCAATTATTGAAACTCAAGCGGGAGATGTTGCGGCATATATTCCAACGAATGTTATTTCAATTACTGATGGTCAGATTTTCCTTGAAACTGATCTTTTTAACTCAGGTATCCGTCCAGCGATTAACGTTGGTCTTTCTGTATCTCGTGTTGGTGGTGCTGCACAAATTAAAGCTACTAAGCAAGTTGCTGGTACTTTAAGACTTGACCTTGCTCAGTATCGTGAACTTCAAGCATTTGCTCAGTTTGCATCTGATCTTGATGAAGTTTCTAGAAAACAACTAGAGCGTGGACAAAGAATGGTAGAAGTTCTAAAACAAGGGCCTTTCTCACCACTTTCTGCTGAGAAGCAAGTTGTTATCATCTTTGCTGGTAATGAAGGTTTCTTAGATGATTTTGATCCATCAAATGTAGTTCGTTTTGAAGCAGAACTCTATCCATTCATTGAAGCTTCTTATCCTCAAATTTTTGAGAATATCAGAAGTGCTAAAAAAGTGGATGATGATACAAAAGCATTATTATTAAAAGCACTTGAAGAGTTTAAAGCTAGCTTCGTAGCGGCATAAGGATTACTCTATGGCAAACTTGAAAGATATTCAAAGACAGATAAAGAGTGTTAGTAATACTCAAAAGACTACTCGTGCGATGAAACTGGTTTCTACTGCGAAACTTCGTCGTGCAGAAGAGCTTGCAAAACGCTCTCGTCTTTATGCAAATAAAATGAATCAGGTGATTGCCGAAATAGCTGGACGCATTAAATGTAATAAAGTTGGAGGATTAAACAACCGTTTCTTTGAAAAAGTTGAAAATCCAAAAATGGTAGATATTGTTTTTGTAACTGCTGATAAAGGTTTATGTGGTGGTTTTAATATTCAAACTATTAAAGCTGTTAATAAACTTTTAAAAGAGTATAAAGAACAAAATGTAAAAGTGCGTTTACGTGGTATCGGTAAAAAAGGTATTGAATTTTTTAACTACAATGAAGTTGAGATGTTTGATACAGTTGTAGGATTAAGTTCTAAGCCAGACAAAGAAAAGTCTGACGAATTTATTAAAACTTCTATCGATGATTTCAGAGATGGTAAGATTGATGCTTTACATGTTGTATATAATGGTTATAAAAATATGATCACTCAAGAACTGCATGTAAAACAAATTCTGCCAGTTGATGGAGAAGGTTTTGAGTGTGAAGATGCTCAAAAAAGATCGATGTTAGAAATTGAAGCAGAAGATGAAGAATTAATGCTTAATTCATTAGTTGTTAAATATGTTGGTTACAACATGTACTATTCTCTTATTGATTCTGTTGCTGCTGAGCATTCTGCTCGTATGCAGGCTATGGATGCTGCAACTAACAATGCTAAAGAGATGGTAAAAAGCTTAAATGTTGAGTTTAATAAAGCGCGTCAAGCTGCTATTACTACAGAGCTGATAGAGATTATCAGTGGTGTGGAGTCTATGAAATAATGGAGAAAAATATGATTGGAAAAATTAGCCAGGTAATGGGTCCTGTTGTTGATGTTGATTTTGATGGTTATCTTCCAGTAATTAACGAAGCTATTGAAGTTAATGTTAATTTAGAAGGTAGTGAACATCGTTTAGTACTAGAAGTTGCTGCTCACTTAGGTGATGGTCGTGTAAGAACGATTGCAATGGATATGAGTGAAGGTTTAGTTCGTGGTATGGATGCTAAAGCTACTGGTGCACCTATTAAGGTTCCAGTTGGTGAAAAAGTACTAGGGCGTATCTTTAATGTTATTGGTGAAACTATTGATGGCGGTGAGCAAGTTAGTGATGCTCCTGAGTGGTCAATTCACCGTGCTCCACCACCATTGGTAGATCAATCTACTACAACAGAGATGTTTGAAACAGGTATCAAAGTTGTTGACTTACTTGCTCCTTATGCTAAAGGTGGTAAAGTTGGACTATTCGGTGGTGCTGGTGTTGGTAAGACAGTTATTATCATGGAGCTTATTCACAATGTTGCTCATGGTCATGATGGTTTATCAGTATTTGCTGGTGTTGGTGAGAGAACTCGTGAAGGGAATGACCTTTACTACGAAATGAAAGAATCGAACGTTCTTGATAAAGTTGCACTGTGTTACGGTCAAATGAGTGAGCCTCCTGGAGCACGTAACCGTATCGCTCTTACTGGTCTTACTATGGCTGAGTACTTCCGTGATGAGCAAAAACTTGATGTTTTAATGTTTATTGATAATATCTTCCGTTATGCTCAATCAGGTTCTGAGATGTCAGCACTTCTTGGACGTATCCCTTCAGCTGTTGGTTACCAACCAACTCTAGCTCGTGAAATGGGTGCTTTGCAAGATCGTATTACATCTACGAAAAATGGTTCAATTACATCTGTTCAAGCTGTTTATGTACCAGCAGATGACTTGACTGACCCGGCACCTGCTTCTGTTTTTGCTCACTTAGATGCAACAACAGTACTTAACCGTAAAATTGCGGAAAAAGGTATCTATCCTGCGGTTGATCCACTTGATTCAACTTCAAGACTACTTGATCCACAAATTTTAGGCGAAGAGCACTATAATGTAGCTCGTGGTGTTCAACAAACACTTCAAAAATATAAAGATCTTCAAGATATCATTGCGATTCTTGGTATGGATGAACTTTCTGAAGATGATAAAAAAGTTGTTGAACGTGCTCGTAAAATTGAGAAATTCCTTTCTCAACCTTTCTTCGTTGCAGAAGTGTTCACTGGTGCTCCTGGTAAATATGTTTCTCTTGAAGATACTATTAAAGGTTTCAAAGGTATTCTTAACGGTGAATATGATCATATGTCTGAAAACTCTTTCTATATGGTTGGAAGCATCGATGAAGCTATTGCTAAACACGAGAAAAACAAATAACATTTATGTTTAACTAAAGGACTGTAATGGATAAGTTTAAACTTGAAATCCTAACTCCTAACGGCGAAATCTTTAATGATGACGTTGTTAGTGTTGTTCTCCCTGGTCAAGAGGGAGAATTCGGTGTCTTAGCAGGTCACGCTTCATTAACTACATTGTTAGAAGCTGGTGTTGTAGATGTCGAAAAAGAGGATAAATCAGTCGAATCTATTGTTATCAACTGGGGTGTTGCTCAAGTTGATGAAGGTAAAGTTATCATATTAGTAGAGGGTGCAGCTCCGATTCGTGGTGCAAATGAATCTGAAATAGCAAAAGCACTTGAAGAAGCGAAGAAACTTATTAACGATATTGCAGACTCTAGTACTGCTATCGCATCAGTTTCAGCTAAAATTGAGTCTGCTGCTCAAAAACTACTGTAATAGATGATTAACAATTTAATCGATTTTTATCTTAAAAGTCACCCAGTAACTATTGGTGTATTGGTTTTATTATCAATATATTTCCTTATATTGAACTGGGTGTTTTTTTACCGCTATTTTTCTCTTAACAGCTGGCTTGCTCGTGAAAGTGCTTCTTTGGAAGGACTTTTACTTGGGGCTGTCACTGTTAATGAAAACTCCTTTTTAAATAATTTTATCAGACGAAGTAACAGTGTTTCAAAAGAAGTTTTACAATTAGGTATGCTTGCTGCAACAAAAGAGGCAACAAAAGGGCTTTCTATACTTTCTATCTTTGCCTCTACTACCCCTTTTATCGGACTGTTCGGTACGGTTGTTTCTATTTTGGATACTTTTACCCATATAGGACAGACAAGCGGAAGTATGAGTGTTATATCAAGTGGAGTGAGTGATGCTCTTGTTGCAACTGCAAGTGGTATTTTTGTTGCAATTTTTGCATATACATACCATCAAATCTTAAAGAGAAAAGCATACGAATTAACAAACTATCTTCAAATGCAAAGTGATGCGATTATTGCACGTGGAGTGTAATGTATGTATGATTGGGATGCAAAACCAGAGTTAAACATTACGCCCCTTGTTGATGTGATGTTGGTGTTACTAGCCATTTTAATGGTAATAGCTCCCAATATTGTTTATGAAGAAAATATTAAACTCCCTCAGGGTTCCACAACAAAACAGCTAGAAAAAATACCACCTGTACATATAAGTATAGATGAAGAAAAAAATGTAAAAATTAACAAAGATACATTTTTGCTTAATGCATTTATGGATAACTTTCCATTATATGCAAAAAAACTTGATAAGAAAGCAACTGTACTTATCAGTGCAGATAAAAATTTGGACTATGGTGTCGTTATGTCATTGCTAGCTGCTGTAAAACAAGCAGGTTTTACTGAGGTTTCTTTAGCGACCAATGGATAATAGTAAATATTTTTATTTAAGTGGCTTTTTGTCACTTTTTTTATTTGGTAGTTTTTTTCTTATATTTGCTTATATTCTATTTAATAATACAAAAACAAAAACCTATGGAATGAAAAAAAAGAACTATATATCTGTTTCTATTGAACTTCCACAACCAAAAATCAAGCAAACACGCAGTGCAAAAAAATCTTATACTGCACCCACAGTTACAAAAACAACTAAGAAAATTGAAGATATAGATATTAATGATCTTTTTAGTGATGTATGGACACAAAAAATAGATCATAAAAAGAAAAAACCTAAAAAAATAAATGCGAAACGTTTGGCAGAACTTCAAAAAAGAATAAAAACAACAAAGAAAAATGATGTTGAAAAAACTGCTGACAATATATTAGGCTTAGATGCAACAAAGTCTAAAGAGAAACTCTCAGAGTCTGCTGGAAATGAAGTTAATGAATATAATGCTAAAATTCAGGCATTGGTTTATCAATATTTTCATGTTCCGCCAAACACAGCGGGCAAAAGTGTAGAAGCTGTTATCGAGCTTGATCCATTGGGAAAAGTTCTTGATTTTAGAATTTTAAAATATTCAAATTCACAAGCGCTCAATGAAGAGGTTGATAGAATAAAAAGCAGACTGAAAAATGTGATTTTTCCAAAAAATCCACAAAATAGATCTGCACAAATACGAGTTATACTAATATCACAGGAGTAGATTTTGAAAATACTTTTTTCAATTTTGTTACTATTTACATTCGCCTTTGGAAGTGATGCTACGATCGAAGTTATCAAAAAAGCGGAGTCTTTACCTACTATAGCTGTTGAGGATGCTTCTATCAGTTATAATGATACATTTAAACTACAATTTTTTAAATCTATTGTAGCTGACTTAAATGTTATATCTTTATTTAATGTTGACAGACATTACCGTTACACACCTTATAACAGCATAGATGTTCTTGTTGAAAACAAAGATATGGATTATGTACTTCGTTATAAAATGTATGAAGATGATAATGGTGCATTAAATGTTGATATGAAACTGCTCAATCATGGTGAAGAGGTGTTTTCCAAACGTTACAGAGTGAGTAGAAAAAATATTTATATGTTTGTTTCCCATGCAATGGCATATGATATTAATGAATTTATGGGTGAACCATCTGTTTCATGGATGAAGAAAAAAGTCATTTTTTCTCGTGTTGTAGCGCCTAGAAAAACTGAAATAGTTATTTCAGACTATACTCTTACTTATCAACATATTATTGTAAAAGGTGGATTTAATATATTCCCTAAATGGGCGAATAAAGCACAGAGTGCATTTTATTATACTGCACTAGATGCTTCAAAACCTACACTGAAATATGTAGATATTAAAAAAGCTACAGTAAAGAGTATACTCTCTTCTGATGGGATGATTGTATGCTCTGATGTAACACCTGATGGTAACACACTTCTTTTAACGATGGCATTGGATGGGCAGCCTGATATTTATACATATAATGTACAAACAAAAAAATATAAACGTGAAACAAAATATAAAGGGATAGATGTTAATGCACAGTTTCTTGGACGGGATAAAATTGTTTTTATCTCATCAAGACTAGGCTACCCTAATATTTTTTCAAAAAA
>JAMOSN010000082.1 GCA_027068455.1 Sulfurimonas sp.
GACCACTTGTATCTATAAAAGAACCTCTTGGGTAACGTAAAGAGCATGGATGCTCATAAGCTGCGGCAAACCCCATCGCCTGATGAAAACTTTTTTCATCACGTGGAGCAAAAAGGGTCATATTTGGAATTGCTCTTAAAAAAGATATGTCAAAAACCCCTTGATGGGTCTCCCCATCTTCACCAACTATACCTGCACGATCAAGTGCAAAAACAACAGGTAAGTCCATAAGACAGGTATCATGGATCACCTGATCATACGCACGTTGTAAAAAGGTGGAGTAGATAGTACAAAAAGGTTTAAACCCCTCTTTTGCCATCGCTGCCATTGAAGTCACTGCGTGTTGTTCTGCAATGGCGACATCCCAAAATCTATTTGGATACTTCTGAAGTAATGGTGTAAGTCCTGTACCACTTGGCATTGCTGCTGTAGCACCCACTATTTTGTCATTTTTTTCACAAAGGTGTAACAGTGCTTCGGTATAGATTTGTGTTGCACTTTTAGAAGATGACTTTTTTAAACTGTGCCCATCTCCTAAATCAAAAGGACCAACTCCATGCCATTTTTCCTCTTTACCCTCAGCAATCTCATACCCTTTGCCTTTAAGGGTTTGTGCATGAATGATAACAGGTTTTCCAAGTGTTTTGGCAGTTTCAAATATATCTATAAGTTGCGCTAAATTATGACCATCAACAGGACCTATGTAGTTGATACCCATCTCTTCAAACATCATACCAGGAGTGATAAGCTTTAAAGACTCTTCCATCCTCTTTGCAATATAATGAGCACCCTCACCAAAATTGTCAACAATATTTTCTGTTGTCTTTTTAAAACGCTGGTAAAAAGGTGAAGCCATAGCTGAAGAGAGCATTCTAGATACTGCACCAATAGGTTTGGCTATCGACATTTCATTGTCATTTAAGATAATCACCATAGGGTATTTTCTATCACCGAGTTCATTGAGTGCCTCATACACCATGCCCGCTGTCATGGAACCATCACCTATCATCACAACAGGGATACGATTACCCTCTTGATGTTTTAAAGCTATCGCTTTTGCAGCACCAACACCCAAAGAGATCGATGTGGAACTATGCCCTGCTACAAAGTAGTCATCTTCACTTTCACTTGGTTTTGTATAACCACAAATACCACCAAATTGACGCAGAGTATCAAAATCATCCCATCGCTCTGTTAAGAGTTTATGTGCATATGATTGATGACTTACATCAAATATAAAAGGGTCTTTTTTTGAATCAAATACTTTGTGCATTGCAACTATAAGCTCTGTTGCGCCAAGTGTTGAGCTTAGATGCCCACCGTTTTTACTTACAACTTCTAAAATACGTTCACGTATATCCTGACATAATTGTTCTAACTCTTCTACAGATTTATCTTTAATATTCATATATTTTTTTACTCACTTAAAGCAGCTTTTTTCACACGTTCAAATCGTTTTGAAATTTGGGCATCAATATTACCAGCATCGCTGATAACAACAACACCACCTTCACTTACAGCACTCTCTGCTACAATATTTACATTTTTTAGTGTACCCAATTGTTCCATAATATATGCAAAATCTTTTGGATTAACTTTTAAGGTAATTTTCGATGCAGATTGAAGATCTTTTATCAACTCTTCACTTAAAATCTTTGCAACTTTATGGGAGTTTTCACTCAACTCTATTTGAATCACCTCTTGGGCAATATCAATAGCACCATCGACCAACTGTGATTTTAAACTTTCCAAAGAGTGTTTAAACTCCTCTGCACTCTTATCAAGCTTCTCAATTGATTTTGTAAAGAGTTCCAAAGTATGGCTGAGTTTTGTATCTATCTCCTCTTTTGCTTGGGCTTTTCCTGCTTCAACACCCTCTTTAAAAGCTTCCTCTTTAGCTTTTTGCAACTCTTTGGCAAACTCCTCCTCTTTTTGTTCAAGCTTCATCTGAAGTTTGATAAAATTAGAAGACATCTCATCTGTTTTTTTCATTAAAGACTCAATAAGAGAATCTTTTGAACTTTTTGATAATGCACTTGAGTCAACTTCAGCAGTTTGAGGCTGCGTATTGGATGGATCTTGTTTTATATCTTGCACGGAAGTATCTTTGGTATTGGCACTATTTTTACCAAGTGCTATCACCTTAAAGCTATACTTTTGTATAGCATGCTTTTCGATACCCTCACGTGAGATTACTGTTGCCATTTTACTCTACCATCTCTTCACTTGAACCCATTTGGATTGTTCCAGCTTCCGCAAGCTGGTTGACCACTTCAACTATTTTTCTTTGTGCTGCTTCAACATCTTTCATCTTCACAGCACCAAGAAACTGCATCTCCTCTTCAAATGCTTCACGTGCACGTTCACTCATAGCCGAGAAGAATTTCTCTTTAAGCTCTTCAGGAGAAGATTTGAGTGCCAACATCAAGTCTGCTTTATCTACAGCTTTTAAAACTTCAATAATAGAGTTTTTATCAAGTGTTACAATATCTTCAAATGTAAACATCATCTCTTTAATCTCAGCTGCAAGCTCCTCATCTACTTGTTCGATGTTTGCCAAGGTAGCTTTTGCATTTTTTACACCCAAACGGTTGAAAATATCTGCAACAGAACGTGGTCCACCCACCTCAACTTTATACGATGCAAGAGATTCGAGTTTAGATTCAAGTACAGCAGAAACTCTTTTAATAACAGAGGGTGAAATATCTCCAAGTTTTGCCATACGCATCGCTACTTCGCTTCGTAAATCATCTGGAAAATACTGTAATACATCCGCTGCTTCTGTTGCATCCATATGTGCCAAAATAAGTGCGATGGTTTGTGGATGTTCATTGACAATAAAGTCTGAGAGCTGTTGTGGCTTGATTTTAGAGAGATATGCAAAGTTCTGCGTGCTTTGCATACTTTTTGAAAGCTTGTCAAGAACTTTTTTTGCCTCTTCAGGACCAAGTGTTCTATAGAGTAACTCTCTTGCATATTCCATACCACCAGATGTTAAAAACTGACCCGATTGGAAGATTGCATTAAACTCTTCTAGTATAGCAGTACCAATTGCCCTATCTACTGTTTTGTTTGTGACAATATATTTTGATATTTCAGTAATACTCTCAACATCCATATTGGCAAAAATCATTGAGGTGATATCTTCGCCGAGTTGTAAAAGTAAAATGGCAATCTTTTCAGCCATACTCATCTCTTCAAATGCAGCCTGTTGTTGTTGATTTAGTGTTGCCATCTATTTTCCTTGTTCAGGTTTTGCAGCATAAGTCGCTTCTATCTCTTCTGATAAAAGAGCTTGTAGTAAAGAAGCAACTTCCTCTGGTGTATCTTCAGCCATTGTTTTTACTTTCTCAAGTAAAACTTCATGTTTGAGTTCATCTTCATTAAATCCTTCAGAGAGTCCAAGTTGATCTTCAACTTTTTTACGCATCTGTTGCACTTTTTCAACAAGATTATCATCCTCATCATCTTCCATATCCAACATAGGAGTTTCAAGATCTTCATCCTCTTTGGATATCTCAAGCATTTTATCTGCAAACGGTGTAATGACTTTTTTATAAACGATAAATAATAATAACAATACAAAGATATATTTAAATATTTCAGAAAATGGTGCTATATACATTTGAGTAAAGCTGAGTGCTTTATTAATACCATCAACACCCTCTGTTTTACTTCTCTCAAACTGAAGGTTTTGTACACTTATCTGGTCACCTCTTGCTTCATCAATACCAATAGAGCGACTTGCCAGTGATATCAATGCATCAATATCACTTTTACTTAAAGGAACATACTCAGTCTTTTGTGTATCCTCACCTTCTGTTGTTATAGTTTTATATTTGCCATCAACCACGACAGCAGCAGTTATTCTTTTGACACGAGCAAATTGAGATTTTGTCGTACTAACAGTTTTTCCAACTTCATAATTGGTTGTACCTGTATTTTTTGTATATTTTTGTGTTGTTTTATTGCTTTGCAATCCTTGAACAGGTCCTATATTACTTACTGTACCAGGGACACCCCCAACACTCTCAGGAGGAACACCTTCTCTTTTTTCTTCACTTATCTGTTCACTTCGTACAACATTTTCTGGATCATAGACTTCAGAAGTAGAACTTTTTTGTGAAAAATCAAAATCAATACTTACCTGAGCGACCACTTTATCTTTTCCACCAACAAAAGGTGCAATCACATCTATAATCTTTTCTTGTCTTTTTTTCTCTTCTTTGAGTTTATACTTTTGTTGTACGATAGAGAGCTCACTCATCTGAGCCATCTCATCATTATCTCCTAGTGTTATCCCATCACTGCTTACAAGCATAACATTAGAAGGTTTTAATTTTGGGACTGCTGCTGCAACGAGATTTTTAATACCACGAATCTGTTTGCTACTTAGTGTTTGCCCATCAGCAAGTTCAAGCATTACAGATGCTGTTGGGTCTGACTGTTTTTGAACAAACAAACTCTCTTTTGGTAGTGCTAGAGAAACAGTTGCTTTTTCAACAGGTGCTAAAGCATTAATGGTTCTTGAGAGCTCCCCCTCTAATGCACGTAGGTGTTTAATACGTTGATCAAAACTTGTTGCTCCAAACTCCTGTTTGTCAAACAACTCAAAACCAACACCACTGTTTTTTGGAATCCCCTGTGCTGCTATAGAGATACGCTCTTTATAAACAACATCACGTGGTACTTTTATACGGTTTTGATTATCAACTTCGTAAGTGATTCCCTCTTTTTCAAGGATCTCAATCACCTTCGCAGCATCTTGAGCACTCAATGATTCAAAGAGTGGAACAAAACTGCCCTCCTGAGTTCTCTTTGAAGTATAAATAACCAAAAATATCAAAAAAGCTACTATGCCCACGACTGCAACAGCAATAATCATTTTTTGCTGTTTGGTCAGTTTTGCATATAAAACTGATAACTGTGAAAATAGTGCTTTAAAATCCATCGGTTTCCTATTTTATAAATTTTATAAAAGTTCTTCTATAAGCGCAAAGAATCTATCATTTTGATCATGCGTACCAACTGTTACACGAATAGCGTTCATCCCATATCCACTTAAATCTCTTACTATCATCCCTTTTTGTAAAAGTGAAGCAGCGATATCTGAAGATTTTTTCGTTTCATCAAAACATAATGTTACAAAATTTGTATAACTCTCAATTATATCTATTTTTTTTGCTTTTGCAAACTCTTCATAACGCTTCATCTCTTCAAAATTAAGCTTGATACTTTCATTGACAAAATCGATATCTTCTAATGCTATACTAGCAGCTTCTAGTGACAAAGTAGTGATATTAAATGGTGGTCTAAGTTTATAAAGCTCTTGTATGATACTTTTAGTTGCTATACCATAGCCAACACGCATACCACCTAAGCCATATGCTTTTGAAAATGTACCCAGATAGATAACATTGTCAAACTTTGCTATAAGCTCTTTTGGTGTTACTTTTTTTGCATTATCTTTAAACTCTGCATACTCCATATAGGCACCATCAACAACAACAAGAGTATCATTATCTATCTTTTGCAAAAAACTCATCATCTCTTGCGTGTTAATTGCATCACCTGTTGGATTATTCGGTGTACACAAGAAGATAATATCTGGATTATGCTCTTTATAAAGTGTATAAAACTCATTCAAGTCATGTTTTTGGCTTTGTGTACGAATAATCTCTGCACCAACATGTTTGGCATAGATTTCATACATAGCAAATGTTACACTATTAATGAGAATCTTAGAGTTCTCATCTGCTTTTGCGTGCATAATAAACTCTATAACCTGATCACTTCCACTCCCTATGATAAGCTCATCCTGAGCCACACTAAAGCGTTTTGCAAGCCCCTCTTTGAGTTTCATCATAGAATCATCAGGATACATTGCCATTTTAGATGCTATATCACACACACCCTTTTGCACTTTCACAGAACATCCATACGGATTCTCATTACTGGCAAGCTTAACAATATCCTTTGGTTCAATCCCAAACTCTCTTACAACAAGTTCTATAGGCTTTCCAGCCTCATAATTTTTTATATTTTGTAGTTTTTTATTAAATTTCAATCTTCACCCTTTACATAACTTCCAAGCCAAGTGACTTCATCGTGATGTTTTTGTATCACTTTTTGGATTCTATCTTCATCTATATGACCATAAAAATCTATGTAGAACCAATAAGCAAATCCATCATCCTTATCTTTGGATGGTCGAGATTCGATTTTTGAGAGATTAATCTTTGCTTCATCAAAATCACTTAAAAAATGAACCAAGCTT
>JAMOSN010000083.1 GCA_027068455.1 Sulfurimonas sp.
TTGATGCTCCGGCAAAAAGACCTACTGCCTTAGCTACAGTAAAGTCAATGCCTAAGAAGTTAAGAACAGGAATAAGTGCAACTCCACTGCCAGCACCTCCCATAGAAAAAAGGATGGAGAGTACAAAGGTAATAAGTGCGTATAGAATATAATCATTCATTATAAAAATTGTAAACTCCAGTTATAATTTGAAATCTACTTGCCAT
The DNA here is from genome assembly GCA_027068455.1 of Sulfurimonas sp. GTDB lineage: Bacteria > Campylobacterota > Campylobacteria > Campylobacterales > Sulfurimonadaceae > Sulfurimonas. Next base: position 207 of record JAMOSN010000083.1, read on the forward strand.
TATACATAGATATATGTTAATCAACTGTTAGCTGTATTGTATCACTTTTTCACCTTTGTTGTTGCATGTTAAGTTAATAGTTTTTATAACTCCCTCTGGTCTTGCATTTATCTCTTTACCTGTTTCAAGATCAAAAAAGGTGATTTTTGTATGCCCATCATAACGAGAGTGGGAGATAATTTGTGCATGCATCTCTTTTTCATACATCTTTTTAAGTTTGTTTTGAAGTTCTGTCAATGTATGCTGTTGTTTTTCTAGTTGTTCTTTTTCTTGTGTAAATTGTTGCGATTCTTTTTTAAACATCTTAATGCGAATCATATCCTGCTTCATAGGAGATTTTCCAGCTTCTGTAGCTTGTTTAATGCGTGCTTGAAAGGTTTTTATACGTTTTATTTGTGCTGTATGTTGGGCATATCTTTTTTCAAAGTCAGTTGTTAGTTCTCGAAGCTCTTTTTCTTGAGTTTTTATCTGCTGTTTTAATATTTCTAACTCTTTATGGTAGCTTTCTATGGCATCGGGGTTGATGATGAGATGATTATTTTCACCTCCAAGAGAGTGTATCTCTATACGCTCAGAAGCTGTGATGGTGGAGTTTGAAAGAAGCTCATCAACAATGACCACTGGTGCGATAGCTTCCCCTCCTAACATCTTTTTGATATGGATTGATTCGTGGGCACTTATTTTTCCAGTTTCTAACGTATCGATTTTGGCATTCTTTGCAACCATATCTCCACGATGGAGCTTGACATTGGCTTGATTTGTTACTTCTATTTTGGAGTTTTTATGTGTTTGTGCATCAACATTAAGCTCGTTGGTTGTGATATTAACATTGGCTCCGACGCTACCATCTACATTGAGTTCTTTGACATCTATACGGACACCACTGCCTATAGCATCTTCGGAGTGTGATTTTTGATGCTCTATGTGTACAGAGATATCTCTTTCTTCGTCACCTGCATCTATGGTTGCACTCGATTTAAAGTCAGCACCAGCAAGTCTGAGTGTTTTGGATATTTTAAGTTCATTGTTTGAAAAAGCAACATACCCATTGTCGTTGGCAAAGTACTCGATACATTCTGCGTGTTCTTTTTCTATGATGGTATTTGGGTCTGTTTTTGGTTTCTTGTTGAGTGTTTTTGGAGCACGGACGGTGATGTATTTTCCATTACAGGCACGTCCGTCTTTGCCTCGTTTTTCTTTGATATAGCGAGCTATGAGCTCTCCTACATCAACACCGTCTATAATGCTGTCACCTTGTTTTTGCAGATAGAGTTTTTCCAGTTTTGCATCGATGGGAGCTACAGGCTCAATTCCAAGAGCTACTGTAAACTTCAACTCTTTTGGCAGAGGTTTGTCGTAGGGTACAACATCAATGAGTTTTTTAAGCTGTGCTACAAGTTTTGGCTCAAATATTCCTACAAAAAGTCCTGCACGCAGTTTTTTCTCCCAAATCATATTTCGTAGCTCTTTAAGCAGTTGTATTTTTCTTGTAAATACACTCCCTTTTGCAAAGGTGATAATAGCTTTTGTTTTGAGTTTGTTGACACCTAGAGAGAGTTTTATGCCACTGTTGAGCTTTATTTTCTGGCGAGGCATAATCTTTATGTTGTATTCTTGAAGCAGTATAGTCTCTTCTTGAAGCAAATCCTCTTTGGTGATAGTTTTTATATCTTGTACCACTTCAAATTCATCCACATCTTTACGCTTTATAAGTGTTTCAAAAGATAAAAGCTCGAAATCGAGAAGTTTTGGATCTATCTTTCTCTCTTTTGCAAATTCTTGCAGGCTTTTTGGGATAGAGTTTGATGTTCTCACTACTGGAGTAAAAGTCATATAGGTACCTAACGTTAAAAATATTTTACAATATCATAGCCATTAAAGGTTTAAAATGGAATTATGCTTTAGCCTTTATGTTTTTTTTGTAAAGATATTGTTAGAGTTTTATAATCTCCCTAAAGTAGCCCGAATTTGTTTAGGCATATAGTATTTAAACTGTTTTGGAAAAATGAAAAACTCTATCTCCCCTTGTGTGGATGTTATATCTTTCCATTCCTTTACATCAAAGTTGATACATACAATACCCATCGATGGTATTTTTGCAATATGCTCTTTAGAGAGTGAATTGACAAGTTCTGTTAAGTAGGGGTGATGTCCTATAACAAACATACTTTCTATAGAATCATCTTGAATACTGATAATATCTATAATCTCTTGGGTTGAGGTCATATAAAGCTGTTCGAGATAATCTATATGACCTTTATACTCTAAAATATCCATCAAGGCTACAGCACTCTCTTGTGCACGAAGTGCACAGCTTGAGAGTACAGTCTCAGGATAGATACCCCGTAACTTTAAATAAGAGCCTATAGTACGAATATCTTTTTTACCTTTTTTTGAGAGTGTACGTTCAAAATCACTCTCTCCAACATCAAAGTTATTCGTTTTTGCATGGCGTATAAAATATATGGTTTTCATCTATATGTTTGCAAGCTCGTCTGAAATTGTTTTTGATGCTTTATCCATTACCATTTTTGCCAATGCGATGTTCCCATCATCTCTTAAAATACAAAAAATATCTATTTTTGAAAAGCTGTCATCATTATTTGCTCCAGCACTTTTCATTAGGAACACATGCCCATCCTCTGTTTTTGTCTCAAGTGATGAGATATCGCTAAAGCCGATATCTAAAGATGCTTCGTTAATAGAGCGAAAAGAGTCATTGAAAATTGCAGAAGCATACCCTATATCTGTTCCTGTATTTTCTTCATCAATATAGAGTGTCTCACCTGAGTAGTTCAGTACTGCTGAGCCTAGGTATCCGTTTACGCTGCGAAGTTTTTTCATTTTGTCATCAAAATTTATCATAGTAGTTTTCCTTTATTTGTTAAGTTGTTTCATATAGTTGTTAAATGTAACGGCATCTGGAAGGTTGTTTTTCTCCAAAAACTGGTAAAAAGCATCTTTTGATGCTTCAAACCCTTGTGTTTGTTCAATATCTAAAAGTTGTTTGTAAAAACTATCTATTTTCTCTTTTGCTTCGGGGGTGATACATCTGCGTGTTGACATATAGTTTCTAAAGCTTCCGTCAGGGTTTTTTGCCATTTTGATATTGGCTAAAACCCAATAATAACCGCCATCAGCACACATGTTTTTTACATAGGCATAGATCTCCTGCCCCTGTTTGATGTTTTCCCAAAGATAATGGAAGATTACTTTTGGCATATCTGGATGTCGCAAAATGGCGTGGGGTTGTTCAAGAAGGCTAGCTTGTGAATAGCCAGATATCTTGACAAAAATTGGATTCACATAGGTGATATTTCCCTCTGCATCTGATTTTGAAACGATTAAGTCCACTTTTTTTACTTCATGTTCAATCTCTGTTGGTTCTGGTCTTGTCATTGTTGATCCTTTAATCTAAAATTTTATCTATCTATTTGCATAGAGCACTGCTCTGATTTGCTCTTTTTTAAATGGTTTGCCTAAATGAAAATCAAATAAACGTTTATCTTCTTTTGATGAGAGTTGATCTCCTGATGTAGAAGCAGCATAGATAGGTTTGAGATTGTTGTCTTTTTCATATTCGCGAATCTCTTTCATTGCATCGAGACCATTCATAATAGGCATATTGTGATCTATATAGATAATGGAAAAAGGTTGTTGGTACTTATGTGCATCTATAAACAGATCAACAGCCTCTTTGCCATTTCCTGCAGTAACAGTTTCACAAAATTCATTTTCCAAAATAGTGTTTATAAGGAAAACACTTACCGTATCATCATCAACAATCAAGATTCGCGGCAGTTGTTTTGTACTTAAAAACTGATAGAGCTTGTTTGCTATATATCCGTATTGAGAGATTACATCACACTCTTTACATAAAGAATCTTGATCTATAGATAAAAAATCCTCTTCAACAACAAGAATTTTTATATCTCTATGGATATGTTTTTCCAGAGTGTGTATTGCTGTTTTTTTCTGAAAAACAACAATGTGCGTAATGTCATGTTGAATCTCATCCAAAGATGTAAGTGCTACTATTTGCCCTTTGCTCAGTCCCATTCTAACAGCGTAACGGGCAATGTTGTTTGCTGAAAAATTGTTGCTTTGATCCATTACAATAGCAACTTTTATAGTGTCGTTTTTGATTGGCTGATAGGATGGGGTTGTATCTATAATATTTGCAGGTATGTCAAAACTAAAAGTACTTCCTTTATCCACTTCACTGATAAGTGCGAGTGTTCCACCTAACTCTTTGACATATTTTGCAGAGATAAAAAGACCTAGCCCTGTGCCACCATAGTTAAGAGCTGTTGTTTCTTCTGCTTGTTTAAATGCTTCAAAAATTGTTTTTTGTTTCGCTTTTGGTATTCCTATACCCGTATCTTTGATATAAATAACAATGCGATTAGTTTTTGAGATATATCTTACTGAAAACTCTATGGTTTTATGGTTTGGTGTAAATTTATAGGCATTGCCAATAAGGTTCAAAATAACACGCTTCATTTTGAGTGTGTCTAGTTTGATTATTTTTGGAATCAGAGGATCTATATAGATATTGAACTTAATATCTTTTGAATACATATTTGATGCAAATGATTTTGCTACTGAAGAGAAAAACTTGATAGAATCTATCTCTTTGATATCTGAGGCACAACTCTCTTTATGGGTAGAGACCATATTTAAAACAGAAGTTGTTAGTTCATTAATGAAACTAGCACTCTCTTTTGCATTGATAAGATAGCTCTTAAGTCGTTCATCTGTGATTTGAGATTCTAAAATATCTAAAAAACCATAGAGTGTATTTGCTGGAGTTCTGATGTCATGAACAAAGTTTGAAACAAATGTCAAAGTATCTTCACTGTTTTCAAGTTCAGTTTGTTCTTGCTCTTTGGGTTCCTCTTGTACTATCTTTTCATTATGTTGCGTGTTGAGTTGCGTGTTTTTCTGCTGTTGGTGCATTTTATAAAGAGCACGTATAAGATGGGGTGAGAGCTCATTTAGAAGCTCCACATCTTTTTTGGTGAACTTTTTAATATTTTTAATAGAGTTGTATGCAGTAACGATACCCACAAAATTATCTCCATCAAGAAGTGGTAGCATCACTTTAGATTTTATTTTGATATTGTCAGGATTGTCAATAGAAGCAACATAATCTTTGTCACTTGCTAGATAGTTGTAGAGCTTACTCTCTTTTGTCATAAAACATTTATAGATAATACCTTTTTTATGTTCAAGGGGAAGCTCTTTAAGGAAGTCTCCTTCACGTTCCCTTATAAGAAGAAAGTTGCTCGCATCATAAAACCACAAAGAGGAAAATTCTGCACCCAAAGTGGACGTTACCAACTCTTCGGCAACAGTATTGATCTGCTCTTTGGTTGTAGCCAAATCTAATTGTTTTGAAAAGTTGTGCAACTGTGTCTGATGTTGTTGCATATCTGATTGATTCACGAAGCGCTCCAATAAAAAAGTGATGCAATACTATCAAAGAGAAGTGATATAATGGTGACTTGTTATCATTATCAAAAGATAATTATTATTTTTTAATCTTTCATCCAAATTCTAAAAATATTGCATTAAAAATAGAGTTTGTTTGTTGAGTGCTAATAAAATAGAATCTTTTTAAAACTTTATGTGTAGTTATAATATTTATTTGATATAATTATAGAAAATGAAAAAAGTGGAGAAAGATGATGAAAAAAATGGTGATGTTTGTAGGTTGTATGATACTTATAAGTGCTGGAGTACAAGCAGATGGCAATCTTACAAAAAAGCAGATACAAAAACAACTCCAAAAAGAGAAAAAATATGCACAAGAACAGAAGTTCTATAATGCTGATGAGTATGATTTTTCAGGAGCTGAAGTAAATCCTGAATCCCTTAAACATATAAAGCCCATAGAGGTTGATGATATGGATATGGATGATGTTTACGATTAATTCAAAATAACTTCAATAAAATTAATATATATTTTCGCTATAATTACCCAATTTTATAAAAGAGAATATATAGATGGATATTAGAGAAGAATTTTTACGATTTTTTGAGTCAAAAAACCACACACGTGTTGCATCAGCACCCTTAGTGCCAGATGATGCAACCCTCCTTTTTAACAATGCAGGCATGGTTCCTTTCAAGTCGATTTTTACAGGTGAAGTGCCAACTCCACCTAACCCTCGTGCAACATCTTGCCAGACATGTATCCGCGCTGGTGGAAAACACAATGATCTTGAAAATGTTGGTCATACAGCACGCCATCACACATTTTTTGAGATGCTTGGTAACTTTAGTTTTGGAGACTACTTCAAAGAGGAAGCGATTGCGTATGCTTGGGAGTTTATTACAGAGGTAATCAAACTGCCAAAAGAGAAACTGTGGGTGACAGTCCATGAAAGTGATGATGAAGCTGAAGAAATCTGGAAAAAATATATCGCAGCCGATCGCATTATGCGTCTTGGCGATAAAGACAATTTCTGGTCTATGGGTGATACTGGTCCGTGTGGTCCATGTAGTGAGATCTTTTACGATCAGGGAGCTGAACACTTTAGTGGTCCAGAGGATTACATGGGTGGTGAGGGTGACAGATTTTTAGAGATCTGGAATCTGGTTTTTATGCAGTATGAGGTGAAAGAAAAAGGGGGCGAGCGAATTGCACTTGCAAAACCTTCCATCGATACAGGTATGGGTTTAGAGAGGGTTGTAGCTATCAAAGAGGGAGCACTCTCTAACTACGGTTCTAGCCTTTTTATGCCACTTATCCGTAAAGTAGAAGAGCTTATAGGCAAAGAGTATGAGTATGCAACAGGTGCTTCTTATAGAGTTATCGCTGATCACATAAGAACTGCTGTCTTTTTACTCTCTCAAGGTGTGAATTTCTCCAATGAGGGGCGTGGGTATGTGTTGCGTCGTATTTTGCGTCGTGCTGTACGCCATGGATACCTTTTAGGGTTTCGTGAACCGTTTATGCACAAACTTGTTGCTACCCTTGTGAGTATTATGGGTGAGCAGTATGATTACTTAGAGAAAAAAGCAAATGTTGTTGCAGAGCAGATTGAGCTTGAAGAGACCCGTTTTTTCAAAACTATCGAATCTGGTATCGCTCTTTTTACTATGGAACTTGCAAATACAAAAGATGTCTTTAGCGGTGAAGTGGCATTTAAACTTTACGATACTTACGGTTTCCCACTTGATCTTACAGAGGATATGCTTCGTGAAAAAGGGCTAAGCCTTGATACGCAAAAATTTCAAGAACTTATGGATGCACAAAGAAGCCGTGCCAAGGCTGCATGGAAAGGGAGCGGCGATGATGCTGTCAGTGGTGATTTTAAAGAGCTTTTAGAAGAGTTTGGTGTTAATGAATTTGTAGGGTATGAAACAACACAAAGCGTTGCCAAAGTACTTGCACTTCTTGATGAGAATTTTAAACGTGTCGAAATGCTTGATATGGGTCAAAAAGGGTGGGTTCTTTTAGACAAGACACCTTTTTATGCTGAGAGTGGTGGACAGTGTGGTGATATTGGCGAGTTACGATGTCGTGCCAAAGTGGTGGATACAAAGAAATTCTTTGATATGAATCTCTCACAAATAGAAGTAACTTCAAGTATTAAAGTTGGTATTAATGTGGAAGCTGTTGTGGATATCTCAAGAAATGAGATTACAAAACACCACTCAGCAACACACCTTTTACACGCAGTACTTAGTGATGTCCTTGGAGAACATATCTCTCAGGCAGGTTCACTTGTAGAAGCGAAGCGTTTACGTTTTGATTTCTCTCATCCAAAAGCCGTAGAACACGCAGAGTTAGCCGAGATAGAGCAGCGTGTTAACGCTCTCGTAGCTCGTGCAATTGCTGCTAAAACAGAGGTGTTGCCAATTGAAGAAGCAAAAAAATCTGGTGCTAAGAGTCAGTTTGGTGAGAAGTATGGTGATGAGGTTCGTGTGGTGAGCTTTGAAGATGCTTCTGTAGAGTTTTGTGGTGGTGTGCATGTGGATAACACGGCAAATATCGGAAGTTTTATTATTACCAAAGAGAGTGGTGTAAGTGCTGGTGTTCGTCGTATTGAAGCGGTATGTGGACACGCAGCGTATGAGTACTTTTGCCAGCAGCGAATTCTTTTAAAACAGGTGGAATCTGAAGTGAAAAACCTTGATGTTTTAGCAGGGATTAGCCGTTTAAAAGCAAATATCGAAACACTTAAAGCAGAAGTAAAAGAGGCTCAAGAGAGCGCAAAAGTAGAGATAAAAGCAGATGAGGTCAACGGTGTAGCTGTTGTGATAGAGGAACTTCCAGCTGGTGATATCAAAGAAAAAATCGATGAGCTTAAAAACCAAAATGAAAAAGTGTGTGCAATGCTCTTTCAGGTTAAAGGTGATAAAGTGCTTATCGCTGCTGGTGTCAAAGGGTGTGATGCCAAAGCTGGTGATTGGATTAAAAAAGTAGCTCCTGTTCTAGGCGGCGGCGGTGGAGGTCGTGCTGATTTTGCCCAAGCTGGCGGAAAAGACAAAACAAAACTTCCTGAAGCTAAAGAGGTTGCAAAAACATTTATAACAGAGGTGTTGTCATAGTGAAAGATTTTATGATAGAACTTTTTGCAGAGTATAGAACCATCATCATCTTTTTACATGTAATCAGTGCTGTTGTATGGGTTGGTGGTATGGTAGCGATGCGTTATGCAGCGCATCACTCTTTTATGCACATAGAGTCTCCTCTGCACCGTTTAGAGAGAATTTCTCATGCACTTAAACGCCTTTTTACTATAGTGAGCCCTTTTGTGATTATCCTTATCATTACAGCGATTATTATGGCTGTTGGGCTTGGATTTCGCGTGGCTGCTGTAGATGCAAGCGGCAATGTTATAGATGAAAATGCGATGTTTCTTTATAACCTTGTTCATCTCAAAGAGGTTATATGGATGGTGATGGCAAGTAACTTAGCCGCTATGATTTGGCGTCGTAATAAAGCTGACAAACTTTTAACCAAAGGGGATTCTACAGGTGCTAAAAGGATGTTGGGGCTTATAGGTAATGTGATGGTACCTGTGAATATCACTCTTGGTGTAATAGCAATTTTTCTAGGAGTGTATTTAAGAAATGCGTATTAGACTTGCTTCCTCGTCCAAGACCCGATCTATGCTACTGCAACACGCAGGTATAGAGTTTATTCAAGAGAGTGTTGATTTTGATGAAGAGAACATTGTTGCAAGCAGTCCAAAAAACTTTGTGTATCAGGCAACGATGGGAAAATATGAGGCTAATATCAAAGCTTTTGGATATGAAGATTATCCCCTTTTGGTTGCAGATACTGTTGTGACTTCACAAGGGAAGATTTTACGCAAAGCAAAATGCATTGATGATGCTAGAAATATTTTAATGACCCAAAGTGGTAATATCACAAGTATCATTACTTGTATGATATACCATGCAAAAGATTGTAAAATCATTGACATGTCTCAAACAGATTATCTTTTTAAAGAGTTTGATATGGATGATTTAGAGAGATATTTAACAAGTGGAGAGTGGCGTGGTAAAGCAGGTGCTTGTATGGTTGAGGGTTTTTGTAAACCCTATATCAAAGAGGTTCGAGGGTATGAATCAACAGCCATGGGTCTTTGTGTTGAAGTGTTACAAACTTTTGTAACATCATAAAAGGGAAAAAATGAATGACAATAAAATAAAAATAATCATTGTTATTGTTATTTTATTGTCAGTTGCTGGTTTTTATCAGTATATTCTTTTTTTAGATATCAAAAAAGAGCAGATGCGTCAGGCTGAGTACTCCAGGCTTGCCAAAGATATAAAAAAAGAGGTTAAAAGTCTTATTGTTCAAAAACAAAAGGCTACAACAGCAATTGCTCTTGCTGTAGTGAATCATAAGGAATTAGCTGAGCTTATTAAAAAAGGTCGTATCCCTCGAAACTATTTTAAACCTCTTATTACTGAACTCAAAAAAAATACCAACTATAAAAATATCTGGATTCAGGTAATAAACAAAAATATGCTCTCCATCCATCGCAGTTGGAGTCGAAGATGGGGAGATAGAGTTCGTACAACACGCAAAGATATAAAAAAAGTGTTTAAAACCAAGCAGGTTGTTTATGATGTTAATGTAGATAAGTACACACTCTCTATTCGTGCATTGGTACCTGTTTTTGATAAAAAAAGGGTTGTTGGTGTTTTAGAGGTAATCTCTCATTTTAATTCAATAGCAAATATTTTAGCCAAAGAAGATATAAAGTTACTTGTTGTTCTTGATAAAAACTATAAAAAAGTAGTGCAATATCCTTATACAAAAATGTTTATAGATGATTATTATGTTGCAAATTTTAATGTTGACAAGCAACTTTTACACTCTTTAAACAAAGAAAAAATTCAAGAATATATATCAAAAGAGTATATGCTTGATGATAAGCACTTTATCACTTCCTTTCCTATCACTTCTTTAGAAAATAAACCGATTGCTTATGCTTTAATGTTTAAGGATAAAGAAGCAATCTCTTATGTCAAACTTGATTTTCTTATCTTTAAATGGATGGCAGTGGGTGCAGTTCTTCTTTTATTTGTTGTAATTCTTTTTGATGTGTATCTCTTTAGAAGATTGAAAAAACAAAAAAGCTATTATAAGAATATTATAGATTCATCAACCAATGTTGTTATTGTATATGACGGTAAAAAGATTATAGAGGCAAACAAAATCTTTTTTGAATTTATTTCAGGATATAAGACCATAGAAAAGTTTAACGCAGCGCATAAGTGTCTATGTGACTTTTTTGTCAAAGAGGAAGGTTACTTATATAAGACAATGGATTCTCATACTTGGTTAGAATATCTTTTAGAACACAAGCGTAAGCAACATAAGGTAAAAATTAACCATAATGATACTATTTACTATTTTGTAGTGAGTGCTTCTGTAATTGATGAAGAGAACCATCTCTACACTATTATTTTTACAGATATTACTAATGAAGAGCACTATAAGCATGAGCTTGAAAATATCAGTGTTATTGATCCTTTGACCAATATCGGTAATAGACGCTATTTTAACAAACATTTAGCAAAAGAAATCTCTTTGGCTAAGCGTTATAATATACCGGTATCGCTTATAATGTTTGATATAGATTTTTTCAAAAAAATCAATGACAATCATGGGCATGATGTAGGTGATGAGGTTTTAATTGAATATACTAGGCTCATTAAAGAGAATTTACGCGAAAATGATATCTTTTGTCGTATAGGTGGGGAAGAGTTTATGATAATCTTGCCGTATGTCACAAAACAAGAAGCAGCTCAAGTGGCGGAGAAACTGCGTAGTGTTGTAGAAAATCATAAAAAGATCTTACCAATTACTATGAGCTTTGGTGTGAGTGAGTATATTAACACTGAAGAGATAAAATCACTTTTAAAAAGAGTGGATGAAGCTGTGTATGACTCTAAAGAGAATGGAAGAAACAAGGTGAGTGTGCGTTAATGTTGTATGCTAAAGAACTTCAGGCACTCAAACGTGCAGGACGTTACAGAACACGCAATGTTGTGAACAATTCTTTTAAAGACTTTGCTTCCAACGATTACCTCGGTTTAGCTCACAATGCAACGCTGCATAAACAAACATGCAATTTTTTAAACACGCAAGATATACATGCTTCCAAAGCTTCGATGCTTGTGAATGGGTATCATCAAATTCATCAAGATTTTGAAAAAGCACTCTCTAAGGCTAATGGATTTGAAGAGGGGATAGTTCTTGGAAGTGGATTTAATGCAAATATAGCACTTATCGAAGCTTTAACACGCAAGGGTGATACTCTTATTATGGATGAACTCTATCATGCATCAGGGGTTCTTGCATCAGAGATAGGCTCTATCGATGTAGTGTTCTTTCCCCATAATGATATGGATGCACTAAGAAAGTTGTTACAAAAATCAACTGCCAAACGTAATATAGTCGCTGTTGAGGGGATATACTCCATGGATGGAGATATGTGCCCCAGAGAGGTTTTTGACATTGTTGATGAGTATGACAACTGCGTGTTGATAGTGGATGAAGCACACAGCAGTGGTGTTGTTGGTGAACATTTGATGGGTGTGTTTGATTATTATAATATCGAGATAAAGCCAAACTATATCAAGATGGGTACTTTGGGAAAAGCGTATGGAAGTTTTGGTGCTTTTATACTGGCAAGCAGTCATATCGTGGAGTATTTACTCAATCGTGCTAAACCCCTTATCTATGCAACATCTCTTTCTCTTTATGATACAAAATTAGCACACTATTCGCTAGAATATATTATACAAAATGCAGCGATGCTTACACAAGAGATTCAAACACGCAGAGATATCATAAAAGAGAGTTTTGGTATCTCTATAGATGGATTGATAGTCCCTTTACATATTGGTGATAATAAAAAAGTGATTGTGATAAAAGATCAACTACTTCAGCATAATATTGCTGTAGGTGCGATTCGTCAGCCTACAGTGCCAAGCGCAATTATACGCCTGATAGCACGTTTGGGTGAAAGTAAAGAGGAGTTGTTGCGTGTTTGTGCATTATTACAAAAGTATGGTGTGCAAGCATGAAAGTAAAAAGATTACAAATCACCTTTGAAAAGAAAAAACTTGTAGATATATCTTTTGAGATTCATACATCGCTTGCTTTGATTGGTCAAAGTGGCAGTGGAAAAAGTCTAACCATAAAAGCACTTCTTGGGATGTTGCCACAGGAGATGGATGTAGTCTTGGATGTGGAGAGTGATTTTGAACTCCAAAGGGGAAAGACCATCTCTTTTGTACCACAAAACCCTTTTACTGCACTCTCACCGCTTACTAAGATAAAAAAACAGTTTTTTGTCGATATACAAAGAGTGGAAAAACTTTTTGATGAACTAGGGCTGTCTTTGGAGCTTCTTGAGAGATTTCCTCCAGAACTCTCAGGGGGTCAGTTGCAAAGAGTAGTGATTGCTATGGCATTAGAGTCATCACCAAAATTGCTTTTACTGGATGAACCCACAACAGCACTTGATCCACAAACAAAAGAGGTTATAATAAAACTTTTAAAAGAGCTTCAAAAAAAAGAGGGATTTAAGATGCTTTTTGTGACACATGATATCAACAGCGCAAAAAATTTATGTCAGGATATGTATGTTATCAATAAGGGAACTATTATAGAGTTTGGTAACACGCAAGAGATTTTAAAAAACCCTCAAAAGAGTTATACCAAAACATTAATCAATGCAAATTTTGCAAACAGGAAATTTAGAGAATGAAAATAGTAAAGTATCTTTTTTTAACTTTAGTGATGTTGGGATTATTATCCCCATTTGGACTTGTTGGTTATTATCTTCTTAAATACGATTATGACCTTTCGTCGTTAGTGGATTACAAGCCAGAGATGACAAGTCGCATCTATGATAAAAACGGGGAGAAGATTGCCAATATTTTTGATAAGAAACATCGCTACTATACCCCTTTTGATGAGATTCCACCTCGTATTATCGAAGCATTGGTTGCTATAGAAGATACTACCTTCTTTGAACATCCAGGTGTTAATATCGATGCTATTTTTCGTGCAATCATCAAAGATATCAAAGCACGCAAGATGGTTGAAGGTGCAAGTACTATCACGCAGCAGCTTGTTAAAAACAAACTTTTAACACGGGAGAAAAAGCTTTCCCGTAAAATCAAAGAGCTAATCTATTCTATCAAACTTGAACAGGTACTGACTAAAGAGCAGATACTTGAGCGCTATTTGAATGAGATATATTTTGGGCATGGATATTATGGAATAAAAACAGCAGCAGATGGTTATTTTCATAAGCGACTTGAAGATTTAACACTTAAAGAGATGGCTATTTTGGTAGGGTTGCCTAAGGCACCAAGTACCTATGCACCTACAAAAAACTATGAGATATCTATGGGTCGGGCAAATAGAGTTGTTACAAGAATGCATGTGTTGGGATGGATAGATGATGCCACATTTGAGAAAGCTCTTGCTGAGAACCCTGTAGTGTATGATGATACATTGACCCAAAACAAAGCACCTTTTATTGTTGATGAGGTAGCAAGACGTTTTAAAGAGATGGGGATAAAAGATCTTAAAACGGGTGGTTATGAGATATATACCACTATAGATTTACGTTTACAGGAAGTGGCACGAGACTCTTTAAAATATGCTTATGATGAAGCTTTAAAGCGTATAGAAAAATATAAGATTAAAGAGGAAGAGAAGTATGAAAAAGCTTTGGCTGAGGGTGATGAAGAGTTTCAAAAGCAAGATGTAAATGTTTCTCAGCTTAACGGTGCTTTGGTTTCTTTGGATTCTAAAACAGGGGATATTTTAGCACTTGTCGGGAGTGTTGATTATAAAAAGAGTTCTTATAACCGTGCTACGCAAGGAAAACGTCAGCCTGGAAGTGCTTTTAAACCTTTTATATACCAAGTTGCCATCGATTTAGGCTACAGTGGTGCAACACGTCTTGTTGATATTGCCAAAACCTATGAATATGAAAAAGATGGCGAAGATATGAAGTGGCGTCCTAAAAACTATGAAAAGAACTATAAGGGGCTTATTACACTTCGTGAGGCACTTATCCATTCAAGAAATCTTGCAACGATTAATCTTGTAAATGAGATAGGACTTTCTCAGCTTTTAAGAAAGCTTAAAAAGTTTCATATCAAAAATATTCCTAATGATCTCTCTATCTCTTTGGGTACCATGTCTATGTCTCCCTTGGAGCTTGCAAAATATTATACCTCCTTTTCAAATCATGGAGTACAGGTGGAACCACATCTTATTGCATCGATAGATCAAGGGGTAAACACTTTGTATGAAAGAGAGATTGTTGAGCATAATATCACATTGGAGACACAGGCATTTATTATGACCACAATACTGCGTGATGTGGTCAATCGTGGAACTGGACGACGTGCAAGAGTACAAGGGCTTGAGGTTGCGGGAAAAACTGGAACAACCAATAAAAATATAGATGCATGGTTTGCAGGATATTCACCAACGATAGAAACGATAGTATGGTTTGGTAATGATAACAATACTCCAATGTATCACAAAGAGACAGGTGGACGTGTGTCAGGTCCTGCCTTTTCACAATACTATACAAAAATGTTAAAGCTTTATCCACAAATAAAAAGAAAATTTGATGTTCCTAAGGGGATTATAGAGGTTGATATTAATGGGAGAAAAGAATACTTTAGTGATATATCAAAACCTCCAAGAACTGAATTGGAATCAGATTTAGAAGAGGAGTTACTGTTTTGAAAAAAATATTTTTAGGTAGTGTACTTGCGTGTTTGAGTCTTTATAACACGCTACAGGCAGATATATTTGTAAAAGGGGCTTCCAATGTTGGATTTTCTTTAGGTGCTGCAACCTCTTATGGAAACAACTATACACTTTTGGGTGTGTCTGGCAACTATTTTGTTGTAGATAATGTAAGTGTTGCAGGGTACTACAGAGGATGGTTTGGTGCTTCTCCTGAGCAACATGAACTCTCTGTTGGCATTAACTATTTTTTACCTCTAGCACAAAAGTTCAGACCTTATGGTGGTGTGTTTGTTCGTGAAAACTTTGTAAGTGGTTATGATAATTTTGGTGCGTATGGGATTAGAGGAGGTGTGAGTTTGGTACAAAGTACAAACTCATACATCTCTTTTGGATATGCGTATGAAAGATACACGAACTGCCATTATGACGGTGAATGTTCCAACTCATACCCTGAGATAGTTGCAGGTTTTTCTTTTTAGGAAAAAGCTCTGTTTAGGGCACAAAAGAGCGCTTTAATAGAAGCTATGGTGATGTCGTTGTCTGCACCAACACCAAAGCAAGAAAGTACCTCTTTGCTTTGAACTTCTATATATGCTACAGCTTTTGCTGAGCTTTTGTCACCACATGAGTGTTCTGAATATGATTTGATAGAGAACTCATTTTCATAGTCTTTCATTAAAGCATTTTTACATGCATCTATCGGTCCATTTCCTTCCCCCTGTGCAACAATCTCTTTGCCTTTGTAGTTATATTTTAAACTACATTGCGATTTTCCATCTTCTGTTGTTAATGTAAAATCGATAAGGGAGATATGCTCTTTAACCTCAAAATACTCTTTTTTAAAGACACCCAAAATCTCTTCAGGGGAAAGCTCTCTGCCTTTTTCATCACTTAAAGCCTGTACCGCACGACCAATTTCTGGGTGCATCGCTTTTGGAAGTTGATATCCATAGTTTTTCTCTAAGATATAAGCTACACCACCTTTACCCGATTGAGAGTTAATACGGATGATAGACTCATAAGTACGACCAACATCAGCAGGGTCAATTGGTAAGTATGGAACCTCCCAAAAAGGATCTTCTTTAGCCTGTTGATATGCAAGTCCTTTGTTGATGGCATCTTGGTGTGAACCTGAAAATGCAGTATAAACAAGCTCTCCAACATAAGGGTGTCTTGGATGTGTTGGAAGTTCTGTACAGCGCTCAACAACCTCTAAAACTTCGTTGACATTTGAGAAATCAAGTTTTGGATCAACCCCTTGAGTAAGCATATTTAATGCTAATGTGATGATATCAACATTCCCTGTACGCTCACCATTACTTAAAAGTGTACCCTCAACTCTGTCTGCTCCAGCAAGTAGTGCAAGCTCAGTAGCTGCCACTGATGTACCACGGTCATTATGTGTATGTGTTGAGATTAAAATATGCTCACGGTTATCCAAATGTCTGCCCATCCACTCAATCTGATCTGCATACACATTTGGTGTAGCCATCTCTACAGTTGCTGGAAGATTGATGATAACTGGACGCTCTTTGCTTATACCCCAACGCTTAGTAACTGCATTACAAATACGCGCTGCAAAATCAAGTTCTGTTCCTGTAAAACTCTCAGGTGAATACTCTAAGAAAATCTCTCCATTATGAGAAGCTTCATATTTTTTGACCAAATCAACACCTTGTAATGCTAACTCGATAATTTCATCTTGCTCTTTTGCAAAGACGATTTTTCGTTGTGCAACAGATGTTGAGTTGTAAAGATGCACTGTTGCTTTTTTGACACCACGCAACGCTTCAAATGTTTTAGCTATAAGGTGTTCACGAGCTTGCACAAGAACTTGAACCGTTACATCGTCAGGTATCAAGTTATCATCTACAAGTTTACGTAAAAAGTCGTATTCAACCTTGGAAGCAGATGGAAAACCAACTTCTATCTCTTTAAAACCGATTTTGAGTAAGAGTGCAAAAAGTTCAAGTTTTTTCTCCATGTTCATTGGATTGATAAGTGCCTGATTACCATCACGTAAATCTACACTACACCAACGTGGAGCTTTGTCTATAATATTATCTGGCCATTGTCTGTTTGGCAAATCTATTTTAGGATAAGGTTTGTATTTACCTTTTGGAATACGATTCATCATTTTGAATCCTTTATAACTTGAAATTTTTGATAGTACACTCTTACATTAACTATCTTGGCGGAATTATAGCAAAAATGGCAGTGATTAAAAAGAAGTTTTAATGTTAGTTGAAAAATTTAAAGGATAGTTTTTATTATTTAATGGTTAATTCTCCCAGAGGGGAGAAAAAACTAGCACTGA
The DNA here is from genome assembly GCA_027068455.1 of Sulfurimonas sp. Classification (GTDB taxonomy): domain Bacteria; phylum Campylobacterota; class Campylobacteria; order Campylobacterales; family Sulfurimonadaceae; genus Sulfurimonas. The sequence goes on from JAMOSN010000083.1 coordinate 17,789, forward strand.
TACGTAGTTTTGAATTCGTAAGCTGTTGGGCGACCCTCATCTGGCCATACATCACGCTCAAATCTATAGTGTTGGTAAGCATCGATAAACTCTTGTGTAAATACAGGTTTAAGGAATTCGTTATCAGCAATAAGACCTTCAAGTGCTTCACGAAGTGTGTGTGGCATTTGAGGAATACCTTTTTCACGGATCTCATCAAGAGAAAGTTCAAAGAGATCTTCATCCATTGGACCAATAGGAACAGTTTTGTTTTTGATACCGTCAAGTCCAGCCATCATCATGACAGCAAATGCAAGGTAAGGACAAGCAGAAGAGTCTGGGAATCTCATCTCAATACGAGTAGCTTTTTCACCTGCACCGTATGGAATACGACAAGCAGCTGAGCGGTTTTGGCTAGAGTAAGTAAGAATACTTGGTGCTTCAAAACCTGGAAGAAGTCTTTTGTATGAGTTTGTTGATGGGTTAGTAAATGCACTTACAGCAGCTGCGTGTTTGAAGATACCACCAGCATAATTGATAGCCATTTGACTTAAGTTACCATAGTTACCTTCAGCATAGAAAAGGTTTTTACCATCTTTCCATAAAGATTGGTGAACATGCATACCGTTACCATTGTCACCATAGAGTGGTTTTGGCATAAATGTAGCAGTTTTGCCGTTAAGGTGAGCGATCATTTTTACAACATATTTGTATTTTTGAACATTATCAGCTGCACCAATGATGTCACTAAACACGATTCCGATTTCACCTTGACCTTGAGCAACTTCGTGGTGACCAAGAACAACTTCAAGACCAACTTGCTCTAGTACTTGCATCATCTCAGCACGCATATCAACCATAGAGTCAGTTGGTGCTACTGGGAAGTAACCACCTTTTGTACCTGGGCGGTGTCCTGTATTATACATATCTTCATAGTGTGTATTTGAGTTCCACTCACCCTCTTCTGTATCTATTTTGTATCCTGCCTCATTGATGTTGTCAACAAATTTTACATCATCAAAAATGAAAAATTCATTTTCTGGTCCAAAGTATGCAGCATCAGCAATACCTTGTTCATCAGCATATTTGAGTGCTTTTTTAGCAATAGAGCGCGGGCATCTTTCATAGAGGTCACCTTTGTAGATGTCATAAACATCACAAAAGAGTATAATAGTAGGATCAGCAGTAAAAGGATCTAAAAATGCAGTAGGCACATCAGCTTTTAAAATCATATCTGATTTGTCAATCGGTTGCCATGCTTCGATTGATGAGCCATCAAAAGGGAAACCATTTTCTAAAATCTCTGCATTTACTGCACTCATACGGTATGTAAGGTGATGCCATGCACCTTTGATGTCTGTAAATCTTAAATCTACAAATTGAACATCATTTTCTTCACAAAATGTAAAGAATTCTTCTATATTATTAACGAATTGTCCCATTAATTTTCTCCTGAATTTAATCTGTATTAGTATATCTGATTAATTGATAATGGTGTCTTTATTATTGATTAAAAAATAGTCATTTTATAATGATGTTTCATAAAGTGATAGTGAACTACTCTAAGGTGCCTTATATTGACATACAAACCAAATAGTTATACAATTGTTATAGTTTATGATATAGATCATTTCACCAATATAGCAATCACTAGTGAAGGAGAAGCTATGGCAAAAAAGACAAAAAAAGAGTTAGAAGAGGAAACAAAAAAGGCGAAGAAAAAATTAGCTAAAAAGAAAAAAGCTAAAAAAGCCAAGAAAGTAAAAGCTGAAAAAAAAGCACTTAAAAATAAAAAAAGTGACAAAAAAAAGAAGAAAAACAAAAAAGAAACAGCTAAAAAAGTGGTGAAAAAATCTGCTAAGAAAAAAGAAAAAGCCAAAAAGAAGAAAAAGAAAGCAAAAAAATAGTTAAAAAACTATTGTAAAGTTTGACCCTTTATTGACTTTACTCTCGATTTTGAGTTTAAAGTTATGAAGGGTTACGATTTTATTTACCAAGAAAAGTCCCAAACCAAGTGAGTTGTTCCAGCTGTTTTTATGAACACGGAAAAATTTCTGTGTAATATTTTCCAAATCTTTTTTACTTATCCCTATCCCTGTATCTACGATTTCAAGTTTGTTTTGAGAGATTTTTATATGTACTTCATCTTCTGAATATTTAAAAGCGTTTTCTATTAAGTTTGTAATCACAATACCAAAAAGAGTTTCATCAGCTTGAATTGTAACATCCTTATCCCCCTCGATGATAACATCCCTTCGCGGATAGTTGAGCTGTAGGTTTTGTGTAGATTCTTCTACAAGATGGTAAAGATTGACTGTTTTTGTTGAGAGTGTTTGTTGTTCACCATCAAGTTTCATTGAAAGTCGAAGTGTATCTATAAGATTGCTAAGTTTTGTGCCGTTGTTATGTATCTTAGTAAGGAATTTTTTACGTATGGCAGTGTTAAGATCATCATCTTCCAAAAGTGTCTGGGAATAGCCGTTGACAACAGCAATAGGGTTTTTAAACTCATGGCTGATAGCGGAGATAATATCATCTTTTTGTTTGTTTGATTCAAGAAGTCTTTGGGTGTATTTTGATTTTTGTTTCTCTTTTTTGACAAGAATTTGAGATACTTTTGTTAAGAGATTGGTAATATGTTCAAACTCCTCAGAATAGGTTGAATGGATATAGGTGAGTTTCTCTTTTTTTGTAAGAGATTTTAAAAAAGTTACTATTTTTTTTGTTTCTTTTTGTATCTGCGTGTTGATTTTGTAAGTGATAAGAAATACAGCAATAAAAAAAGCGATAAGTACGATGAAAATTTTGATACCCAGAGAAATGATTTGGTTTTGGATACCTACAATCTCTTGTGCAAGGCGTATATAAATATCTTTGCCATTGAGAGTATATTTTTTGGCAACATATAAAAGATTTTTATCAAGAGTACGGGAATGCCGAATCGATATACCAAACTCTTGATTGTCTGCTTGCATAATCTCATCTCTGTATCGATGATTTTGCATTTTTGTTTTGTTTTTATGTGATTCTGCTAGAATATTTCCCTCAGCATCAATAAGTGTCAGACGAATATGAAGTTTTTCTTTGACTTGTTTTGCAAGTGCATCGAGATTTGTTTGTGGTGTGATTTGAAATGAAAGTAACTCTATATCTTGTTTGAGTGTTTCTTTTGAGGAATTTATATAATATTCATATAGCCAGTAGTAGATGATACCACCAACAATAAGAAAAAGAGCCAAAAAGAGTACTAAAAACTTTCGTAATACGATTTGATGAAACTTTAGCACTCTTAAGCCTTTATCTGTTAGTTATGGAGGTGTCCACCTATCTTGATATAAACAAGAAGGTTAGCAACACTGATAGCACGACCTGCTATTTTCTCACTTTTTCTAAGTGCTCGGAGCATCTTATGGTAGGTTTCAAAACTTTTTGCAGAGTTTTCAGCCTGAGAAACAAGTTTGCGCTCTATCATCTCATAAAGATCATCTGCTTTGTTCTCTTCAATAAGAACATCTTCATACATCTCTTGAAGTTCATCAGCATCATCAATACTTATCATGGCAATAGAAGTTTTGATAGCTTTGACTGTAGAGGTTTGCATAGGAAGAGCATACTCGTTAATAGTATCAACATCAAGCTCCCCACATACATCACTAAAGCCACGAATAAAACTACGTGTATTGGAACATGCACGGGCAATCTCGTTGGTTATCTTAAAGTAAGCAACCACCTGACGCAAGTCTCTTGCTTCTGGAGTATAGAGTGCCAAGATTTTAATGATGGCATTATCTATCTCATCTGTTCTTGAGGTGATATTTTTTATATAGTTTCTTGCCTTAGAAAATTTTTCAGCATCACAATCTTTTAACGCTTCTAAAATAAGCTCATTTGATTTTACTAAATCTTCACCGATAGCGATGATTTTTTCTCTTACTTCACGTAAGTTTGTTTGAAATGTTGGTAACATTATCCGAATCTCCCTGTAATATAATCTTCTGTTTGTTGCTCTTTTGGATTTAAGAAGATGTTTTCTGTTTTATCATATTCGATTAAATCTCCTAAGTACATAAAGGCTGTGTAGTCACTGATACGTGATGCTTGCTGCATATTGTGTGTAACAATGGCGATAGAGACATCTTTTTTAAGCTCTACTATGAGCTCTTCAATAGCTCCTGTTGAGATGGGATCGAGTGCAGATGTCGGCTCATCAAACAAAAGCACTTCAGGTTTAACCGCAACGGCACGGGCAATACAAAGACGCTGTTGTTGTCCACCTGAGAGTCCCATAGCAGATCTATCAAGTCTGTCATGTACCTCTTTCCACAACGCACTCCCTTTAAGAGCTGTCTCTACCCTGTCTTGGAGTTCACTTCTGTTTTTAATCCCTGCGATACGAAGACCATAGGCAACATTGTCAAAGATACTCATAGGAAATGGAGTCGGCTTTTGAAAAATCATGCCAACTTGTTGACGGAGCTTAATAAACTCATTCTCTTTTTTAATCTCTAAAATATTGTTATATTTACCAGTTTCAAGATCTAAAAGTTCAATCTTTCCGTCATACTTGTTTCCTGGATAAAGGTCATGGATACGGTTCATGGAACGAAGGAGTGTTGATTTACCACAACCACTAGGACCAATAAGTGCTGTGATTTTGTTTTGCTCGATAGGAAGTGTGATATTTTTTAAAGATGGATGATCCACTCCAGGATAGGTAAAAGAGAATTTTTTTATTTTCATTACTGCCATTATTTGTGTCCTTATTTTTTGTTGCGTGTTATAAATCTACCTGTGAGGTTGATGATAAGAACCATCACAGTGAGTATAAAAGAAGCTGCCCATGCCAAATCACGGCTGGATTCTTCTGGTTCATTTGCCAAATCGTAAATACTTACTGTCAGTGACGGAAAACTCTCACTTAAGTTAAGTGAAAAGTAGTTACTTGTCTCTGATGTAAAAAGCAAAGGTGCGGTTTCGCCAATGATGCGGGCAAATGCAAGTAAAATACCTGTCATGATACCAACTTTTGCCGCTTTGATAACAATATCTAAGATGACTCTGTATTTAGAGGCTCCAAGAGCGATACCCGCTTCACGAAGTTCACGAGGTACAAGGGAGAGCATATTGTCTGTGGTGTTGATAACGACTGGAATCATCATAATAGCAAGGGCAATAGCTCCAGCATATCCACTTGTGCCACCTGTTGGAACAACGATGATGGCATACACAAAAGCACCTATGACAATAGAAGGTGCTGACATCATTATGTCACTTAAATCACGAATGAGTGCGGCATATTTTCCACGCCCATACTCTTGTATATAAATACCTGCTGTCATACCGATAGGGATACCAATGAGTGAAGCCAAGCCAGCTAAGATAAACTGCCCGATGATAAGGTTCCTTAAACCACCTTCAATAAGGTCATTTAAAAAGAGGTTAAAATGGAATGAGCCTAATCCTTTTATAAAAAGTGTAATTAAAATCCATCCTAAAAAGGCTAAACCGATAAGTGCTGAAAAAACAGAAAGTGCTAAGAAAATTTTATTGATGAACAATCTCATTATTTAGCCTTTTTCAAAAAATAGAATTTTGCAAGTGAGATAACTGCAAAAGAGATAACAAAAAGGATAAGTGCAAGATAAAAGAGCGCACTCTCACCAAGACCGCTTGCCTCACCAAAGTTGTTCGCCATAGCAACAGGGATGGAGATAGTAGGGTCATTGATAGCTTCTGGAAGAACAAAGATAGAACCAATAAGAAAAGCAACAGCCATTGTCTCACCAAGGGCACGACCAAGGGCTAAAATGATAGAACCGATAATACCAACTTTGGAGTATGGGAAGATGATATCTTTGATAACTTCAAACTTTGTAGCACCAAGTGCGTATGCTGATTCTTTAAGCACTGCTGGTGTTGTGTTCATACTATCACGTGTGATAGCTGCCATAAAAGGTAAAATCATAACACCCAAAACAAGTCCAGCAGTAAGGAGTGAAACCTGATATCCTCCAACAATATCTGCAACAATAGGTGCAAAATAGTAAAGCCCCCACATACCAAAAATGATACTAGGAATTGCAGCTAGTAGCTCTATGGCAATACCAACAAAATAGGAGATGTTCTTTGGTGCAATCTCCGCAAGAAAAACAGCTATCCCCATAGCAATAGGTAAAGCAAATACTAAAGCAATAAGTGTTGTCAGCAATGTCCCGACAATAGGAACCAAACCACCGTAAATGGTTTTTGATAGTGCTTCATCTTCATCATCAAGCATCATATCTTCTTCATCTTCATCAGCTATCATATCATCTTCATCCTCAATGATGACATCATCTTCATCTGTGATGATCTCATCTTCAAGTGTATCACTCTGTGTGTTTTGTGCAGCTTGTGGTGCATCAATCACCACCTCTTTGTTCCAGTCAGGATTGAAAATAAAATCAAATCCAAACTCATCAATAGCAGGTTTTGCTGCACTAAAGAGGGTAATAAAGATACCAATGAGGATGATAAAAACTAAAGAAGCACTAGAGAGGGAGAGCTTTTGAAAGATTTTTTCCATATATGTTTTACCTAGGTTTTAAAGTGTTTTTTAATGACGATATTATAGTACATTTTCATTACAAAGAGATTACAAGCAAAGTTAATGGGGAGAGAAGGGAGAGATTATCTAATCTCTTTTTCTTCCCAGTATTTTCTGATTTTGTTTGTTAGCGAGTCTGGTAATGGAACAAAGCCTAAACTTTTTGCAATGTTTTGGCCGTTTTTGTATGCCCAGTCAAAAAATGCTGTTACTTTTTTGTTTGTTTCTTGTTTCTCTTTTGGCACAAGAATAAATGTTGCTGCAACCATTGGGTATGAATTGGCACCTTTTGGATCTGCTATAACAGCATAGAAATCTTTTTTAGGATTAAGTGCCGCTTTTGCCGCTGCTGCTTGAAAGTTTTTAAGCTCTGGTTTGATGTAGTTTCCAGCTCTGTTTTGTACACTAGCCATTGCAATGTCGTTGTTCTTTGCATCAGCGTAGTCGATATAGCCAACAGAAAAAGGTGTTTGTTTTAAAAGTGCAGCAACACCTGAGTTTGTTTTCCCACCGATGTGATGATTACCTGGCCAGCTAAGAGATTTTTTTGCACCGTATGTTTTTCTCCATTTTTTAGAAACTTTTGAAAGAAAGTAGGTGAAGTTGTATGTTGTTCCACTTCCGTCAGCACGGTGAACAAATGTTAATTTTTTATGTGGAAGTTTTATCCCTTTGTTCGCATCAGCAATCACTTTGTCATCCCAGTATTTTGCACTTCCATTAGCAATAGCAACAATAGCAGAACGGGAAAGTTTTAAGTCACTTACACCTGGAAGATTGTAACCCATTGTGATAGCACCAACGACACCAGGGAATTGGTAAAGACCATTTTTCTTTAACACTTTTGGGCTTAAAGGTTTGTCAGTTCCTGCAAAATCAACAGCACGAGACGCAGCATCCTTGATCCCTTTAGAGGAACCTTTTTTGATATAGTCGATTTTGATACCTGTTTCTTTATTGTAAGCTTTGATCCATTTTTGATAGACACTGTATGGAAAAGATGCCCCACTTCCTTTGATAACATCGTTTGCACCCAGTGATGCAACAAGCATTGAAGAAGCTAAAGTAAGTTTAAGAACTTTTGTCATAGTTTTACCTTTTATTTTTAAGTTGTGAAATTATAATTGAGTTTGGTTACGAAAAGATTACAGGAAAAAGTTCTCTTATCTTATATGTAATTATGTTTATTACTTTAGAATGAAAGAGGTTTTAGGATGTGTGTTTTTGTAATCTTTTTGTAATCAAAATGTACTAAACTTCGTTTAACAAAACAAACAAAGGAAATTACAAATGAAAAAAATTGTTTTATCAGCTTTGGCTGCTTTAACGTTGGGTTCAGTTGCTGCAAGTGCAGGTATTATCAAGTTATACCAAGATGGAAACGGTCAAGTATTTACTAAACCTGCTGAGGGTCGCACTGAAATCAAAGCTGATACTCCAGTATTTGCAAAAGCAAGTAAATTAAAATTTTCAGGTTTAACATATATTGGATTTAACTATACAAACTATGATGCAACATTATCCAATGGCACGGTAAATACAAGAAGTGATATTACTCAATTTGAGATTCGTCGTGCGTATTTTCAATTAAAAGCGTATCTGTTAGATAATCCTAAATCATACTACCGTATAACATTTGATGTTCACCAAGACAGTAAAATAAATGGAGATACAACAGATGGTGATATACTTCTACGTGTAAAATATGCTTATCTTTACCTTGATAGTGTATTGCCAAATACAGGTGTTGAGGTTGGTGTTGTTCACCGACCATGGCATGATTATGAGGAGCATACTTCATGGTATTTCCGTGATATCTCTAAAGTTTTGGTTGAGCAGAAAAATGGAGCTAACCTTTCTAATTCGGCTGACTTTGGTTTTAACTTTAAAACAAAAACAAAATATTTTGATTCAGAACTTGGTCTTTTTAACGGAGAGGGGTATCACTCTACACAAATCAGTTCAGATATGAGTTTTGAATGGAGAACAACAGCACACATCCTTGGTGTAAACGGTAAAGACAAAGAGAAAAAACTTACATACTGGGATGCTTCTTTCTTTGGTCAGTATAATAAAAGTCATAAAGGTATAGATACAAATAGTGATGGTGTTAATGACCGTTTTGATGATTTGATCTTTTATGGTTTACATACAGTATATAACCAGCCAAAATTCTTAGTTGCTGCACAATACATTAAGTCTTTAGATACAGCTGATAACGGAACATATGTATCAAAACAAGCAGGAGAGGGTTATTCTGTAAATGCAGAGTACCGCTTGGGTAATACAAATGATTACAGAGCTCTTGTTCGTTACGATTCTTGGACACCAACAGTATTGGCTGGACCTGAATATGAGCAAAAAACATATATTGCAGGTATTGCATGGGATCAAAATAAAAATATTGAATGGGTTGCTAATATTGATATAACAGATAACGCAGCTGGTTCAAGACGTGAAAGCTATAACGCTACAGCATATATGCTGACAACACAAGTTAAATTCTAACTTTTAATAAAACAAATTTCAAAATTTCATTTTCCTTTGTTTAAGAGTAAAGCCTTAAGGCTTTGCTTTATAAACACAAACTTATCACACATTTTACACACTTCTTAAAAAAAACTTTATTTTCTTAGATACTTTCAGAATACACTGGTTATAATAATTATAACAATTTTTTAAGGTTATAACAATGGCAACAACATCATATACTTTTGATGATTTAAAAGCAGCTGTAAGAGCTGAGGGTTTATTGGAGAGAGTTCCCGTTCGGGGTTCTTTGGAGATGGTAGCGATACTTGTGAGTATGTTAGTAGTATATTATATAGTTTTTCATTGGCAGGAGTTGGCATTTCCTGAGCCGTGGGGTGCTATAGGGCTTGGGCTGTTTATGACAATTATCTTTACACGTGCAGTTTTTGTTTCTCATGATGTATTGCATACACAGTATTTTAAGAACAAGAGTTTCTCTTTTAAGATGAGCTACCCTTTTGCAGCGATTATCCTCTCAAACTCTCCATCGTGGTGGGATTTTAAACATAATATCAATCACCATACATGGTGTAATGTACCAGAAAAAGATGAAGATATCTTGGCAATGGATGGTGCTTTTACACCAAACCATAAAGGGGATAAAGCATGGCTAAGAAAGGTGAAATATCTTGTTTTTTGGGGTGCGATGTTTTTTATGTATCCTGCATTCATAGTACAATCATACAACTTCGTTATTAAACGTAAAAAGTGGTTTGAACTCTTTATGATGTTACTGCATTGGCCTGTTGTCTGGGGACCTGTATTTTACTTTCTACCACTTTCACAAGCGATTATTGTCTATTTGACACTGAACTTTGTTTTGAGCCCTTGGCTTGCATTTGGTTTTATCACTAACCATTTAGGGTGTGAAGTGTTTGAAAAAGAGGAGGGTGAAAAGCTCGGTTGGATGGAGTTACAGATGCGCACATCACGTTCTTTAACAGGTGGAGCGTTTATCCATTGGTTTTATGGAGGTCTTAACACGCAAATAGAGCATCATCTTTTCCCTAAAGCACCACGTTTTAATCTATTGAAAATCCAAAAGATGACAAGGGAATATGCAGCAACACATGGTATAAAATATTTTGAAGCAACTGTTACAGAAGCGTATATTCAAATCAACGACGTAATTAGAAAATACTAAGAAGGTTAATCTTCTTAGTATTTACATAAAGACTCTAAACTCCATCAACACGCAACACTTTTGTTTTTCCAACCATTAAATCGATAGTCATAAGTATTCTTTTAAATACAGATTCCTGACGATACTCCAGATTGTGCTTTTTACAGATATCTTTTACGATAGGTTGCATCTTTTGGTAAAAAGAGTGAGGCATATTTGGAAAGAGGTGGTGTTCTATTTGGTAGTTTAAAAAGCCATGCATAAAGTCGATGAGGTCTGTTCCTGTGTTGTAGTTTACACTTCCCATAATTTGACGAAGATAGTATTCACCCTGTGATTTGTGTGGTGTAGAAAACTGGTAAATATCTTCTGCTGAGTGGTTTGGTACAATAACCAAAAACGAATGAAGATTTGCAACAAATTCAGCAAGTACAAAAAATCCAAAAGCAGCACCTACGGCACTCCATCCCCATGGTAAAAACAGAAGTGGCAGAAAAACAAATTGGAAAAGACCGTATGGTAAAAGGTACTCTTTCCATAACTCTTGACCTTTTTTTGTAAAAGGTGACCAGTCATAGCTTTGATTTCTCACATCATTCATATTTTTGTTGTCTTTGTTTTCTAAAATACGTTGCGTGTTTGGTGCATAGTAAGCAAGTTTCCAAATACCAGCAAAAATATAAACGATGGCATATTTCATCCACATAGGAATTTTTGCTTTATGAAGCCACTCTAGGTTTTTCTCTACATTATCTGGATCATCAAGTTCACCAAGGTGGTAGTGGTGCATAATATTATGCTCATAAGCCCAAGCATCAGGTTTGATCCAGTCTAGCCAGTCAATATAGCGTCTCCACCCTTTTGCAAAACCTGCTTTTGTGTACTTTTGAGGGATATTTGGTACTTTGTCATAAGCACCGTGTAAAATTGGATGGGTAACGTTTGCCCAGCGTGCAACATTGCCTACACCCATTAAAAATGCACCTAAAATACCCAGTGCCCAAAACCAAAAACTACTCATACCACTTGTAGCACTGTTAATAACAACAAAAGCAACTAATAAAAATCCACTAATTGTTGCAGCTCTTCCCCAGCGTTCTAGTTTAAGTAGATGTTGGTAATCCTCTTCTCCCACCTCTATTGTTTTTTTGATAGCATCAATATCACGTTGGAGTTGCTCTTTATCAACCTCCTCATACGGTGTATATTGTGGTTGCGTGTTGTTATTGTTGATTTTTTCATCGATTATCGTTGACAACTTTTCTTCCTCTTATTATAATTATTTGAAGCCATTATATAAAATAAATACTAAAAAGAAGGTGAACTTAATGGTATGTAAATATCAATTTGGATAAAATAGCAACAATTATAAAACTTGGAGATTTTAATGGACGCAGCCAAATATATTTGGATGAATGGAGAATTTATATCTTGGGATGATGCAAAAGTACATGTACTTTCCCATACACTTCACTATGGAAATGGTGTTATAGAGGGGACAAAAGCGTATAAAACTGAAAAAGGATACGCAATTTTTCGTTTAAACGATCATACAAAACGTTTAAAAGAATCAGCAAAAATGACGTTAATTGATATCCCTTATACAGTTGAAGAGATGAATCAGGCGCAAATTGATCTTATCAAAAAAAATGAGTTTAGTGGTGATAATGTTTACATTCGCCCTTTTGCATTTTTAGGCTATGGTGTTATGGGTGTGTATCATAAAGATGCACCAGTTGAAACAGTAATGGCTGCATGGGAGTGGGGTGCATACCTTGGTGAAGAGGGGCTTAGAAAAGGGATTCGTCTTAAAATCGCTTCTATGACACGTCCAGCAAATACTTCAAACATGGGTAAAGCAAAAGCAACTGCAAACTATTTGAACTCTCAAATGGCGAAATTTGAAGCGATTGACTGTGGTTATGATGAAGCACTTTTGCTTGATGATCAAGGGTATATTGCAGAAGCAAGTGGAGCATGTTTTTTCATGGTAAAAGATGGGGAACTTATCACCCCTCCAAATGACAACTCTTTAGCTTCCATCACACAAAAAATGGTGATTGAGCTGGCACAAGATATGGGTATGACGGTGACTCGTCGCCGAATCACTCGTGAAGAGGTGTATGTGGCTGATGAAGCATTCCTTACAGGAACAGCAGCAGAGATTACACCTGTGGCTGTGGTAGATGCAAGAGAGATAGGCAGTGGTTCTAGAGGACCTATAACAGAAAAAATTCAAAGTACTTACTTTGATATTGTTTTTGGTCGTAATGCCAAGTATGAACACTATTTGACATATATAGACTAAAAAAAGGAAAAAATTTGAAAGAGAATGTAGTTATGGCTTCAGATATGAACGATTATTTTAACAAAAAAAAGAGTGAGAACGGTGGATTTAAAAAAGATTCTTCTTCAAACTCAAACAATAATGGTGGTGGTCCAAAAGGTCCACAAATGCCTAATGTAGATTTTAACTTTGGCGGTGGAAAGGCTGGTGTTGTTTATTTTCTCATTGCAATTATATTACTTCTTGTTTTGGCAAAACCTTTTACCATTATCGAAGAGGGGCAGCGTGGTATTTTAAGTACAAACGGTAAGTACAGTGATCAGGCATTATTGCCAGGTTTACACTTTATCATTCCTGTAATTCAAAAGGTATATATTGTTGATACAAAAGTTCGTATCATTAATTATGCTTCACGTATAGAAGCAAATACAAATATAGCATCTGGGATTATCACAAAACCTGCAATTACAGTGCTTGACAAGCGTGGTTTGCCTGTAAGTATTGAGCTGACAGTTCAGTATAGACTTAATGCTCAATACGCTGCACAAACCATCTCAAACTGGGGTTTTAGCTGGGAAGACAAAATCATCAACCCTGTAGTGCGTGATGTTGTGCGTAATGTTGTCGGTAAGTATGAGGCTGAACTTTTACCTCGTGAGCGTAATACTATAGCGGCCGCTATAGAAGATGGGATTAGAAAAAGTATAGAATCTTTGAAAAACTCTCCTGCTATTTTACAGTCAGTACAGCTTCGTGAGATTGTTCTTCCTAAGAAGGTAAAAGAACAGATAGAGCGTGTGCAACTTGCAAAACAAGAGGTTGAACGTGCACAACAAGAGGTGCAACGTGCAAAACAAGAAGCACTCAAACGTGCAGCAGAAGCTCGTGGTGTTGCTGAAAAAGCAAGAATTGAAGCACAAGGTAAAGCGGATGCTATCACTATTGAAGCTGAGGCAAATGCCAAAGCAAATATGTTGATCTCAAAATCTTTAACGACACAACTTTTACAGTTAGAGCAGATGAAAGTACAAAACAAATTTAATGAAGCATTGCGTGATAATAAAGACGCAAAAATCTTCTTAACACCTGGTGGCTCAACGCCAAATATCTGGGTTGATATGAAAGATGCCA
>JAMOSN010000084.1 GCA_027068455.1 Sulfurimonas sp.
CAACTTTCCAAGAGATAGAGAAAAACTAGTGCATATGAAAACTTTAGTATTGGTTGGTTTGGGTATCAAGTTTTTACCAAAAGAGATAGCACTACTTAAAAATCTCAAAACAGTTTTGCTAGGGTACAATGAACTTCAAAGCTTACCTCAAGAGCTTTTTGCTTTAGAGTCTTTGGAACATTTATGTATCCAAGGTAACAAGATTGAGTATATTGGTGATAGTATCGCACAACTGACCAATTTACGAACATTACATGCTTTTGATAACAAGATAAATTTTATCTCTCCAAAGATAACACAACTTAAAAACCTTGAATACCTGACACTCTATAACAATGCATTCTCAGAACTGGCATATAAAACTTACCTAGAGTTAGAGTATCCAAAAGATTTACATGTAAGTTTTCAAGCATCTAGTCCTTCTAAAGAGTTAAAAGAACTCTCCTTTATGCTTGCAGATCAGTTGTTGCCACAGAACACGCAACAATTGGAGGTATAGTGGTCTATACCTTGTTTTTTTAGTATATGGAAAAGTTTTATTGAAATATTTTTTATAGTTCATTAATATAATGAACAACATCTTCTATAGCCAACTTTACAAATTTTATTAAAAACATAAGCCCGATTATTCCTAAACTAAGACCCATGAAAGCCATTATTGCAGGAAGTGCAAGATTGACTTGTGTGATATGGTGGTGGTTCATAAAGTTTATAAAAACAAAAAGAACTGACACACTCCAACTCAGTTGTAATAAAAGCTTTGCAAATTTGAGAAGATATATCATAAAAATAGCTATGAGGATATGTATCATTGTAACTTCTTTTTAAAGTAGATTTTTTTGCTATATTTTCTATTTTTTAACGTGTAGCTGACAAAACCGAACTTTTCATACAATGCGATGGCGCTGCTGAATTTTTTTTCTTTTTTTGTATAGATATGAAGGTATTTTTTCTTCATAAAAGTGGCTCTATGTATGGAAAAGTTTAAAAATTGCTTTCCTAGTCCTAGGTTTCTTTGGTTTGTGTCTATACAAAACCACCCAAGCCAACATGTATCGTCATCTGTTTCTGTATAGATACCTGTAAGTCCTATTACCTTGCGTGTGTTCATCTCCTGAAGTACCCAGTAGTGAAGGGTGGTTATCTCATTTTGTTGATAAATATCTTTATACTTTTGTGGATCTAAACTTGCGAGCAATAGATCTTTTTCTATGGTTTCTATTTCGTTTGCAAAGACTCTGTCCCGCAAAGCCTGTGCTTGAGGTAATGTTTCATAAGAGAGAGGCTTTATGATAAAAGGGGGTTGTTGTGTATCATTCATAATCAATATCCTTAAAGTTTTTGAGATATTTTTATAAAACTCTACTCATTTACTGCGATAACATTAGGGTACATAACAGGAGATTCTTTTAGGAGCTTAAAAAAAGTATCTTTAGAAATAATTCCAGCATCATCAGGATTAACATCGCTATCATAATATATAAGGAGTTCACCATTATCAAGGTATACCTCGAAAAAATACTTTTCTGTAAAAATAACAAAGGTATCATCACCGACACCATAACAGTAAGGCTCGATTTCTTCAAGTTCTTCACGTGTAAAAAGTGATAAAAAAATTTTGTTTGTTAGCATTTCTTTAAATCGCATCATATTTCCTTTTTGTTTATTTACATTATAAAATGACTTTTAAGAGACTCTATGGTTTGTTCATCATACGCGTTTCCTGCAATGATATATTTTATAGGTCCATCACCCATTTCCATTTCACCCAAAATAGCTAGCCGTAAATGTTTTGGTACTGCTTCATAACTTTTTTCTAACCTTTTTCTGTTGGACTCGTTAGGATTATGAAGATAGTTAGCAAACTCCTGTAAGCATATCTCTTGGCTTGTTGCTTTGTCTTGTAGCTCAAGAAGTGCATCTTTGAGCTCTTTAATAAACTCTTCTTCCTCAATATATGTATCTAAGTGTCTCGCATTTGCTTGAAAAAGCTCAAACATATCAACCCTTCCTTCTTTTGGTAGTCGAGTGACAATCCAACCGCTTTTTACTTTTTGTTCAAACTCTTCAAAACTGCATTGACCCCAACAATCAACCATACCATCTTCATAAACTTTAATATGCACTACATAATAATCTCCATTATGGATAAAAGCGGGAAATCCAGCACCTAAAACAACCTTTCCTTTACTATCTATCTTGTAAACCTGTTCCATTTTTTACCTCTGTTTCAGTATTTGAAAGTTGATTGTATGGCAGGATCTTTAAAGTAATCTTAGATGTAAAAGTCCTAAAATGTAAGATTATTTTAAAGATATAGTTATAAGATATACCGATACATAAAATGAAGTAGGGAGCTGCTGTGGGGTATGATTGTAGGGTGAAACATGGTAACTTGTTAACAGAACAACACGCAACCTTTATAGTCAATGCCTCAAATACTAAGCTGCTTTTAGGAAGTGGTGTTTCTATGGCTTTTAAACGACATTGTGGTAAAGTGCTCCAAGATGAGATGAGCCAAAAACTTCAACAAATCGGTACTTTGCACAAAGGGGATGTGGTTGCTACATCTTCAGGCGATGCCAAAAACTTCAAATATGCTCTGCATGCAGCGGTGATGGATTATAACCAAGGTGTCAAAGCACACAAAAAAAATCCCACTTACGATGATATAGTGACAATTTTACAAAATATTGAGAGTTATGTTCTTTGGTACATACAAACCCATCCCCATGAAGTACCAAAAGTTGTACTCCCCTTGCTTGGTTGTGGTGTCGGCGGACTCAATACAACAAAAGTAATACAACTTTACAAAACATTTTTTTGTAGAGATGTGTCCTTTTCATGTGTTATTATTATGTATGGGTATAGTGTGCAAGATTATGAAGCACTTCAAAATACTTTTCATTTTTCAGGGGATAATAATGAGTTCTATAATAACACTAGGTAGCCATACATTATGACATCCAATTACATACAAGAGATAAAACAGTTCATCGAAGAAGCTCAAGCGGTTTTGATTACTGCTGGTGCTGGGATGGGTGTTGATAGTGGACTTCCTGATTTTAGAGGTGATGAGGGGTTTTGGAGAGCATATCCTGCTATCAAAGAGCTTCAAATCTCTCTTTGGCATGGGCTTTTTACGGGCACAGACTCAACCTCTACAAAAATACTGTTCCCCATAACGGTTTTGCAATGCTTTTGGATTTGGTACGAAAGAAAAACAATGACTACTTTATCATGACATCCAATGTAGATGGATAGTTTCAAAAAGCGGGTTTTTCAAAAGATAAGATAGTGGAGATTCATGGAAGTATTCATCATTTTCAATGTATTGAAAACTGTATGGGTGATATTTGGGATGCTGATGATAAAGAGATAGAGATAGATATGGAAAAATTTGAAGCTCTTGATATACCACAATGTAAATATTGTTCTAACATTGCAAGACCAAATATACTGATGTTTGGAGACAGAAACTGGAATGTAATGAGAATGCTTACACAAGAGGAAAGGTTTGATGCATGGATAGGTAATGTACAATCAGATGGTAAAAAACTTGTTATCATTGAGATAGGTGCTGGAACTGTCATCCCTACCATCCAATCAATAGGTGAAAAGTTGGCTAAAAAAATAAAGGGTGCAAAACTCATACGAATCAATCCAAGGGAGTATTATCTTAATAGATACAGAGGCTGGGGTATCCCTTATGGTGGACTGGATGGGTTAGAAAAGATACTAACTTGAAAGAGTCAAAAATTGATGCAAGTTACAACTTTACAACTTCTTTTTCCCTTTCTATCAAGGCTTTAACACCATAAATAAAAAGAAATGGTAGTAAGATAAGATTGAAAAAATATTTACTGAAATAAGCTAGAGAGAGTGTTAATAGTTCTGAGATGATTTTTGGTGAATTTGTTATATAAAATTTTACAGAGTTTGTAAAATCTGTGAGTGTTTCTGTAGCATTTTCTACAGCATCACCTAAAAATGACCATTGGGATGTAGTGGTGTTTTGGTGAAGTTGCAAAGGTGGTTGGGTGTAACTCTCTATCTTTTGTAAACTTGCCTCTATCTGGGGGTTGAACAATTGATTATTAAAATAGTGACTGCTTAGTGCGCTAAAAGGTATAAAAAGTCTTAAAATCAACAAAACCATTAACACTTTTTTAATAAAGAGAGTATTTGTAAAAAAAGAGACAATTACCAAAAGAGCAAGTATATAGTAGATAAGGGGTGTGTTGGAAACTTCAAAAAGTGCTTTTTGTGCGCCAAGTGTCCATAAAGAAAGTGTGATAAGCTCTGAAAATCTTTCAATAGCATCGTTTATGGGATCGAGTGCTTGACCTATAGCGATACTCCCACCAATACCGACACTGACACTCACACTACTTTCTTGAATTACCGATACGCCTGCATTCAGAGTTCTTAGTGTTGCATAAACAAGAGCTGAGTCTTTAAGGCTTTCATTGATATAATTTTTTGAAAATGTATTGTAGAGTGGTGTAAGTAAAAAGAGTGTCATGGTTACAAGAGCAAGTATGAAGTTTTGTTTATGAGAGTGGAATTGTTTTATTTTTTCTAACATTTTAGTTCTTTGTATAGTCTTTTTTAATATTGTAGCATAAATTTTTTGCAGGAGATTTTAGGTGAGATAAACTCTTAAAATAATAAAAACCAGACATAACCTGTCCGTTTTGGTTGTTATACTTCCTTTTAGAAAATACGAAGGAGTGTTTTATGGGAAGTATTTATGAAAACAGTTGGCATATCGGGGTGCCTGATTTAAAAGAGTATCACCTTACACATCATCACTATGTGTGCAAATGTGGCTATACCAAACGCTTTCTTTTGGAATATTCTCGTGATGAGTTTCCGTTTATTAAATGTCCTCAATGTGGCAATACCCACTATTTGGATCTCTCTACCGTGCAAAATATAGATAGAACATACTACTTTAAAGAGTTTCAGTGGAGTTATGAGGTAGGGGAGGATAAAGAGAAGTATTTTATCCATTTTTTCTATCATACACCCGTTTTACACAGTTCATTTACAAAGTTTGTAGCACAAAAAATGACACTTCAGACATATATGCTCTATAAAGATGGAACCAAACAGACACAATTTGATGCGACACCACTTTTAAAGTCGCATATATTTGCAAAAAACAATGAAGTGATAGAAAAGATGTTAAAAAAAGAGTACATACAACCTTTGCTCTCTTACATACTGCAACATCTCCCTCCAGAGCTATCGTGGTTTGATATAAACAAACTTCCAATACGCAACACGCAAGAGCGATTTGATGCCATTACGGTTTTGTTTGCCAATCGACATTTTCAAGATGAGAAGCTTTGCTTATGGAGCTTTTTTGGTATGGAAGAGATAAAAGAGCATATCAACACGCAAGAGGATGGACTTGCCTGGGTACTTGCGAACCAGACAAAAAAATCTGTCATAAAAACCCTCTACAGCACTTATGAAAATAGAACAACAACACAATACTATCCAAAATCGGATGCTTTGTTTTGTCGTATATTTAGTGATGAAAATTTTCTTGTGTCGTTGTTAAAGTTAGAAAAAAAAGAGTATCTTTTTGATCGTTTCGATTTTGAAAAAATGTTGCAGATACTGACATTTTTACAGCAACACTACACACAAAAAGAGTTGCATAAGATGCTCTGTGATGTAGTAACAAAAAAAGAGAAATATGAGTTTTTTCAAGATACTCTAAGAATGTTACACGGTTATCATCGTTTTGAAGAGACTTTGGGTATCTATAGCAACCATTTTGTAAGGGTGAGAGCAAATTTACAAGCACTCCATGATGAGGTTGCACGCATTAACCGTCGCTATATTACAGCCATTTCTTACAAAGATATAGATATAGAGGAACCGTTTGTGTATGAGGGGAGATTTGCACAGTGTTTTCCTGAAACGATGGAGCATTTAGAGTTTCGTTTGCCGTATAATGCTGAGGAACTATATGGATGGGCAGACAGATTACAAAACTGTATGGCTTCGTATGTGTATCATATAAAAAAAGAACAAAGATACATCGTAGGAGTGTTTTATGATGACAAACTTCTTTATGCACTTGAGATAGAAAGGTATAGTATCATACAAGCAAAAGCGAAGTACAATAAAACTATTCCCAAAGAGGATA
>JAMOSN010000085.1 GCA_027068455.1 Sulfurimonas sp.
CTCTTAGAGTCCTCCTAGTTGTTTTATCAGCTCCTCTGGGCGGTTGGAGTTTTTGATAGCGTTTTCTTTTGAGATAACATTTTTTTGCAAGAGTTCTAAGAGCTGTTGCGTTTGTGTTGTCATTTTTGTTTCTTGCTGGTTTAACTGCATTTGAGAGTAGATTTGGTGCACTTTATCTTCACGAATCTGGTTGGCAACTGCTGGATTTGTGATTAAAATCTCTTGGGTTGCTACTTTGCCTCCACCTATACGAGGGATAAGTGTTTGTGAAACAACTGCAACAAGTGAAGATGCCAACTGTGCACGAATCTGGGCTTGTTCTACACCTTCAAAAACATCGATGATACGGTTAATGGTCCCTGGTGCTGAGTTGGTATGAAGTGTTCCAAAAACCAAGTGACCAGTTTCTGCAGCAGTTAAAGCCGCACCGATAGTTTCAGCATCACGCATCTCCCCGATAAGGATAACATCAGGGTCTTGACGGAGCGAGTATTTCAGTGCGGTAGCAAATGATTCGGTATTTGTACCGACATCCCTTTGTGAAAAAAGTGATTTGATGTTTTTATGCACAAATTCCACAGGATCTTCAATGGTGATGATATGGCGACGCTCTGTCATATTGATCTCATGTAACATTGAAGCTAGTGTGGTCGATTTACCACTTCCTGTAGGTCCTGTAACCAAGATAAGCCCTTTTTCTTTTTTAACAAGTTCTTTAAAAATAGGGGGATTACCATACTCATCAAGGGTAGGAATGTCGATAGGAATCATACGAAAGGCACATGCTATACCGTGAATAGTTCTATAGTAGTTAGCACGAAAACGCCCAACATCACGAAGTTCAAAAGAGAAGTCAAGTTCATTATATTCTTCAAACTTTTTCTTTTGTTTGTCTTCTATAAGAGAGTATGCCATCTCTTCAATATCTTTGGCACTAAGGACAGGCAGATTTAAAGCACGCAACTCTTTATCGATTCTGATTTGTGGTTCACTTCCCACAACAAGGTGTAGATCAGATGATTTGAATGCCAAAACACTTTTAAGTAGTTTTTTGATGTCTAGTCGTTGTTTTGGTGCCTCATCGGTTTGTATCTCTTGTGTTTCATTCATAGAAAACTCCTTTGATAAATTTCTTCGTTAAAACCTACTAATAAAGCATCATCATACTCAACGACAGGTCTTTTTATAAGAAGGTTTTCTTTGCAAAGCCACTCTTTTTTTCCCATATCATCAAGATTAAGCTCTTTGAGTTTGAGGTTTCTGTATGTTGTACTTCTTGTATTGAAAAGTGTTTTTATATCAGTTTTTTCTAACCATAAGGAGATTTTTTCACATCCTACAGGTGTTGTTTTAAAGTCTATCAGCTCAAATGCTATATCGTATTTTTTGAAAAAACTGAGTGCTTTTTTGACACTGTCACAGTTTTTTATGCCATAAACCTTTATCATAAACTACTCGATGATTTTTGGAACTATAAAGAAGTTGTCAGCTGCATTTGGTGCATGGCGTAAAATATCTTCACTGATTTGTGTTTGGGGTTGTGGAACATCTTCACGAAGTGGTGTTGCTCTTTCATCCATCGCAAAGGTAGCCTCTACATTATGTGTATCGAGTTCACTTAAGTTGTCCACAAAGCTTACAATCTCTGAGAGTTGTTCTATAATCTCGTCTCTTTTGTCATCACTTACTTTTAAAAAAGATAGTTTTTCGAGTCGTGTTAAAAGTGCGTCATCTACTTGCATCATAAATCCTCTTGTCATTTAAAATGTTTTTGTAAATTTTAACATAGAAAACTTAGTCTTACACATAAATTTGATAAAACTTTAACTTATTTATGGGTAATATTATAAACTTTCAAAGAGATAATATATATAAGGGATAATTTTTGAGTTTAAAAGAAAATTTGGATATGGTAAAAGATGAACTTTCATCAGAAGAGAAGTTTTTCGAAAAAGCGGTTGTTACAGAGAAGTTTGTTAAAAAATATAAAAAAGTTATTATAGGTTCTGTTGTAGCTATTGCAGTGATTGTTGCAGCTGATATCGCCTATGAGCTTAACAAACAAAGAACATTAGCATCTGCAAATGAAGCATTGATGACATTGCAAAAAGATCCTAAAAATGCAACGGCATTGAGCCGTTTGGAATCATTAAGTCCTGCTTTACATGATGTTTGGTTATATTCTCAAGCTGTTGTTGCTCATGATGTAGATACTTTGCAAAAACTGCAAAGTTCAAAGGTGATGCTTTTAGGTGATCTTACATCGTATGAAGTGGCTCAAAACACGCAAGATGTAAAAAAGCTTGAATCTTACGCACAAACGCAAAATGCAATTTACAGAGATTTGGCACAAGTGGAAGCAGCACTTGTTTATATCCAAAAAGGTGAGCTTACAAAGGCACACTCCAAACTCTCTATGATCAGTGTTGATTCTCCACTTGCCAATGTAGCAAAAGCTTTAATGCACTACGGAGTGAAATAGACTTTGAAAACTCTTATTTTTTTTATACCTTTTTTTCTTCTTTTTCTGGATGGATGTAGTACAAAAGAGGTGTATGAACCAAAAGTTGTTCAAGGTGAGTGGAAAAATGTTCAAAGTATGAAGAGTGAAATTGTAGATGTTTCTTCAAATATAGCTTTACTTGAAAATCGTAAAGTCTTGACAAAAACACAAGAACTCAATATCACCATACCTCAAGACCAGCGTGTTATTTCATTAAGTGACGGATGGGTGATTAGTGCTTCTATTGATGGAAATCTTACTCTGACATCACAACAAAACCCTACAGAGACAAAAGAGTTTCATCTGAAAAAAACAATAGCTGCTGCGAGTGTTGATGGAGATTACTTGGCTGTATTATTTGCAAGTAATGAGATGGCACTTTATGATATCAACACGCAAGAGCTTCTATTAAAAGAGGAGGGTGGTAAAAGTATAGCACTCAATATGAATATACAAAATCCATACTTTATGAATGATCTTGTGATATTTCCAACACTTGATGGAAAGATTGTTATTTTTAATGTTTCTTTGAAAAAAAGGTTACGGACTGTTATCGTATCTTCAGAAGATTTTTTTAACAACATTATCTATTTTAATATAGTAGATAACAAAATTATCGCTGCATCAGGATATAAAATCCTCTCACTTGCCCAAAAAGAGATTCGTCAAAAGTATGAGATTAGAAATCTTGTTTATGATGATCGTGCAATCTATATCAATACAAAGCAGGGTGAACTACTTGCTTTGACACCAAGTTTGGATGTTATCTCAAAAGTGAAGTTTCCTTTTGCACACTTTTTAGGGATGATAGAAGATGGTGAGAAGCTCTACATTTTAGAAAAAGAGGGATACATCATAGTTGTTGATAAAAAAAGCTTTGATTACAGTGTACACGAGATAGATTTAGAAGATGGGTTTGTATTTGTAGGTGAAAAAGTTTTTTATGTCAACGATATGGAAGTGCTTTTACATTCTAAAAAATGAGTAATGAACTTGAAGCGTTTATAGAGTATATAACAATCACAAAAGCACTCTCTCAAAAGAGCGTGCAGGCATATAAAAGTGATTTGTTACACATTGAACAAGAGCTTCAAACCCCTTTAATAAAACTCGATACACAAAAAATACTACGTGTCCTTTCACAATATGACAATAAACGTACTCTTAACCGTAAACTCTCAGCTATCAATGCTTTTTTTGATTTTTGCTACAAGCTCTCTTTTTTAGAGACTAAAACATCACTAAAATTTTCAAAAGTTCCAAAATCACTCCCAAAGTTTTTATCTTACGAAGAGATACAAAAGGGGATTGAGAATATAGATACAACATCATGGATAGGAAAACGTGATTATGCTTTGATTCTTTTTTTATATGCAAGTGGAGCAAGGATAAGTGAGGCATTGGCACTACACTTAACTGATATAGAAGAGTTATGGCTCCATATCCGTCATGCAAAAGGGGAGAAGGAGAGGATTGTCCCTTTGGCTGAGGTTGCAGTAGATGCCATTGGTGATTATCTTAAAGAGCGACCTTTTGAGAGTGATGATGTCTGGTGTAACTATAAAGGGGGAAAACTCAGTCGCATTAGTGCTTTTAAAATCACACAAAAATATCTTGGTGTTTCTCCCCATGTTTTGCGTCACTCTTATGCCACCTCTTTAATCAGTGGAGGTGCAGACTTGCGTGTTGTTCAGGAGCTTTTAGGACACGCCTCCCTTCTTACAACGCAAATCTACACACATATTCAAAAGCAAGAGTTAAAAGATACGCTTCTTGCGTGTCACCCTATGGCAAACACGCAACTCTAAAGCACAAAAAATAAAAATACAGCGATAGCCGTTGAAGAAGATTTAGGAATTTCTTGACAATAAATTTTAATATTAGTATAATAAAATAATAATTGAACGACGGTCGGTCAAAAAACAAAGGAGCTTAATTTGGCAATAATTGTTGACAAAGAGCAAAAGAAAAAAGACATCGCCTTAGCTACAAAAGCATTGATATTAAGTAAAGGGATTAGTAATATAACTATTTCTCAAATAGCAAAAGCAGCAGGTATTGGTAAGGGAACGGTTTATGAATATTTTAAAAACAAAGATGAAATCGTTTTTGAATTAGTTGAGATTTTAATGCAAGAACATAATAAGCAAAAAGAAGCCCAGTTAAATAAACTCATATCGACAAGAGAAAAAGTTAAGAAGTTTTTTGATTTTTTTTATGTCGATGAAGATCAAGAGTTGCGTGAGATATATAAACAATTTACCGCCATTGCTCTAAGTAGCACAAATAAAGAGATGCTTGACTTCCAAACGCAGTGTTATTTTTTATATGAAGAGTGGATGGAAGCAATCATCCAAGAGGGCATAGAAAAAAAAGAGTTAAAAGCTGAAATAAAAGAGCTTATTATGGGCATATTTGCCTTTACGCAAGGAGCTTTTATTATGAGTGTTACAACGAGTGCTATAGAAGATTTACAACAAAAAATAGATAATCAGATAGATATGCTATTTGATTTAATGGAGGAGAGATAATGAAAAAACTATTACTGCTTGGCATTGTGCCGGCACTTTTACTAGGGGATGATTTACGTTCACTATTGGAGGTAGCAAAACAGAACAATAACCTTGTCAATGCTACGAAGATTTCGGCTCACGCAAAAGAAAAAGAGCTTGAGAGCGTAAAAAGTAGCTACTATCCTACTGTGGATGTAAGTGGTTTTTATAAAAGAGATGATGATGCAAGTCCGTTTCAACCGGGAACTGTCTATGGAGCAAATGCCAAAGTTGCTTTTGATATTTATGACGGCGGAAAAAAATCTTATACCAAAAAACAAAAAGCAAATGAGCATAAATCAGCTCTATTTAGCTCTAAAGATACACAAAAATCGATTTTACTTACAATTACACAAGATTATTTTAACTTAAAAAGTCTCAAATCTTCACTTAAAGCAAGAGTAGAAGCATCAGAGGCAGTCAAAGCACAACTTGAAAGAGTTAAGCATTTTTATGAGGCTGAACTTGCAACAAGTGATGATGTCGATAGACTTCAATCTGCTTATGATAGTAATATCTATGCAATCGAGTCTATAAAATTTCAAATCAAAGCACTCAAAAAATCTTTGGAAATAAAAGTAGGTAAAAGAATTACTTCTTTAGAAGATTCTACATTTCAAAAAACATTGCAACAAAACAAAGAAGAACTTGACAGCATCCAAGCGCTTAAGTACAGTAAAACTGCTCTTTTAAATGCAAGCCGAACAATTGAGAGTTACTACTACCCGACTATTCATATAGAAGATACCTACTCTATTTATGAATATGGTGACAAACCAACTATGGCAGGCCGTCCTATACCACTTCTTGATAATCAAAATGAAATTATGGCTACTGTAGGCTTGAGACTCTTTGACTTTGGAACGCTCAAAGAACAAAAAGAGGCCATAAAGCTTCAAGCAGATGCACTCAATGAGCAAATCATCTACAAATCAAAAGAGCAGCAGATGCAGCTTGAACTCGCTCTTGATAGAATTTATACAGCAAATCTTAATATAAAAAGTTCAAAAAGTGCACTTAAAGCTGCAAAAAGTGCATTAAAAACAATTACCGAAAAATATAATGCAGGTATCGTAGATAATGTTGTCTATCTTGATGCTCTCTCATCC
>JAMOSN010000086.1 GCA_027068455.1 Sulfurimonas sp.
GGTAGGCTTTTGATGGATAGAGAGTTTTTAAAAAGAGGTGTGAAGTTACAAGATATATCTCCTTTGGATAGACTTGCATTAGTTGGGAAAAGTGCTATGGGGGCTTTGCATTATGAACCTGAAGAGGGATATAAAAATATTATTGATGATATTGCTTTAGATGATTTGGCACATAGCTCTAATGCGATTTTAAAAGGAAGCAGCGAAGAGCAAATAGATGAACTCTTTGCACTTGGTGGCTCATCTGCTGGTGCAAGACCTAAGATTTTGGTGCAGGTCAGCAGTGATTTTAAAACCATTATCGATAGTAAAAAGAGTTTAGAAGATGGGTACAGTCACTACATCATTAAGTTTGCTTCACGCTATGATAGTAAAGATATAGCACGCATAGAGTATGTATATAATCAGATGGCACAAAAAGCTGGACTCGATGTAGCTGAGTTTCATCTTTTTGAGGGAAAAAAAGGGTACTACTTTGGTGCTAAACGCTTTGACAGAGTAGGAGAGAGGGGTGTTCATATGCACTCTGTTGCAGGACTAATTCATAGTGATTTTCGTTATCCGACTTTGGATTATGATGATCTTTTAAAGTTGACCCTGCACCTTACTAAAAGTGTCAAGGAACAAGAAAAGCTTTATAGACTCGCCTGCTTTAATATGTTTGCAAACAACAGAGACGATCATGCTAAAAACTTTTCATATCTCTTAGATGATAAGCATAGATGGGTACTCTCACCTACATACGATTTGACATACTCTTTTGGACCAGGTGGAGAACATAGTACTCTCTATTTGGGAGAAGGGCAACAACCGACAAAAAGAGATTTAGAGAAGTTAGCACAAGCTAATGGTATCAAAGGCTATAAAGAGATTATTGCACAAGTGCAAGAGGCAGTATCATTATGGAGTCAACTGGCTCATGATGTAGGCATAAGTAAAGTAAAGATCAAAGAGATACAAACATCTTTAGATGAAAACATGGAGTCATAGAATGAAAATAACCCTCCTCATCACCACCTTTAATTCCACTTCCCAACTAACCTACACCTACCTAAAAGAGTTAGGGCATAGTGTAGATGTTGTCTATGCTATTAACAATACGCAGATGATAGAGGAGATAGCAGCATTTGAGCCTGAACTGATTCTCTGTCCGTTTTTAAAGAAGTTTGTACCACCTGAGATATATAACAAATATCCAACTTTTATTCTCCATCCTGGTATTCGAGGGGACAAGGGAGCCTATTCGCTTGATAATGCTATACGAGAAGAAAAAAGTGAGTGGGGTGTGGTGTACTTGCGTGCCAATGATGAGTTTGATGGTGGGAGTATTTATGCTCAGTCAAATTTTACCATGCGACTAACTTACAAAGCTTCTTTGTATAGAAATGAGGTAAATACAGCTTCCTTACAAGCGCTCAAGGAACTATTTACTAATGTGGTAGATGAAAGTTTTACTCCAATACCCCAGCTTCCTACACCACTCCACACGCAACTTACCCAAGCTGATAGAGCGATAGACTGGCAACATGATAACACGCAAGAGATTCTTAAAAAAATATATATGAGTGACTCACTCCCTGGTGTGCTTGATGAGATAGAGGGTGTTGCGTGTTATCTCTATGGAGCTTGGGAAGAGGAGAGGCTTCGAGGAAGTAAACCAAAAGAGATCCTTGCCAAACGTGATGGAGCTATTTGCCTTGCAACTCTTGATGGTGCTCTTTGGATAACACATTTAAAAGAGGTAGGCAAGTTTAAACTCCCAGCGACTTATGTACTGAAAGAGCGTCTCAAAGGTATTAAAGAAGATAGACTTCCGCTCATTTTTGATAAGAGTTACAAAACTTTTTATGAGATAAGTTGTGATATAAAAGATGAGGTAGCGTACCTGCATTTTAACTTTCATAACGGAGCTTTTAGCAGTGACAAGTGCATGAAACTCAAATACGCTTTTGAGTATATCAAAGAGCAGGTAAAAGTGGTTGTGTTGATGGGTGGAGTTGATTTTTTTAGTAATGGCATACATCTTAACATCTTAGAAGATAGTAAAAAAAATGGGGAAGATGGTTGGAGCAATATTAACGCCATGAATGATTTGGTAAAAAGTGTGCTTTTTGCCGATGATGTGGTAACGGTGGCATCATTAGAGAAAAATGCAGGAGCAGGTGGTGTGTTTTTAGCGTTAGCGTGTGATTATGTCGTAGCACGCGAGGGTGTGGTTATTAACCCTCACTATAAAACTTTAGGACTAAGCGGAAGTGAGTATCATACCTATACTCTGCCAAAGCGAGTAGGGGAGCAAAAAGCAAAAGAACTTCTAGATGCCTGCCTGCCAGTTGGTGTAAAAGAGGCAAAGGATATAGGGATGATAGATAAAGTATTGTTCCATATAACCTATCAAGATGAACTTGAGGTGTTTTGTAAAGAACTCTTAAACGATGAAGATAGCTACGAAGATTTTTTATGGGAGAAAGAGGACTTTTTAGAAGAAAACCGTGCTGTGATAGAGGTAAAACGTGAAGCTGAAATTGCTGTTATGCATCCTGAATTTTGGGATAAGGAGAGTACTTTTCATCAGTTACGTTATGATTTTGTTTATAAAATTTGTCCAATGCAAACGCCTAAAAGATTAAAATACAAAGGTTCTTGATGTGTTACAATGATTGGATAGTTTTGCAGTTGCGTGAAAAATAATAGCTTCTTTACAATCTCTTTACATTTTTTTGGCTACAATAACTGAATAATTATTCACTATAGGATTATCATGCATGAATATAGCGTTGTACAGGCACTTTTAGAACAGATAGAAGATATCGCCGAACAAAATGGAGCTTCAAAAGTTACCAAGATAATAGTAAAGATAGGTGTGATGAGCGGTATAGAAGCACACCTTTTGGAGATAGCTTTTAATACTTTTAAAGAAAAAACCATTTGTGATGGTGCAGAGTTTGTAATGAACATACAGCCTCTTAAAATACGGTGTAACTCCTGTAACAAAGAGAGTGAACTAGAAAAGATTCACTACTGTTGTCAGTTTTGTGAATCAACAGATGTTGCAGTGATAGATGGTGAAGATATGTTTTTAATGTCATTAGAGATGGAGTAAATAACAATGCAGGAATATTGGGAAAGTTATGTAAAACCTATTGAAGGTAAAAAAGCGATGGTAGCTTTTAATGCAGGTGTGGCAGACAGCGTGCCAAATCCTGAGTATATGTATGTAGGGTTTGTAAAGATTAAACTCAAAAACCCTAAAGAGGATGGACTTGTAACGCAAGATGAGAGTGATGATGTTGGGTTTATCGAAGATAGATTAGAGATGGAGTCTTTGCGTTGGCGAAGTGGAAAGTATATCGGGCGAATAATATCAAACGGTGAAGTCACTTTTGTGTATGCTTTAAAACTTGATTTTGAATGGAGCAATACTGTTGCTTCTGCTATGGAGCATTTTGATTATGAGTATGAGTATGGCTCTCGTATGGATATGGAGTGGGAGGTGTATCAAAAACTTCTCTTTCCTACGCTTAAAGAGTGGCAAATCATTACCAACCATCATGCATGTAACAATTTAAAAGAACAGGGTGATACACTAGAGGAGTTGCGTGCTATAGAGCATAAAGCATATTTTACAACAAGTGAAGATAGAGATAAATTTATCCAACTGATAGAAAAGGAAGGATTTAACACGCAAGAGGAGATGGAAGTTCCTTTTCGGGGTGAGATGATGTATGGTGTTGCGTTTTATAGAAAGGATAAGCCTTTTTATTATGATATAGATGCTTTAACGATGAAGATAATCGATATGAGTGAAATATCTCAAGGGTATTATGATGGATGGGAGTGCTCCCTTGTGAAGGCTAAAAGCTAGGAAGAGTTCCTAACTTTTAGTAGTTGTAAGCTACTTTATAAGTTGGATCATCCTCTTCATAGGTACAATGAGGACCTGCTTTTTTCATTATTTTCTTACAGTCTGCACTTAAATGACGTAGTAAGATATTTTTTCCTGCATCTTCATATTTTTTAACAAGAGCATCAATAGCTTCAACACCTGAAAAATCTAAAACTCTGGCATTTTTAAAATCAACAACAACTTTTGTCGGATCATTTTGTATGTCAAAATTATCTGAAAAGGTTGTAGCACTTCCAAAGAAAAGAGGTCCTTCAAGTTCATACACCTTTGTGCCATCTTCTTCTATATGTGTTTTTGCCAAAATTCTTGCGTGTTTCCAAGCAAAAACTAGTGCAGAGATAATAACACCGGCTATAACCGCAACAGCTAAATCTTCAACAACTGTAATGATGGTAACAACTACCATAACAAAGACATCGGCTTTAGGCATATGTTTGAGATGAGAAAAGCTTGACCATTCAAAAGTACCGATACTTACCATAAACATAATCCCCACCAAAACACCAACAGGGATGGCATTTAAAACATCTGTAAGAGATACAACAAGGATCAACAATCCTACTGCTGCGGTAAAAGAGGAGAGACGACCAAGACCACCAGATGTGTAGTTGATGATAGATTGACCAATCATCGCACACCCAGCCATACCACCGAAGAACCCACACGCAATGTTTCCAGTTCCAAGTGCTATACACTCCTGATTACCACTACCGCGTGTTCCACTCATCTCATCTAAGACTGCTAATGTTAAAAGTGATTCTATAAGACCAACAAGAGCCATAATAACAGCATAAGGAAGTACCATAATGATAGCATCAAGATTAAAGAGTGTATCTGGGATGATAAGGTGAGGCAGTTGCCCTTTAAACTCTGTTAAGTCTGCCAAATCACCAACTGTCAAGGTATTGATACCGCCAAAATAGACCACTAAAGAGATAAGTACTATTGCCACTAGTCCTGATGGAACAGCTTTTGTAAATTTTGGTAAAATATACATTATAAACATAGTGATGGCAACAATGGCATACATCACCCAGTTTTGTCCCTCAAAGAACTTAAACTGTGCCATAGCGATTACTATTGCCAGACCGTTTACAAACCCATACAAGGCAGGTTGCGGTACGAGGCGGATAAACTTACCAAACTTCAGCACACCAAAAAGTACCTGAATAATCCCCGCTATAATAGTTGCGAGCAAAACATAGTTAAGCATATGGATATAAAGCTCATCACCGCTAAGTCCTTGTGCTTTTAGGAGGTTATTAGCTTCAATGACAAGTCCGATAATAACAACAGCAACACTTCCCGTCGCACCACTGATCATTCCAGGTTTACCACCAATGAGTGCAGTGATAAGTCCTAAAATAAATGCAGTATAAAGACCAACTATGGGACTAACTTCTGCTATGAAACTAAACGCTATCGCTTCAGGAACAAGAGCAACAGCAACAACAAGACCAGATAAAATATCGTTTTTGATATTTGGAGAGGTATATTTTCTTATGTCAAACAATCTGAGTACACCTTTTTTTAAAATTTCGCGATTATATCCAAAGGGTGATGAAGATTAGCTTTTTAATCTTAAAAGTGGTAGAATTTCATATTAATTTTTTAAAGGGTTTATATGTTCTATCTTCTTGTTCATTTGATACATATTTTTTCTGTTTTTATCTATGGTGGTTTTTTATTTACCGACAATCTTTTCTTGGCTCGTATGAAAGATGATATAGGTGATGAATACCCAAAAGTACGTGAATATTTTATGAAGTATGTTCGCAAGGTTGTTCCAAAAGCACTTATTGTTGCTGTAGTGTCTGGAATATATCTATTTAGTCAAAATTTTGGCACAATAGCACCAGAGGGGCTTTCTAATTTTCAGATAGTTTTACTTATCAAAGCATTTTTGGGTGGATGGCTTGGTCTTCGTGGTGTTTTACAAGTATTTTTTAAAATCCAACCTCTTGTTTTTAAAAGTCATACATTTCCATTTATACTTGTTGTGATTATTATTTTCTTGTCGCAATTGATGTTTGCGGTATAAGGGTAGAAAACTACCCTTGAAGTGAAGCAAGTTGTTCTAAAACTTTCTCTCTTTTAGCCTCAGCTTCTGCTAGTGCTGTACGGTTTTTCTCCAGTACATCCGCAGGTGCATTGGCAACGAAGCGCTCATTACCAAGCATACC
>JAMOSN010000087.1 GCA_027068455.1 Sulfurimonas sp.
CTCTTAAGAGGGCATTCACTACACAATGGATTTTTAGGAGTACAAACCATAGAGCCCAAATCCATCAAAGCAAGATTATGTGCTCTAGGGAGTTGCGTGTTTAAAAACTCATCAGCATAACGACGCACCTGCTTGTCAGTAGGGTTTAAGAGTGCAAAAAACCGTTTTATCACTCGTGCTATATTGGTATCGACCACACTGACACTTTGATTATATCCAAAACTACAAATTGCACTTGCCGTATAAGCACCGATTCCAGGGAGTTTCTTTAACTCCTCTTCACTCTTTGGAAGTCCCTCTCTTGCGTGTTGTGCGCTGAGGTGAAGATTTTTGGCACGGCGATAGTATCCAAGACCGCTCCACACACTAAAAACATCATCCAAATGCGCATCAGCCAAAGCCTCCAATGTAGGAAACTTCTCTAAAAAACGGGGATAATACTCCTCTCGTACACGACTCACCTGAGTTTGCTGCAACATAATCTCACTGAGGTATATTTTATAAATATCTTGCGTGTTACGCCAAGGAAGATCATGCCTTCCATGCTTTTTGTACCACTCTTGAAGTTGTTTATGAAGTTTATATTTCAAAGACTCACTCTTATAATCTTTTTTAATCTCAAAGTCAACTCTCCCCATACCCTTTTTGCAATTGCGCTTTTTTTGCAAGTACTTTTACACTCTCAGAGATATCTTCACTTGTAATATGGTAATGTTCATGAAGTTTTTCCAAAGAAGCATCCACTTTTTTACTCAACTCACTACTCAACTCATCTATACTTGCTTTCATATTTTTAATCTCTTCGTTTTTATTGTTTTCAAGAGTTGATAAAAGCTGAGAAAGTTCAACCTGTGCTTGTTTATAGTTGTGTTCTATTTTTTCTATCTCATGTGCCAATGTATCAACATTTTGTAAAAGTGCATATGCCTGTGTATTTTTTTCAGAAAGTTCATCCATTTTTTTTGCAGAAAGAACCATCTGTTTCATAATCATCTCACTTTGTACTTTGATACTTGAGAGTGTACTTTCTCCTTCATTCAAAGAGGTTTTTAAAGCTTCTGTATGTGATTTTAAAAGAATGATTTCAGATTCAAAAGCTTTGGTAACATGGGTAAGTTTTTCTACTGTTTTTTGAGTAATATTTTGTGCTATCTCATCAGAAGCGGACTGTATTGAAGCTATTTTTGTTTTTAATTCCTCAAGATCTTCTGTTATCTCACAACGTGTTTGTACAGCACTTTGAAGTAAAGATGAGAGTTTATTGTAATGATCTTGTTCTGAAACACGCAAGATATCTATATGTTTATGCACCACTTCATCAAGTTCAGGAAGCTGTACTTCACTGAAGTATTTAAATGCAGTATTCACATCCTGATGCCACTGCTTCATCTCCTCAAAATGGTTTTGAAATCTGTTTTGATTTTCTATGATGGTATCAAGAGCCTGAATATCATTAACAAAGTTTTTACGGATATCTTCTTGAGACTCTAATGAAAGTAGCTGTGTTTTTTTCATGCGTTCCTCAAGCTCTAAAATAAATGTTTTCAACTGAGTTAATTCTGATGCTATTGCTTGAACAAACTCCTCTTGCACTTTTGCATTGAGTGAAGTTTGTGTCTGGTGTAAAATATTCATAATAAGATAAAGGATCAAAGCACTCAGCATTGGTAAAAGTGATTCACGAATAAGTAAAATTGTATTTGCTGTATCGGGATGTAAAACAAAATGCACAACAGAGCTAATTGCACCAATACTAAGCATTAAAGGAGCATAGTTTATTTTATTGGGTTGTTTAAGTATCGCTATTTGCCTCAAAAACAAAAGACTCATAAAGAAAAAAGCTATCAGTAAATCTATATCAAACATCTTTGTGTACCCTTTTTCTTATATTGTATCATAAATTATCCCTATGAAAGAACAATCTCAACAACCTCCTGTGGTGTAGTAACAATTTGTGTATGTTCCCCAAAAGCTGAAAATCCCCATATAGCAAAAAGTGCTTCGATACCTGCATTTTTTGCACTCTCCATATCTTTTGAATTATCCCCCACCATCCATGCTTTGTCATGTTCTTTATCATAGTGGCACACTTCAAGAATTTTTAAAAGCATCTCAGGACTTGGTTTGGAAGCACTCACCGCATCTGCACCGACAATAAGCTCGAACATATCTGCAACATCCAAATGTTCAAGCATTGTTTTGGCAAAAAGTGTTGGAGCATTAGTAGCTACACCCATCTTCACACCATTTTTTTGTAACTCCTGAAGCATCTCCAAAACACCGTCATAAAGATAAGGATGTTCAATACATTGCTGTTTATAGTGTTTTTCAAAAACCTCTCTGTCTCTTTGTTCATAAGTTTGCGTGTTGTAAAAAAGTTTGGGTAGATTACGCTCATGCATATTAATAGCTTCCACAACAAAATCTTCACTCAAAGGTTCTAAATTATGATTATGTTTTCGTACATAGTTTATAGATGTTGTGATATCTTTTTTGGAGTCTATGAGTGTTCCATCCATATCAAAAATAACTATTTTTTGCATCTTTATCCCCTATTTACGCTTATATTCTAAAGCAACATACCATTGACCGTCTATCTTTTCTTGTTTATACACTCTATAG
Source organism: Sulfurimonas sp. (assembly GCA_027068455.1). Taxonomy (GTDB): domain Bacteria; phylum Campylobacterota; class Campylobacteria; order Campylobacterales; family Sulfurimonadaceae; genus Sulfurimonas. The sequence continues at coordinate 2,623 of JAMOSN010000087.1, forward strand.
TCATAAGCGGAGAGTTTAATATCACTTGATTGATTTGAAGAGCTTGTAAACTCTTTAAAGGTTCTAAATGAATCTGATTTTTCAACCATCTGCAACGATACTTTTCCTTTTGTATCGATACTCAGTGCCAGATCTTTTCGTGCATTTGCTTTTGCTTCATCAAGAGTTTCACCCTCTCCATATCCGATAAGTGTTTTTGTATAGTTTGGATTGCTAAACCACTGTGGCACTCGTGCATTCACACTTTTTGCCATATCAACATACCATATCTCTTTTTTTGTCGGATCTATTATCGGGGCATCTTGTTGCTTATACTGTTTAAAATAGTTGCTTATCTCTTTGTCTATAGCCTCTTTTTGTGTTGTAACACGCAAGGTGATACGTTCAGGCTTATAGTTGATATTTGTATAAACAACTTCATAATGCTCCTGTGAATCTGGTTCTAACAACTCAAATCCATCTAAAACCAAAGTGGTATCTTCAAGATGTAAAAGCGGTTCAAGCAGATACGACTTTTCCAACTTGATTTTTTTGGCAGTTTGAGCATCAACCTGAATAAAAACTTTTTGTCTAAAACCATGTTTTTTAGAAACTATATAAAAATACAATCTCTCTTTCTCTGCATCATAATGAAAATCCTCCCCCATATAACCAGAGATATTTTCTATAAACAACACTTTTGTCAATAATGCCACATTATTTTGAAGCTCTTTGACAAACTCCTCTTTATTTAGTGATGTTTGTTCAAGGTAGCTTTTATAACTACTTTGCAGAGCATCTATATAACTGTTACGCTCAAAAATCTTTCTTGAGTACTCTTGTTGGAGTTTACGTATCTTCTCCTCCCTTTTTGCAACAGCATCTTTGAGCCGTTGTTGAAATGCCACCTTTGTTTCAAACTCACTTTTTGTAAGGTTTGGAACGCTCGGAAGCTTGGGTGGTTGTACCTCTTGTGGGATATATTTTAAAATCTGTTCGTAATCAAGCAGATACAAATTATTTTTTGCCGCTTGGTTGATAATATCTTCCACCTGCAAAGCAATAGATTCAAAGAGTGTCTTTGTCTCATACTTTTTAAAGATATCAAGAGCTATCAGTTCGCTGTTTTGTTCTTTTAAAAAAAGAACTCCCTCTTTGATGCTTTTATCATAGACAACTCTTTGGTAAGTATCTTCCAAGTTATCTTCAATATCACCCTTTTGCAAATAAACAACATCTATCCCTGCCATAACATTGTACTTGCTTATATCTTCAAGAAGACGTTTTTTAAATGTTTCTATGTTAGAGCTATCAATCGCATCAATAAAACTTACTTTGTCAAACTTAACGGTATGGAGGTTTCCACCTGTAATAAACGGTGTACCAAATGTTATAAGCCCTATACCAAACCTTGGACCAAAGAGTGTACTGTCAACTGTTGTAAAATCTGTACGACACAAATACGGGTGTTTGGCTGAATAATCCTCAATACCAAAAGGTGACATATTAAAAATCGCAAGCCATCCCCATAAACTCCCAACACCACACTTTACATTTTTTGTTGAGGGATACAAAGGAGACACAGGATAGTATCCAGACTCATTAATCCAAAACGCATCTATATCATTACCTAAATCTTTTACTACATAATGACAACGAGACTCATTTGAACATAAAAAAGTTAAATGTTTGTCATCATCTATATACGCCTTGAGTGTTTCACCACTAGCTATGGTAATGTTGTTTTTTAAAGAGTTGTGTTGCTCTTTTTGTATCTTTTGGATCGGTTGTGGTGCTGACTGAGAACACGCAGAGATAAAGAGTGTCATAGAACACGCAAGTGCCAGATTCCATATATTTTGAGATCTTTTTTGTTTCATTTTATTTCATTCTCTTATAAATTTCATAAAGTGCTTCTACAAACTCATCACTATCATTTGGACATCTGCATACACGGTAATCTTCAAATCCCAACTCCTGTGCTATCTCTCTGTACTCCACATCAAGTTCAAAATCGGTCTCGGAGTTGTCTATGGTAAAAGCGATAGGGAAAATCACAACACCTTTGTTTCTGACAGTTTTTAGTTTCTCCTCCAAAGAGGGCTCAAGCCATTTCATAGGACCCACTTTAGACTGGTAGGCAAGATGTACTTTATGAAAATCCATCCCCTCTTGCTCCATCATATTTTGTAAAATTTCAATATGCTTTTGAATATGTTTTTCATATACATCCCCAGCATCTACTATCTTTTGAGGCAGTCCATGTGCTGAAAATATGATATCAAAATCGTTGTACTCATCTGCACCCATACGCTCTTGAATACTTTTTATGATAGCTTTGTTATAGTTTTCATTTTCAAAATAGTGTTTGACCTCTTTTATAAGTGCATCACCACCCGATTTATGATAACACTCCTCAAAATCTTCGAGAGAAGACTTTGTCGTTGTGGTTGAATACTGAGGATACATAGGTATGAGATAAATAGTATCTAAATCCTCTTTGTTCAGTCTCTCAACCACTTCACATGCAAAAGGGGGTGTATAGCGCATTGCAAAATCAACAACTACATCATCCCCTACTCTCTTTTGCAGTTTGGTAACAAGATTTTTTGTATGTCCAACTATAGGAGACTTGCCACCAAGTTCTCTATACACTTCTTGAGCCTGTTCTGTACGGTTAAACACTATCATCCCACCAATGAACTTGCGAAGCAGATTGCTTTTCATCGTTAAAATGTTTTTATCTGCAAACATATTCTTTAAAAAGAGTTCTACCTCTTCAAGATTGTTTGGTCCACCCATATTCAGGAGTATTATCGCCTCTTTTTTCACATCTTTCCCTTTTCCAAAATAATATTATACATTAATAAAACTTTTTAATATGTTGCATTATCTTTTCCAAAACTCTTGGAACTATTTTTTTTCTCTCAAGTAATTTAGGCTTAAAATTGAGTGTTTTAACTATATCAGAGTTCAAAGGTTTTCTCTCATCATAAAGATAAGTATCTATCACCTTTTGTACTTCCTCACAATTAAGATTTTCCTCTTCACACAGTTTTTTAAAAGCAATGGATTTTTGTTCATCTACAAATTTATCAAATTCATCATCAATACTATTTTCATCACTTAGAAGCATAAGGTTTTCGTTTATAAATTTTTCTATTAACTCTCGTTTACTTCTTAAAGTTGTATTTGAATTGATGATATTATCGATATTTTCTCGATGTTTTTTCTTATCTTTTTGCTGTGCATTTTTATAAGCAGCTAAAAGTTTTAGTATGTATGCAACATTGATTTCATCCTTATG
>JAMOSN010000088.1 GCA_027068455.1 Sulfurimonas sp.
CAGTCAGATTAAAAATGATAAATCAAAAGAGAGTATGGAAAAATGGTTAAATGCAGAGTTCGGTCTGCAACCTTATAGAGCAAACTATCTTTTACCATTTGGGTATGCCAAAAATGATTATATTTCTAATCTTCCAGATACTGAATATAAAAATATTGAAGCAGAACTTCAGGTAAGTTTGAAGTTAAAAGTTGCTAAGAACTTGTTTGGATTGAATGAAAAATATTATCTATCCTATACTCATCAGGCTTTTTGGCAAATTTATATTTTTTCCTCACCTTTTCGAGAAAGTATTTATAATCCAGAGGGTTTTGTCGTTTTTCCTATTCGAGACAACTATTCTATTTTTCAATTACGCTCTTTAAAAGTTGCCCTTGCACATAAATCAAATGGTCAACCAAATACAAGTGATGTAGTCTTTTCTAATGGGATAAAACTTGGCAATCTTTCAAAAAGTATAAACTATTTTTATACTACTTTACGTTTGCAGCATGAAACACTCTTAACAGATGTGACACTCATGGCACCTTTTCCTGGAAGTGATAATCTAAGTGATAATCCTGATATTATGGATTATCTAGGATATAATGAAGTTAAATTTACCTATTTTATTAATAAGCATATGTTTAGTGCAATGATAAGGGGTAATATTGTAACTCAAAAAGGAGCCTTGGAATTTACATATTCTCACCCTCACCCTTTAAATGATAGTACATATTGGTATATAAAAATTTTTAGTGGATATTGTGAATCTTTGATTGATTATAATAGGGAGGTAACAAAACTTTCTATAGGGTTTAGTTTCTCAAGGTAAATTTAGAGCAAAAAACTTTTTTTCATCTCGTTTTGAATATCTTCCTTGGAAAGGGAATGTTCTACAAAAAGTTCATTTGCCAAAACGCCTTGCCCCAAGAGCATATCTGCACCATCTTTGAGTGGTATATTTCTTTGTTGAGCCTGTTCTAAAAAAGGTGTTACTTTTCCATAAATAGCATCAGCAACATAATGAGTATGTGTTAAAACATTTTCTATGATTTCTAAAGGTGCTGGAAGATTGTCATCTTTAAGACCTGCACTTGTGGTATTAACTACTAAATCATACTCTTTAGTTTTAAATGTATCCCATGAATATGTTTGACATCCAATCTCTTGAAAAAATGCAAGTCTTGGGGCACTTCGGTTTATAACTGAAACCTTTATACCTTCCATAATAAAGCGTTTTGCCAATGCTTTGGCAGTACCACCTGCGCCTAAAATAAGTATTTTTTCAATATTGTCAAATTCACTAATAGCAAATAAAAAGCCATCAGCATCTGTGTTATAGCCGATGAGACGACCATTTTCATTGATAATGGTATTGACAACACCAACTTCGTTAGCAAAGCCGCGTATCTCATCACAGGCATTATAGGCAGCTTCTTTATGTGGTACTGTAATATTTGCACCGCTTAATCCCAAAGTAAAAAACTTTTCACGCAGTTGTGCACCCTCTTGAAGATGCACTCTTGTGTAACACGCAGGGTAGTGCAGATGTGTAAAGACGCAGTTATGCATAAGGGGACTTCTTGAATGGCTTACAGGATCTCCAAAAATTGCAAAAAGTTTCATTTAGTTTTTATCCAAATCTTCGAGTGAATGGATAAGTGCACCAAGTTTGTTATTTACCTCAAGATATTCAAGTTCATTAATACTATCAGCAACAACACCAGCACCTGCTTGGAGAACAACTTTGTCTTTTTTTACCAAAGCGGTACGGATGGTAATAGCACTGTCCATATTACCATCAAATCCAAAGTAACCTATACTTCCACTGTAAAATCCGCGTTTAAGCCCTTCATATTCTGCAATAAGTTCCATAGCACGGATTTTTGGAGCACCAGTCATAGTTCCTGCTGTAAAAGTAGCCATAAAAAGATCGAACATATCTTTATCATCTTCAAGTTCAGCGACAACATCAGAAACTATATGCATAACATGAGAAAAGCGCTCTATGTGCATCATATCTTCTACTTTGACAGTTCCAACCTTGGCAACACGTCCAACATCATTACGACCAAGGTCAATGAGCATTAAATGCTCTGCAAGCTCTTTTGGATCGTTGAGTAACTCTTGTTCTAGCTCTTTGTCACGCTCTTTTGTTTTTCCACGCTTACGTGTTCCTGCAATTGGACGTAAAAGAAGTTCTCCCTCGCTTAGTCGTACCATCACTTCAGGAGAACTGCCTACAATGGAAAAATCTTCATATTCCATTAAAAACATATATGGAGAGGGATTTTTAGCACGTAAGATTCTATAGAAGCTAAAAGGATCTACTTTTATATTACGAGTAAAACGGTTTGTCATTAAAATCTGAAAAACATCTCCACTACGAATCATCTCTTTTGACTTTTCGATCATGTCAAAAAATTTCTCTTTGGAATGAGCAAAACTTCCTTTATCCTCACCTATATTATGGACTCTGTGTTTGTAAATATAGGTGCCTTTTAAATCATCTTCAATCTCTTGAAATTGATTTGCATAAGATTCTAAAGTAGAAACCAAAGAGATCTGATGATTTTTATGTGAATACACAAGAACGAGTTTTGGCAGCATTAGGTCTAAATCTGGAGTATGGAGTTCATCTTTGAGATCATCCATCACTTTATGGAGTTTTGGCTCAAATACTTTGACCATATCATAGCCTATATAACCAATAAAGCCATCAACATAGCCTATATTTAATTTTTTGGTTGCGTGTTTATACTCGGTAGTATCTATTTTTTTATAGTACTCTTTGAGAAAGTCAAAAGGGTTTTCCTCTTTTATATGTTTAATACCATGACTGTCTGTATAAACAGTTTTGTTGTCAATATATTGAAGTCTTTCTCGAGCACCAACACAGATAAAACTGTAGTTCCCTTCGCTAGAACCTGCACTTTCAAAAAGGTAAGTAATCTCATCTTTGAATTTTTCTTTTATTTTTGAATAAACTGCAATAGGTGCAAGTTGATCAAGTGTAAATTGTTTTGCGTGTATCAATGTTTACCCTATTTTATAGTTTGACTAAAAAAGCGCCTGGTTCAACTTTGGCACGCAACACTTTTTTAGCTCTGTATGCTTCTTTTCTAGTTTTGAATGGACCAACTAAAACTTTGTTGAGATTATTGGCTTTATGGTATGTATAGTTAAATCCAAGTTGTGTTATACGGTGTAAAAACTGTTTGTTAGGCTCATATTTTGAAAATGAACCAACCTGAATGTAATATCTGTTTTTGGTAACTGCAACTTTTTTCGCTGTATGAGGTTTTGGTTGTGTTTTATGAACAACTTTTTTGACTTGAGGTTTTTGTACTTTTTTAACAACAGGTTTAGGAGCCTCTTCTACTACTGCAACTTCTTCTAAGGTACTTTCCTCTTTTAGTTTTTGTGCTATTTTGTCTAAGTCGGTATCAGAGGATATAGGAGCATCGTCTTCAATAACTTCCACCTCTTCAAAGAGTGGTTCTTCTTGTACATTATTTTGTGCTACAGTTTGTGGTTCAGGAGGAAGCACTGCTTGTGGTAAATTATCTGTAGTTTCTGAACTTAGAGAATTCATAAGCATAACAACAATAATCAGAACAACACCCAATGTTGCGACTGCTAAAATAATCTTTTTATTAGAGTTTGATGATGAATTTTTATTCAGGACAATGTCACTAAGTTCATTTTGTTCATTCATAATAATACCTTGATAGTTTAATTTGTTTTAATCATAGCAAAAATCAACTTATGATACAAGTTGATTTATATCTACATATGCTTTGACCAAGCTGCGCCTCTTTCTTTTGCATATACTTCATAAGGGAGGGTTAAAATGTTATACTCTTCAGGCATATCATTGTTTGGAAACATTCTCCATTGTTTGGGTTGCTTTGCTGCAAGTTTCATACTAAGGGTTTTACCAAGCTGTATAGCTTCTTGAAGTGTTGTATGCCCTTTATGGATGTAAACATGAAGATGACCTTCTGTTTTTGTTTTATAAGCAGTAAAATTGATAAAACCCTCTTCTCGAAGCAGGAGTTGCGTTTTATGATAAAACCGCTCAGGATCTCGACCATTATAGTCTATAACAATATTCTCAACCTTTTTGTGCTTATTGACTAGGGAATGAGCAACAGTTATTTCACCTTTAAGGTGTTGGTTGATAACAGATTGTGTCAAAGGAGCGTTTATTTTTTCAAATTTATTGTAAAAAGTACGCCCTTTAAACGAGATTTTATTCACTACTGAATCACGTTTAATCCAGTAGTGGTCACTCACAATTTTAATAAGTTTGAGATCCATTGCAGTCATATTGTTTTACCTAATTAATATGTTGGTTGATTGTAAATTACAAACTTATGTGCTAACTCTTTTAACTCTTCTTTAATTTTTGCTTGAAGTTCTGTATTGTTAATATCATCAAGAACATCAGCCATTTTGTTAGCGATGAGTTCAAACTCTTTTTCTTTCATACCACGGCTTGTAAGTGCAGGAGAACCTACACGAATACCTGAAGTAACAAACGGACTGCGTGTTTCACCTGGAACTGTGTTTTTATTTACTGTGATACCAGCATTGCCAAGTGCAGCATCTGCATCTTTACCACTGAACTCTTTGTTTAAAAATGATACAAGAACAAGGTGATTGTCTGTACCACCACTCACTACATCATAACCACGTTTCATTAAAACATCAGCTAGAACAGCTGCATTTTTCTTTACTTGCACTGCATACTCTTTCCATTCAGCAGAAAGGTTGTGTTTGAAACCAACCGCTTTTGCAGCAATAACATGAACAAGTGGTCCACCTTGAAGTGCTGGGAAAATTGCAGAGTTGATTTTTTTAGCAATATCTTCATCATTTGTCATAATCATACCACCACGAGGACCTGCAAGTGTTTTATGTGTTGTTGTTGTTACAACGTCGGCATAAGGAAATGGGCTAGGGTGTTCACCAGCAGCTACAAGACCCGCGATATGTGCAATATCAGCAAATAAAATTGCACCTACTTCATCAGCGATTTCACGGAATTTTTTAAAGTCAATCTCACGTGCATATGCAGAAGCACCACAAACGATGATTTTAGGTTGAACAATTTTAGCGATATCTAAAACTCTCTCATAATTGATACGACCATCAAGTTCTACACCATAGGTGAATGAGCTGTAGTTCTTACCAGAAAAACTTGGTTTTGAACCGTGTGTAAGGTGTCCACCATGACTTAAATCCATCCCTAAAAGTTTGTCACCAGCTTTTAAAAGTGCTGCATAAACAGCACCGTTTGCCTGACTACCAGAGTGTGGTTGTACATTTGCATATTTGCAACCAAAAAGTTTACAAGCTCTCTCAATTGCAAGTTGTTCAACACCATCAGCATATTCACATCCACCATAGTAACGCTTCGCAGGATAGCCCTCTGCATATTTGTTAGTAAATACGCTTCCCATCGCTTCCATAACAGCAGGAAGTGTAAAGTTTTCCGATGCAATCATCTCTAAATGGTCAGTTTGTCTCTCTAACTCTTGTTCACATAAGTTATATACTTCTTCATCAAACTCTTTTAAAAAACTCATAGGGTCTCATTCCTTCATAATAATATTGCGCCGATTATACAAAAAGAATGATAATATTGTTCTGAATAAGAAAGAGAAATAATTGAAAAATCTCTACTAAATAATAATAATTTTCCTTTAAGTTGCATTATGCAACAATACTTCATAACAATTCATAAGAAAAGGATAAAAAATGAGACAATATGAATCATACAGATGTAACAAATGTGGCAATATAGTAGAGGTGCAAAATGTTGGTGGTGGTGCGCTTCACTGTTGTGGGGAAGCTATGGAGATGATTACGCAAAATCTTACCCTTGTCAATCTTATGAAAGCAGTAGCTGGTGAGT
>JAMOSN010000089.1 GCA_027068455.1 Sulfurimonas sp.
TTCATTGATCTTTTCTATATCAGTATGGATAGCATTGACAATTTGGAGTGCTAAGATATAAAGGATCAGCTTGTTGATTACTTTGTACTCTCCAGTATTTTTATTTACTTCAAGAAAAAGGGTTCCAGTGATATTTTTATAGTAAATATCTTTTTTTAAAATAATCCCTTTGGGATTTACATGGTTTAAAATAATGTGTTTGTTGAGGTATTTTATATCGTAAGATATCTTTTTTATGCCTATACTTAAGAGTTTTTGCTCTATTGCATAGATGTAACTCTCAACATCATTTTCTCTGTTTTCTTGAAGTTCTAAGAGATTAGTAAGAACTTCAATAAGATTTTTTAGAATTTTATTATAATAGAGTGTCACTAAGAGTAAAACACTCCCAGTAAGGATTAAAAGGGGGTAGAGCTTTTCAATCATTGTTAGGTCTCTCGATGCCAAATTTTTTGAGAAAATAGTAACAATTTTCTCGGCTGATACCTAGTATTTTTGCTGTTTGGTTAACATTAAAGTGTGTTTGGTGGAGTACTCTTGTTAGAAGCTCTTTTTGTGCTTTGTCTGCACTGCCTTTGAGACCATCTTCTAAGGATGTTTGAAACAAGAGTGTAACACTGTCTTTCTCTTTTGTTGTAGTGTTGTCTATAAAAAATGAGGCTCTCTTGAGAGATTGGAGTAAGGATGGTATTGCAACAGGTTTTGCAATATAATCAAACACTCCCATCTCAATAAGTTCTTTTGGATAGTCCTCATCCTCTTGACCAGTAAGTACCAATACTTTGGCATCACTCTCTTGGAGAAGTTTATTTATGATGATTCGCCCCTCTCTATGGCTGTTTTCAAAAGGGGGTAACCCTAGGTCAACCAATGCAATATCGATATGATGTTTTTCAATGATACCAAAAGCTTCTTGCGTGTTTTTGGCTTCAAATATATGGTAGTGTGAACCAAGAGCGAAACTTAACTGTTTTAAAATCGCTGTGTCATCATCAACTAAGAGGAGATTTTTCATATTTTTACTTCATATTGGAGACTAAATCGTACATTGGACCCATAAGACCAATCATTACTAGTGCCATAAAACCACCTACGAAAAATAAAACCAGAGGTTCAATGATTTTACCAATATTCTCTGCAAAATAATCTACCCGTTCGTAGTAATATTTTGAGATAATATCGAGTTGTGCATCTAAGGTACCAGCCGATTCTCCAACACTCATCATTCGCAGCATAAAAGGGGTGAAGATTTTCGTTTTTTGAAATGCCTGAGAGAGCTGTGAGCCTTTTGCTATATCTTTGGTTGCATTATATAGTGCTTCTTTATAAAGCTCATTGTTGATGTTTTTATTGAGCGTTTCAAGCGCATTAAATATGGGAACTCCTGAAATCAGTGCAAGTCGTAAGTATTCGGCAATAAAGGCTATATTGAACCCCGATACGATTTGTTTGATAATGGGGATTTTTAGCACTATTTTTGCAACAAATTTTCTAACATTTTTATATTTTTTGTAAGCAATTTTAAAGAGAATGATAAAAACAATAACTCCAAGCAACATGTATCCTATATAATGGGATAAGAAGTCTGAGAGTCCAATCATAAAAACTGTTAAAGCAGGAAGTTCTACATCCATCTCTTCAAAAAGTTCTGTCATTTGAGGCAGTACATAGATCATCCAAACAAGCATAGCTCCACTTACCGCAGCAAAAGCAAAAGAGGGGTAAATAAGCGCTGATTTTGCTTTTTTCTTGAGTGATGTTGTTTTTTTTAAAAATTCTGCACCACGCAGGAGGGTGGTCTCAAGCTCCCCTGTTTCCTCTCCGATACGGATGAGATTTAAAATCATAACACCCACAACATTTTCATAAATACTAAATGCTTCAGAAAGAGATTTTCCACTATTGACATCATAAGCAATCTGTTCAAGCATATTACGAAAGCGTTTGTTCTCGGTATCGTTTGCAATATCAATAAGCCCCTGATGCAGAGGCAGTCCTGATTTGATAACAAGATGAAGATTTTCCATAAGTTCTATCACTTCATCTGATTTGATTTTTGTTCCACCTTTTGGGATAAATGGGGCGATAGCATTGGGTATGACAATGATATTTGAGGGAAAAAGACCTTTTGTATCTAAATTTTGTAAAAGTGCATCATAGTCCTGAAATTCTACAATTTCAGAAGTTTGTTTCCCCTCTAGTGAAACAGCTTTTACATAAAAGAACATTAGTTGACAACCCTTGCAATCTCTTCAAGAGTGGTTATGCCTGTGAGAACTTTTTCATAACCGTCATTTTTGAGTGTAACCATTCCGTTCTCACATGCTTTTTCAAACAGTTGGTGAGAAGATGCACCGCTTGTTATCATAGATTCTATAATTTGATCTATCTCAAATATCTCGACAATAGCAACTCTTCCGTTATAGCCAGTATGACGACAATGCTCACAACCTACAGCTTTATAAACTTCATAATCTGGATGTTTTTCCAAAAGTGAACTATCAACACCATGCTCAATAAGTTCTTCTGTTGAAACAGTTATTTTCTCTTTACAGTGGATACAAAGTTTACGAACAAGTCTTTGCGCTATGATAGCAAGTAAACCAGAACCTATAAGGTATGGTGGAATTTTTAAGTCAGCGAGTCTTGGAATGGTGCCCACCGCATCATTTGTATGGAGCGTCGAGAGAACAAGGTGACCAGTGATAGAAGCTCTTACAGCTAGCTCTGCCGTTTCTTCATCACGAATCTCACCAACGAGCATAACATCAGGGTCTTGTCGCATAAAAGCACGAATGGCAGCATCAAAGGTGTATCCTGCTTTGACATTGAGCTGTGTTTGACGAATAAAAGAGAATCTGTATTCAATAGGGTCCTCAATGGTCATCACATTTTTCTTTAAAGAATCAATCTTTCTTAAAGCAGAATAGAGTGTTGTTGTCTTACCACTACCTGTAGGACCCACTATCAAGATGATACCATATGGTTTTGCAAAATAGTTTTCTACTTTTTTGGTATTTGTTTCATTGAGTCCTAGGTGGGAAAGATTAAACAAAGAGGCATTTTTACCAAGTAAACGCATAACAATATTTTCACCATAATTGGTAGGAAGGCTGGAAACACGCAAGTCAAATGCTTCATTTAAAAACTGATAACTAAAAGCTCCATCTTGAGGCTTTCTTTGTTCAGAGATATCCAAGTTACTTAGGATTTTAATCCTTGCTACAATTTGTGGATGTAACGAAAGAGGTAGAGAGTAGTAATGTTGTAAAACACCATCAATCCTGTAAAACACATGTGCTGTCGTATGTTCTGGTGTTATGTGAATATCGGTTGCTTTGTCTTTGATGGCACTGTTTAAAAGCAAATCAACAAGATGAGGGATATCAATATCTTTGTTTTCCAATGTTTTTTTAACTATCTCTGCTATCTCTGCTTCTATAGGGTTTTCAAGTTGATAGTAAAAGATCTCTGCATAACGGGCAATTGCTTTTTTATCACCTACTACAAATTTAACCTGTCGTTTGGAAACTTTGCGTAAGTAGTCCAAAGTCATAAGGTCGTTTACCTCTTGGGTAGCTACTGTAAATGTTGTTTCATCTACAGAGATAGGTAAGATATTTTTACTAAGTGCAACGTTTTTTGGAATGATTTTAAGTGCTTCTTGTGAGGGAACGATATGCTCTAGATTGATATACTCCAAATTATTTTGCAGAGCAATCGCTTCAGCAATCTCATCAGAGGTAACAAAATCCAAATCTTCTAAAATCTCACCAAAGAATTTGGGATTTGCTTTTTGTACATCAAGGGCTACTTCAATCTGTTCTGGAGTGATAAAGCCAAGTTCTTCAAGGAGCTTGCCTATGGGTTTGTTCTGTGCCATCTTCTTCCCTTAGTTGTCGTTATTTACACAATTACTACCGCTGCCTGAACCACTGCAATCTACCTGTGTTGCGTTGTTACCATTGGTATCTAGGTTACCGATAGTATCACTAAATATTTCATTGGAACAGTTTCCTAGAGGGAGTATACTTTTTGAACGATAAATTTTTAGTGAATCCCCACCATTAAGTCCACTTTCTGTTGCTGGAATATTGGTACAACCAGCACCATTAATGCTGTAGTATTTGTTTCCTCCACTGTTGTTGATAGTAAGTGAATAGGTGGAAGTGCTGCCTCCACTGCCACTTGCAGAGGTATCAGTATCTATAGTTATGGTAAAGCTTTTGCTGATTGTGTTGACTTGGTCTTTTACTTTGATTCTAAAGTGATCCACCCCAGCAGAACCTCGTAATGATGGATTGCCGTCTAGCGAAGGGGAGGTGCATTGACTAAAACCGCTGCTGCAATCCTTGAGGGTACCGTCACATTCATTGTTATTTAACCATGATGGAGCATTTTCGATACACCATTCATAATCCTCATCAGTGTCATCATCTCCTCCATCACTAAGTGGATATCCACCATCTGCATAAATAGTTGCATTGCCATCACCTAAGTAATTTGTACTTGTATTGATATCTCTTGGCAGTGCATATTCATTAGTTATAGAAAGTTTATTTGCTGAACAATCAACTTGCTTTTGGAGTTCACTAAGAGTAACATAACGCACAATATCGTCATATGTTTCACTGGTGTCAGTATAGTCTGCACTATTATCATCAGCTTGTGTTGCACCTCTGTATATTTTTACAAAATAAGTAGAACCACTTTGTGAATAATTGGTTTGAATATTTCTATTAGCACTCTCACTTGCAACAACAAAAGCAATATTAGGGATGGTTTTAGAGAGTGTGCTGCCTTCATAGACTCGTACTTCTAAGCTTGTTTCATGAAAAGTACAGATATCAATATCATTTTGTAGTTCAGGTGCTGCAAAATAGAAAAAAGTTTTATTAGAATCGGGTGCATTAATAGTAGAGAGATTGCTATCGAATTCTTCCCATGTTGGTAAGTCGATATATTCCATTGCATACCCAATAATTGCATCTTTGGATGTTTGAACATGCTCTTTGGCTTTGAGGATATCTGTTTTTTGCATCTGACTTTTTAGTACTTTAAAACTACCACCAATTAGGATACCTACTATTGCCAATACTATGGCAAGCTCTATTAAAGTAAAAGCTCTCCTATTCATTACATCTCCCTTAGTTGTTTTATCCTATTATACACCAAATTGTAATTTTTTTCACTTTGTTTGAGTTTTTGGAGCACTTTTTCATAGTAGTGTAATGCTTTTTGTGTCTTCTTTTGTATATCTAAAGCACGTGCATAGGCATATATATTATACCAGTTGGAAGGGTTTTTCTCATATGCCATTTTATAGTATTGTATTGCTCTTTGCATATCCTCTTTTTGTTCATAATAGTATCCACCCAAGAGTGCAAGCTTACCAGTTTTATCCATTAAAATATATTCAGAGAGGTTTTGTATGAAATGATCCTGATTGGACTCCAATGCTCCATAGGCATAGGCATAAATAAATTTGGAAGCATATTTCTCTTTTTCTATAATCTCTTTTGCATTGAGCCAGGCACCTCTTTTTCCATAGAGATAGCAAAGGTTGTTTATAATCCTGCGTGTTGCCCCACCAGCATTGTAAAGCATCTCATAGTAAACCATTGCTGTAGATTCATCACCTTTTTTATAGGCTTGGTCTGCTTTTAAAATCATATTTGAATGAACAAATTTAGAAATTTTTTGTTTAGGTTTTATCTCTTTTTTCTCTTGCTTTTCTTTTAAAAGGTTTGTTTGCATATGCCATTTGGT
>JAMOSN010000090.1 GCA_027068455.1 Sulfurimonas sp.
ACGAGTCGCTTCAGCTTCATTGACATCAAGCTCCTCTAAGAGTGTCTGAATCTTTTCTTCTCTGCTAAAATGGTTCTCATGGGCAAGTTTCTCTTTTTTATAAACTTTCCCCTCATTATGAAAAAACTCCACAATATCTCTACGGATATCGCTGTCAGCTTCACTCCATATCATTCGAAGTGTTTTAACCATCAACTCTTTTTTATGAGCTATGTCATAGATACCCAAAGCACCAAAGAGTTCACTCAGTGTTGCAGCATCAACCCTCTCTATCCCTATATCAAACGGATCATCATCAAAATATTTTTTTATTTTCTGGTTGAGTTTTGTATGTTTTTTATTTTTTTTTCCCATAAAAGGATTGTACCCAAGATAATCAAATATACAGCTATTTTAAAGTAAATCTCTATTACAATTATAGAGTCACTATAAAATCACTTTTAAGAGAAAATGTTATGAAATATGCCTATATACTCCCTCTCCTTACCTTTATGTTTTACAATACTCTTTATGGGGAAGATTTAAACACCTTGCTTGATGGTTATGCAAAAGAATCAGATCTCTCAAAAATCACCAAAAAAGATACCGCTGGTATCTTACAAGTTTTGACCCGTGATGATCTCCAAAAGATGCAGGTACATAATCTTACAGATGTTTTAAATAGTATCTCTGGTATCTATCTCAAAAGAGGAACTAATAACCTTGTTTTGTTTTCTCGTCCTAGTATCTCCTCTACGCCACTAACTCTTTCTCGTTTATATATTAACGACCATGATGTTACCTCATCATCTTTTGGCAGTGCTTTTATGATGTGGGGAGAGATGCCTGTGGAGTATATCGATCATATTGAGGTGTATAAAGCAAGCTCCTCTTTGGCATTTGGCAATGAAAATGCAGCTCTCATTATCCGTCTCTATACCAAAACAGCACAAAGGGACAGTGGAACAAAAGTGCGTGTTTTAGCAGATGAAAAAGGGAGCCACAATGCCAATATCTATACTGCTGACATTTTACAAAACGGTCTTTCTTATTTTGCCTATGCCAATACAGAAAATCTCCATAATGATGTCTATCATAACACCTACAATAACAAAACCTACGATTACAAAAGTGATAAAAAGAGCTACAATCTTTTTGCAAATCTCCAGTATAAAAACAACACACTAGATATTGGAAGCTATAAAAAAGAGAATGACAACTTTATAGGGATAGGTTCAAGTTTGCACAAAACACCAGAGGGTGGTAGCTTTAATGCCGAGTATCACTACATCCATCTTACTACAATGTTTCAAAATGATATCAAACTACAACTCTCTTATGATACCCTTGAGTATGAAAGAGTTTACAAAGATCCAAATGGCATCAGAATTGCCAATGCACCCGTTATTAATGACTATAAAATTGTTTTTAATGATGATATATTCTCTGTCATACTTGAAAAACGCTTCGACATCAACAAGCATCATCTGCTCCTAGGAGCCTTTTACAAACATAAAGCTTTTAAAAACCATGGAAGATATCATGACACCAACCTCAGTTATGATTTTCATGGCAGTTTTTCCAACGCACTTAATCTCTATTCTGTATATGCCGAAGATGTTTATAAACTCTCTGCATCAACACACTTTTTTGCTTCAATCAAAGGGGATTTTTTTAGATACCAAACAGATGTGAAACAGCAAAATGAATTTTTGGCAAGAGTGGGAGTGATTCAGATGATAGATAAACTTAAATTAAAACTCTTTTATACTAACTCATACATTCCTTTGGGATTTTATCAAACATACAACCCTGACAACACTCCTTATAGATCAAACCCTGATCTTGATACACAAAAAGCTGAAATCTATACCTTATCACTCATATACAAAGACAACCATCAAGATGCCTCTATTAATATTGTTCAAAGAAGAAACAAAGATATTGTTGCTTACAATCCCACTACAGCTAACGGATGGGTTAACAGCTCACAAAAAAGTTTTATGACCATCTATCAGTTAGACTATACCTACACATTTGACCTCCAAAACAAGCTGCTAGCTAGTTGTATCTATGGAGAGAACTCTATGGATGTTGAACAAACACCTCCTTTGGAGATACGATTACAAAGTTACAACAGCTATAAGCAGTTTGATTTTTACAACGCTGTTGTTTTTAGAGATGCTTATTCATACTATAACATGAATGTAGGTGACTCTTATGAGGTTACTTCGGCATTGAAGTATCACTATACACAAGATTTAAGTTTTGGTATCAGAGGGGAAAATATCTTTAAGAGTGGTTATAAGCAGGTGTTTCAGGGAGTTGATTATGCCATTAATGTAACAGAGCAAAAATTTTGGCTTAATATGGAGTACACTTTTTAGATGAAAAAACTTCTTTTTATTTTGATGTTGGCTTCTATATCACTTTTTGCTTCTCAAGCGAATTACGAAGCAAAGATTTACAATGCCATTTTCAATGCACTTTTCCCAGCAAAAAGAACCATCTATGTATGGAGCGATTCTAAACAAAAAAGTGATATTTTACGACAAATTTCAGCTACGCAGAGTGTGGATTCCAAAGAGGATGCAGATATTTTACTCCTTAGCAAAACAAAAAATATAGATACAAAAACTATGAAATTTGTCACCAATTATCAACTTCTAAAGCACTATAAAAAGAGTGCTGTCGGTGGATTTTACTGGAAAAAAGGGCGACCAAATATCATCTTTTTGAAAAAAAATCTCGATAAATACCATATCAGTCTTCCTCAGAGTATGCAAGAGTATGTGGAGGATGAACTATGAAACATCTTGCCAAAATCTATGCTCTGTTTTTTATCTCTATTGGCATAGCTATTGGCTATCTTTACATCTCGCTAACACATACAGAAGATCTTCTTCGTACTAATATCAACCATCTTTTTATATCTCAGGCAAAAGAGTTTGCATCCAATATCCAACACCATCTTCACCAAAAAATACCACAAAATCTTTACACAACCATCAAAAACAACCCCCAGCTAAAAACTGAACTTGAAAGAGATATCTCACTCCTGACAACAGAGAACTTTAAGTATATTTATCTCCTTTACAAAGACAAAAACAACAACTACAGATACCTTCTTGATGGTAGCGAAGGTGAGGAGAAAGGGGAACTAGATGAGAAGCTTAATGTTGATAAAAAAGTTTGGAATGAGGTTTATGAGACCCAAATGCCAAAGGTATTCTTGCAACATAAGCTTGAGAATTTATGGATAACCTATTTAGAACCTGTAATCTATCAAAACAAAACACAAGCTATTATCGCCATAGATTTTGCAACAACCTTACCTAAAGAGATCCAACACGCAACACAACCTGTTGAACACATTTTTATTTATATTTTTATCGCTATTTTTATAATGCTTGGAATTTTGCTCTACCAAACACTGCTAAATTTTAAAAGCAAAAGAGATTCTATTACCGATCCACTTACTCAAACCTACAATAGAAACTATCTACGAGATTTACTTCAAAAAATTGATATCTCAAAATACCAGATAGCAATGCTTGATATTGATCACTTTAAAGTTGTTAATGATACTTATGGTCATAAAGTAGGGGATTTTATCTTAAGCGATGTTGCAGCCATTATTAAAAAAATGATTCGAAGCGATGATATCTTAATCCGTTTTGGGGGTGAAGAGTTTTTACTTTTTATCCATAGAGAAAGCAGCAAAGAGATGTTGGCAACACAGATTGCACAAAGGATAAGACGCACCATTGAGCAAAAAACTTTTACTTATGATAACAATACCCTAAAAATTACTATCTCGATGGGTATCACCTGTTCACCTCAACACTTTAAAACTATCTCTGATGCCATAAAACACGCAGATGAGTTTTTATATATCGCTAAAAGAGAGGGACGAAATCAAGTTGTAAGTGATACCAATATCCAAACACTCTCTAAAAAACAACTCGACACCTTGAGTATCGATGAGATCAAAGATGCCATCGAAGAGAACAGACTTCTATGCCACTATCAGGCTATTTTTTGTACACAAACCCAAAAAGTTCTCAAATATGAAGCACTTGTTCGCGTTATCAATAAAGATGGCTCTCTAATCTATCCTAATCAGTTCTTACCAAGTATTGTTCACACTACACTTTATAATCAAATGACCAAAACAGTTTTAGAGATTGTCTTTGCAAAAATTAAAAAACACAAAGTTGCAATCAGTGTCAATCTTAACTTTTCTGATATTATTAATGAAGCTGTTTTTAAACTTATTATAGAAGAGTTGGAGAAAAACAAAGATATTGCCCCTTGGCTGAGTATTGAACTTTTGGAATATGAGGTGCTAGAAGCTAGAGACTCTTTTGTTAACAATATAAAAATCATTCAATCTTACGGTGTTAAAATATCTATCGATGATTTTGGAGCTGGTTTTGCCAACTACAATGTTTTTCAGATTCTTAAAATCGATACCATTAAAATAGATGGCTCTTTGATAAAAAATATAGACACATCAGAGACATCCTATAAAATAGTAAAATCGATTGCCCTTTTAACACATGAGCTTGGGATTGAAACAGTCGCTGAGTTTGTACACTCTTTGGAGGTGTATAAGGTTGTAAAAGAACTCGGCATCACAAAAGTTCAGGGATTTTACTTTGCAAAACCCCAGGAAAACCTCCTTAACGGTGATAAAACTCCATAGTTCCCACAATTCCCTCAGGTGTTGATGTCACAACAACACTGCTATCAATTGGACTTTTTCTGTTTTCAAGTACTTTTTGTAGATCACGCAGTACTATTCCGTAGTTTCTAAACATTGGAATACTCACCTTTTGAACCTTTGCATTATGCACCTCATCTGCCAATGCATCCAAAGCTGCTTCATAGACACTTTTGTTTGTTACATACTGCAAATAGTAGTCTGTCATTATTTTTATGTTGTTGAGCCACGCTTTTTTCTCATCTTCTGTCAGTGATTCATTACCCTCAACTCTATGAACAAGATCATCAACCAGCTCTTTTGCTTTTTGCTCCCTTTGTGCATACACTTCATCAAGGTTCTTTACATATTTTTTCAATCTTGCAAGCAGTTCTGATGGATTAAGCTCTTTATGTTCACTTTTATAAAGATGTTGTGTTGTCTCTGTCGGTCCGTAACTTAAAGCCTCTAGCAGTTCCAAAACAGCATGTAGATAGATATATTTATCTGTTTGTAAATGGTCAAAAGAGACCCCATGTTGTGATACCAAAGGCATATCCCCTACATATTTTAACTCCATCGTTACTCCTTCTTCTCATAAAATTTCACTTATTGTATCACCTTTGTAATATTTAAAAACTTATTTTTAGAAAAAAATAATTTTTTTGCAATATAATTGCTTTATGAATTATCCTGATGAATGGACTCAAGAAGAGTTTTTAAAAAACAAACAAAAGTTACAACAAGAGGGTGTTGCTGTTGTTTTGGTTGACACCATCCTCTCTTCTATTGAAAAAGCTGATAGTGTTGTTTACAATCCGTATGAACTTAAAAAATACCCAGAGGGAAGTGTTTTCGTTTTCTATTGCGACACAGGAAAAGCAACTAAAGAGCGTCTCAAAGAGTACAAAGAGAAGTTTCCAAACCACCATTGCATCTCACTCAAAGGTGGCAGAGGCTATTGGCGTAAAGATATGATGGTTTTAGATAATGACCAATAAAATACTCCACTTTCAAGAACTTCTTGAGCAACATCAATTTTATGA
>JAMOSN010000091.1 GCA_027068455.1 Sulfurimonas sp.
CCAGGGTATTTTAAGAAGTCTACAATCTCTTGCACTTCCTCTTTAGCTTCTTCCACACCTGCTACATCATCAAATTTTGTTTTTGGTTTTTCAGAGCTTACAAGTTTTTTGGAGTTACCCATACCGAGTAAACCACCACCCATACTCTTTTGCATACGTCCCGCAAAGAACATCCAAATACCTATGATGATGAGAAAAGGGAAAAGCCATCCAAACATCTCTGTAAACCAGTTTGTTTCAGAAAAACCAGTGTATTCTATCCCCTCTTTATCAAGGAGTTTTACCAGTTCATTGTCACCTTTTACTATACGCGTTGTATAAATTTTTGTTCCATCAGCAGAAATAGCACGGATAAAACTTTGCCCAATCTCCACTTTTTTCAAACTCTTTGATTTTACAAGAGATTTCAATTCTGAATAACTTACAGGCATCACTCTTGCTGTTGAGCCACCCAGTGCAGAGTTGCCTCCTCCACTTGCAGCATCACCAACCATCACTTTAAAAAGCAATATCACCACAACGGAAAATATTGCAAACGTTATAAGGGGATTTTGGTTAAAAAAGTTATTATCGTTCTTATTTTCTTGATTTGCCATTTACTTCTCTTCTTTTTGTTTTAAAATAAAAGTCACCCACTCATCTTGGGATATCTTCTGTATCACTTCACAATCTTGATAGTATCGTAAAACTTTATCTTCATATTTGTCTAAAATACCTGAGAGTATGAGGATACCATCATCTTTTAAGGCTTTTTTTAAATCGTTTGCTATAAAGGTAAGGACATCTGCAACAATATTTGCGACAACAACATCATATTTTTTTGTCACAGCAGAAGATGAACCCTCCCAGATAGAGCGAAACTCCAAACCGTTTAGTTTTGCATTTTGGATAGAGTTTTCAACAGAGATAGGATCTGTATCACATGCATCAACCTCAGCACCCAGCTTCATAGCACCAATGCCTAAAATACCACTACCACATCCAACATCTAAAACTTCATCACCTTCCTGTACATACTGAGATATCGCTTCCAAAGAAGATGCAGTTGTTGGATGGTGTCCTGTTCCAAAAGCCAATGCGGGATCGATAACAATGTTTAAAAGGTGAGGATGGGGTTCGTTCCATGTAGGGTGAATATAAAATTTTCCAATTTCTAAAGGAGTAATAGACTCTTTATAGGATGCTACCCAATCGCTGTTTTTAAGCTTTTTTTGCGTGCACTCCAACTCTATAGGAGTGCCTGTTGCCTTTTGAAGTGCTTCTGCAAACTGTTCTAATCCCCAGACAATAGTATCAAGCTCATCTTCACTTCTGATGATAAATCCATCATCAGTCTCTTCAAAACCAACAGGCAAAGTATCTGCCAGAAAATCTGCAAAAAGATTGTGATAGGATGAAACTGTAACTACTAACTCGTAATAGTGCTCTTGCATTAATTAGCAACACCCATTACAGCACCGAGCTTTTCTTTTAGAACTTGTGGTGTAAATGGTTTTACTATATAGTTATTTACTCCAGCTTTTAAAGCAGTAATTACTTCCGCTTTACCACCTTCAGTTGTTACCATGATAATAGGTAAATCTTTAAAGCGAGCATCAGCACGTACTTTTTTTACAAGCTCAAGCCCGTTCATTTCTGGCATATTCCAGTCAGTAATTAGCATCTCTATGTCTGGATTATTATCTAATTGTTCCCATCCTTCAACACCATCAGCACCCTCTAAGACATCTTTATATCCAAGTCGAGCCAATGTATTTTTTATAATACGACGCATTGTAGAGCTGTCATCAACAACAAGTAATTTCAATTGAAATCCTTTTTATAAGTGTAATTTGCAAATTTATTTGCCAAATAATAGCTAAATTTTGTTTGTTTTACTATTAATTGAGCAGTTTAAACATCTTTGGTAAGTCAAGAGTGCCTTCATAGAATGCTTTTCCGATGATAACACCATCTACCTCATTTGTATCAATAAGTGCTTTAATATCATCTTCATCTTTGACACCACCACTTGCAATGGTACTTACTCCACTTGCACGGGCAATATCAAGAGTAAACGCTACGTTAACACCACTAAGTGTTCCATCTTTGCCAACATCGGTACAAATGATAGCTTCTACACCAGCATTGGCAAATTCACGAGCCAAATCGGTTGCTTTCATAGTAGAGACTTCACCCCACCCCTCAACAGCCACGTAGCCATCTATCGCATCGATACCAACGGCTATTGGATATTTTGCAGCCATATCTTTAACAAACTGAGGATCTTTGACTGCGATAGAACCTAAAATGATTCTATCTATTCCAATTTCAAGCATCTTCTGGATAGTCGCTTCATCACGAATCCCGCCACCGAGTTCAAGCTTGACATTACAATTCTCTCTAATCTTAATGATCTGCTCCAAGTTTTTAGGCTCCCCTGCAAAAGCACCGTTTAAGTCCACCAAATGAACCCACTTCGCACCCATCTCTTCAAATGTCTTCACTAACTGCCAAGGCTCATCAGAGTAAATCTTTGCACTCTCCATAAGCCCTTTTGTAAGGCGTACCGCTTTTCCATCTTTTAAATCTATCGCTGGGTATAGTGTCATTGTTTTTCCTATAATTGAATAAAGTTTTCTAAAATCTTCAGCCCATTTTTATGGCTTTTTTCAGGGTGTGGCTGGATCCCCATAATGTTGTTGTGTGCAACTGCGGATGTAAATTTGTATCCATAATATGTTTCTCCTACTATGTCCGCTTCATCATCACATACCACATGGTAAGTATGCACAAAGTAAAGGTAATGTTCATCATCGAGCCCATCAAAAAGTGGATGCTCTTTGGTAAACATTCTGTTCCATCCCATATGGGGTACTTTTAAGTTCTCTTCAAATTTGGCAGTATCGAAATGTTGTACATGCCCTTTGATAAGTCCTAAACCTGCGTGTTGCCCAAACTCTTGACTACTTTCAAACAAAAGCTGCATCCCAAGGCAGATACCTAACATCGGTTTACCACTTGCAGCAAAGCTTTCTAAGGCTTCTATCATATTTCGCTCTCTTAAATGTTCCATAGCATCACCAAAAGCACCGACACCTGGTAAAACAAGCTTATCATACTCACTAAATTTTGCTGGATTGCTCTCCACCACTGTATCTTTTCCAAGTTTGGCAAAAGCGTTTTGTACGCTTGCCAAATTTCCCATATTGTAATCAACTATTGCTATTTTCATTCATCTATCTTTAATTTTGTAAATTTAATATATATCGCCAAACTCACAAGCAGGAACGAGACCCCTGCTATGATATACATCGCATACATCAGTTTGTTTGGATCTATAATGGCAAACTTAAATACCAGCATCAACGCTTCAATGGAGAGAGCAATAATAATACTTCCCAAAAACCGCACCATCGTTTTATGTGGTCCTGAGATATTGTGCTCCTTATGGCGACCCAATATCTCCTCTTCAATAAGCGTTTTGGCTAGGTCAAAGATTGCCAAAGAAAGAGTTAAAAGGATGGTTGCTTCAAACATATCTTTGATTTTAAATTTATTTGGTGTAATCTCATAAACAAAGAAGCTTTGTATCCCTTTAAAAAAGAGTAAAATAGCCACAGCAACAAGTGCAAATGCAAACGCACCATAAGCGATTTTAAAAAACTCTTCAAAAGCATGATCCATTGTTGTAGGATGAGCAATTTTAATCGCTTCTTCTAATGGTAAATCTAAACACGCAACATATTTAAGCTCACCCTTTTCATCAAAAATAGGAGCTGAAGCAGTCACCGTAAGATCACCTGTAATAAGTGAAGGATACGGATCGGTAATAGTACAGCGCTCTTCACGTACTGCACGATAATAGTAAGCTCTATCAGCACGAATACGCCCAATATCATCATCTATCTGCTTATCATGAGTAAATGTCGGGCTTACCTGTACTCCGCGATGGTCTAAGAGATATACACCATCACAGTTTTCCAAATCTGCCTTGATTTTTAAAAGACGAGGCATGATCATATCTTGAGTGATAGAGGGAAGCCTGTTTGGAATATTTTTTGCAAAGAGGTAGCACAGATATGCTCTGGCTTTTGTACGACCCTCTGAAAACTTTTGTATATCTAATGCAACCATTTCCACACTCCTAATTTTTGTAAAATTATATCAAAACTTATTTAGATATAATATCGTTTATGAAAAAAGAGATAAAAAAGATAGCAATCGTTCGACTTTCAGCACTTGGAGATATCATCAACAGTGCTGTTGTTTTACAATTTATCAAACAGTTCTATCCAAACACGCAAGTAGACTGGATAACAGAAGAGATGTTTGCCCCACTTCTTACCCATGCCAAATATCTTGACAACATCCATACTGTGAACCTAAAAAAACTCAAAAAAGAGAAATCACTTCATAATCTGCGTGTTGCTCTTAAAAAACTCCACTCTTTAGAAGAGTATGACCTTATCATCGATATGCAAGGGCTTATAAAATCAGCTATAGTCGCTAGAGTCATAGGAAAAAATACCCATGGATTTGACAAAAACTCTACTCGGGAATCTTTAGCATCACTTTTATATAAAACAACTTCGGCAATCTCCTATGAAACAGGTGTTGTAACACGCAACACTTTCTTGGTTGGGGATGCTTTAGGGTTTGCAATCACAGATGAGATGATACGCAATAAAGAAGCAATTTTCAAAGTAACACGCAACTATGAATTTGCAAAAGAGAAAAAAAATGTTGTCTTTGTTATTGGTGCATCATGGGAATCAAAAATCTATCCAAAAGAGAAGGTTGTAGAGGTGTGTGATGCTCTTGGTGTTGCGTGTCATATCATTTGGGGCAATGAAAAAGAAAAAGCTGATGCTACTTGGATATGCAATAACACGCAACACGCAACACTTGCTCCAAAGATGTCCTTAGCGGAGCTTATCTCTTTTATCTCAAGTGCTGATTTGATAATAGGCAATGACACAGGACCTACGCACCTTGCATGGGCACAAAATATTTCATCTATCACCCTTTTTGGACCAACCAACGAGAGAATGATTTATCAAACATCAAAGAACATAGCTCTCAATTCACCATCATCGGTCAATATTTTAAAAATTGATAAAAATGACTTTTCAATCGGGCAAATCCCTTCTGAAACTATTATACAACACGCAAAGGAACTTCTAAATAATGGGCTATAAACTTCTTCTCGTATTAGAAAAATTTTTAATGATTCTTCCAGCAAAACTCCGAAAAGGATTTTTCTATCTTCTTGCAGACATAGGCTACTTTGGAATTAAAAAATACAGAAATATTGTAAGGGCAAACCTCAACTACGCCTTTGACAACAGTATGGATGATGCACAAATCAAAGCAATAACACGCTATAGCTTTAGAAACTTAGCACTTAATTTTTTACACCTTATGGAGTTGCGTCATATGAGCGTAGAGGAGTTAGAAAAAAAAGTTACCATACACAACAAAGAAGCTGTTGAGAGAGTGCATGCAGAGGGTCGTGCAGTTATTTATGTCACACCTCACTACTGCTCTTGGGAGCTTGGTGGTGCAGCACTTGGTGCTTTTGTCGAACCTTTGGCAGCAGTATATAAAAAGATGAAAAATAGAGAATATGAAGAGTGGCTACTCTCAGCACGTGCTCGTTTTGGCAATACTAACCTTGAAAAAAGTAGAGTTGTCAAACCTCTAATCCGTCTTATAAAACAGGGCAAA
>JAMOSN010000092.1 GCA_027068455.1 Sulfurimonas sp.
AAAAGCTTGACCATTTTTGACCATATTAAGCCCTTGTATATATTCGAGGGCTTGAAGTTTTGTTAGGAAGGTATCTGTATTGACAACATTAACACTCCCTGCAACTGCTGCAATTTTTGGATCTTTAAAGTGTTGGACCAAAAGTTCGATGGCATATTTGTCAAGCTTGGAATCTGCGTCAACACAACAGATAAGATTTCCTTTTGCGTGTTCTATACCATAGTTGAGAGCTCGTGATTTTCCACCATTTGTCTTACTTAAAACACGCAGGCTTTTATGTCCGTCATTAAATTCAAATTTTTTTGCAAAGTCATAGGTTTTATCTTTACTACCATCATCTATAACCAAAATCTCTAAATTGGGATAGGTTTGAGCAATGATACTTTTAAGTGACGGAATAATCACATCTTGTTCATTGTAGCATGGAACTATAATAGAGACAACATCTGTTTTGTAGATGCTAAAATCTTCATCTGCTGTTCGTCTAATTGTTTGTAAAATAGAGAAGAACATAAGAAGCAAATAGCGTATAATGATAAAAATAGTAAAAATAAAGATGAGAATAACACCAAATTTTACAAATATATTGGTTGTAGTAAAATATATCTGTTGGAGGTTGTTTACGCTGTATAGCGTTAGCCACAGACCAAAAGCCATAACAAGTAAAAATATCAATGCTTTAAAAAATCTTACCATGTGTACCCCAAATTGACATCGCATTCTCTATAATTGTAGGAAGAACTTGCAGAAAACCTTGTTGCATTGCTGTAGAGACAGCCTATATTATAAGTAAGATTTTCTTTAGGAGTGCCAAAAAACCATAGGCCAAGTTTATATGCCTGTGCTTGATCTGCAAAAGAGTAACCAAGACCAGCTTTTGCTTTAACTCCAAGGTATTTAGAAAATATATATCTAGGGTCAATTCTTAGCATAGTTGTATCTGAAAAATCTGGAGAATAAAAACAAGTAGTTTGTTTCGAATGGGTTGTATACCATCCCTCTAATGCAAGATGATAAGAGAAATTTTTATTAGTCAACGTATCATAATAAAATCGCCAGTCAAACTGTCCTGTAAATTCTGTGTCGTTGTTACTAAAATTATTAAGTTCAAGATTTGCCCATAAGTCTTTGTTGTTTCTAAAAGAGATATAATCTGAAGCACTAAAATGGTGTACATCGATTCTTTTTTCATAAGGGCATAATGCAAAAGTGTAAAAAAGTGCATTTTGATGTGTATACTCTAGAGAATAATTGTGTTGTCTATATTTGCTTTCATATTGAACCGTAGGAACAAATTCATTAAAATCATCAAAGATATTTATACCTATACGAAATGTAAAATGGTTCCACAATAATGATGCTCCCAAACGTTTACCAGAGTATTTTGCCACATCCTGTTTTTGAATAAAAAAAGAACCACCATCAACTCCTATGCCAAATTCAGACGTAATTTGTTGACGTGTATAAAAGAGGTCGATAGAGTTAAAAGTGATTTTTTCACTATCTTGAAAATGATATCCTTTTGCTAGAAAAGTATTAAGCAGCTGCGTGTTTGGTGCTGGTTTGAATTTTTGTGTAGTGTTGAATTTTTCGATAGGCATGATATTAGCATAAGCTGTTGAGAGTACTTCCTGAGGTTTTATGTAATCTTTGTTTAAAGCGGGTGCTAAGACAATATCATGATATTTTTTAGGCTTTACTACGTGAGAAGCCTTTTTTTTTTACTGTAACGCAATGCAAGAGGTATAGATTCCAAACGTTTTATCTCTTTGAGAGCATTATCAATATATGGTGTAAGTAAGAGAGCTTTTTTATACTCTGATGCTTCCCAGAACTCTTTGGTTATCTTACATTCGTTCTTTGTCGCATCACAACGAATATGAAGTGTTTTATATCCTTTGTCACTTTTTTTATCTGTAGCATATTCTTGATAAAAGCGTACAACATAATCATTATCACCTATTTGTTTAGAGATAGGATCATAAATAGCAACTGAGATATATTTCACATTTGCAAATGTTTGCTGTTTTCTAAATGCCCATAATTCATTTTCTGTAAAAGAGCTATCATAAAAAGAAGCGTATTTTTGAAAGTTTTGTGACTGCCATGCATCTTTCCATGCCAAAATAAATGTATGAAGTTTAGGATCTATTTTATGAAAGGCTTCTTTTTTAAGTTTTAAAAGAAGCTCTTTTGCTTTTTTAAGCTTATGGTTTTTCATTAGATTATAGGCATAGTGGTAACGAAGTTCATCAGAATCTTTTGTCCAAAATATCAAAGAAAACTCACCTTCTGCTTTTGCATACTCTTTCGCATTTTCCAAAGCAAACGCATAACGATATCTTACATCATGTGCATCAGGGTGTTTTGCAAGATATTCTTCATAATACATCAAAGAAGCTTTATAGTGACCATTAAAATAGAGTGAATCAGCAATCTGTAGTTGTGTAGAAGCGATTTTGTCAAAATATGTACCTATGGTCGCGCCACTGTTGCTTGTTGTAAATCTTGGTGCAAGTTTTAAGATCTTTGCTTTGAGTTGCAGGGCTTCTTGGCTGTTTGGATACTTTTTAATGGTTCTATCCAAAACATCAAGTGCTTCTTTTGAAAATCCATGCCAATAGTAATTTTTCGCAAGAAGCAAAGCACTTTGCAGTGTTTGTTTCTGTGCTGCATAATACTCTAAGTAGCCAAACCCCTGATAGTACTCTTTTTTATCAATAAGTAAAAGTGCAAGTTGTTTATTTACCTCTAAATCCTGAGGATTGCTTTGAAGGTACTTTTTAAGTAATGTTATCGCTTTTTGTGGATGATTTGTATGGATGTAGAGCTCTGCCAAATGTTTAATATCTTGAGGATTGTTGCTTCTTTGTACTTTTCTTTCATAAATCTTCAATAAAGCCTTATAGTTGTGATTAAGCTCCATTAAGGCTTCTTGAACCTCTTTATCGTCAGGATTTTGTTTTTTTAGTTTTTGAAACAACTCTTTTGCTTTTTGTTGATTGTTTTGCCACATATATACAAATGCAAGGGCTTTGTTTGCGTTGTAGAGTAGAGTTTTATCTTGCGTGTTATGAATGACCTCTTGAAGATAGTGTTTTGCTTCTTTAAACTTATGATCCCATGAATAAATCTGTCCTATCATCAGTTTTGCTTCCAAATCACTTTTTAAAGAGGAACGCTTGAGAATTTGTAATGCTTTTTGTGTTTGTCCACTCCAAAGAAGATATTTTGCTTCTAATAAAAGAGATTTGTTACTTGCGTGTTTCGCATTAAAGTTGTGTAAAAGCTCTATAGATTTTTGTCCTTGGTTGATTTCATTAAGAGCTATAGTATAGGGTTCTAAGGTCTGAAGTGTTTGGTTCTTTTCAAACGCTTTTTTAAGGTTGTTAAGATAGTTATCTTGAGAACTTTGGAGCTTTTTTCCTATTTTTTTTATTTTTACATTGTTTGGATGTCTTCTTTGTAGATAACTGTAAAGTCGTTTTGCTTTGGTAGTATTGCCAAGATAGATATAGCTGTTGATAAGTTTAATTGCATAGTCAAGCTGATAGCTTGTGTTGTAAAGTTTTTCAAAAAGTTTTGCTGCACATTTATAGTTTCCCTGATAGTAGCAGATATCTGCTTCTATTTTTGCTGCATCTATATTGTTCTTTTGCTCTACTCTTTGAAGTGCTTTTTTACTTTGTTGGTATCTTGCATCCCAAAGATAGATATATGCTGCTTTGATATGGTAGTTGTCTTCTATATGGATATTACTTACAACAAGTGCTTCATAAAGTGTTGCATAGAGCTGATAATTCCCTGATCTATAGTAGCTATCAAGTCTTTTTTGTGCCTCTTTTGGATCAATGGGCTGTGAGAGAGATGTTTCTCTAAACACCTCACGAATATGACGTTTTTGTTCTATCTTCTTTTTTAAAGCAAGAGCACTTTTCTCTTTTGGTTTTTTTTCTAAAACATTTTCTATCAGTGTTAAAGCTTTAAGATTATTACCATTTTTTTCATAATATTTTGCCAAAAGAAGTTTCTCTTTATATGCATCTGGATTATTTTGTATAATCTCTTGAAGTACTTTAGGATCAATATCTATAGCATTTAAGGTAAGTGACAAAAGTGTTGATAGGAGGAGTGTTTGTCTCATCATTTGATACACTCCTCAATCACAGCACTATTAATAGGTTCCCAGATACATCTAAAGTGCAAATCAGGATTTGTTTTTTTGAATTTTTCACTAATGATAAATATATCTTTAGGCATAGTATTCATAGCAAGATAATAGAGTTTTTTTCCATCTTGGTAGATATAGTCCGTTTTACGGCTTGTTTTTCTTATTTTTGGGAACTCTTGTGCACTTTCAATAACAAATGCAGTGAAAAAGATAGATTTTTCTATGCATTGAGCAGCTAGTTCCTTGAGCTCATCAGTATTTTTTAAAATATTTTTATGTTTTGGGAGGAGCTTTAATGCTTCTGTATAAAAAAATGTTCTCGTTACTTTTTGTAAAGAGAGTATTATATTGTCAAATGTCAAGTTGTTGGCAAAAACTTCCTCTGCTCCATAATTAAAGAGTTCATGAATATCCTCTGTTCTAATAAAAGGCTGATCAAGTATAACTACTATAGATGTATTTGGTAATTGTGTTTTAATAGCTTTGATAGTGTCGAGATTTTTTTGTTCCCTTTTCATAAGGACAATAATAAGATCAGGCTGGATAAAAATCTCTTGCAGCATCCCTTGAAGTGAATCTGCGTGTTTGACATTAAAGTTTGGCTTGTCAAATATATAAGAACAGACTTGACGCATATTGTCATGAGTTTTATCTAGTTCGGCAACAAGAATATTTTTGATTTTGTTATCTATAATCTCTTGTGTTTCTTCCTTATATTCCAAAAGAAAGTTGTTATCGTTGATTTTAAAACGAAGTAGAGGATATTCTCTATTGTGTAAAAGATCCATAATATTTAAAATTCGTTCATTTTTTTCATTTTTAGTTATATCAATAATTATATCACTAAACTCTTCTGCTTCTTGGTAGATATGCTCAAAATTTTCATTTTTCTTATTGGCAAGAAAAATAATTGTTTTATCGTGTGTTTCTGCAATTTTAACTAATGTTTTGTAGAAATGATTAATCTCATATCTGTCTTGAAAATCAAAATATTCACCGATGCGATGCATCACGATAATTTTTCTATCACTGTTGACAATCAGTTTCTCAAGTTCTTGAAGTAAAAAGTTATAGCCATATTTTTGTTTCAAATTAGTAAAATCTTCTCGTAAATAATAAATTTGAAGCATACTTTTAATATGGGAAAACTGATCAAACTGTTTAGAAAGTGTGTCAAGTTTTTTGCTAAAAATATAACTTTCTTGAGGTGTAAAGATAAGTGCTTTTTCTTTATAAAAGTACTTTACAAGATAGAGAAGAAAAGTCATTTTACCATACTTTGGATTACTTGTTATAATCATAGAATGTATGTCATGTAAAGAAGAAAAGTCATTTTTTTGCATGATAAAATGAATCCTTGTCGTTTATTAATAAAAGTATAAACTATACTAATGATTTTTTAGTGATAAAAATCACAAATTAATCAAAATGTAGTAAATCTTTTGCCTGAATCATATCTTTATCACCTCGTCCAGAGAGATTAACAATGATGAGTTTATCTTTTATATCTTGCAGTTTTTTCAAGTATGCAACTGCGTGTGAAGATTCAAATGCAGGGATAATTCCCTCTTTTTGACTTAGCCATACAAAAGCATCAAGTGCTTCTTCATCTGTAATGTAATCATACGTTACAGAACCGTTGTCATTATGAAAAGCATGTTCTGGTCCTATCCCTGGATAATCGAGTCCTGCCGAGATGGAATGAGCTTCTAGTATCTGTCCATCTTCATCCTGTAAAAGATAACTCATTTGACCATGAAGCACACCTGGACGACCTTTTTTTAAGCTGCATCCGTTTTTGTCATCAATGCCAAGTCCACCAGCTTCGATACCGATACACTCAACCTCTTCATCTTCTAAAAAGTGTTGAAACATCCCAATAGCATTACTCCCGCCACCGATACATGCAATAACATGATCAGGTAAACGGTTCTCTTTTTCCAAAATCTGCGCACGAGCTTCCCAACCTATGATAGCTTGGAAATCTCTTACCATCATAGGGTAAGGATGTGGTCCTGCAACTGTTCCTATAATATAAAAAGTATCACGTGCATTGGTAACCCAGTGGCGAATGGCATCATTCATCGCATCTTTAAGGGTTCTGCTTCCACTCTCAACTGAATGTACCTTTGCACCAAGGAGCTTCATACGAAAAACATTGAGCTCCTGACGCTCTACATCTTTGGCCCCCATAAAAATCTCACACTCTAAATCTAAAAGTGCTGCGATGGTAGCAGTTGCCACACCATGCTGTCCTGCACCAGTTTCAGCGATCACTTTTTTATACCCTAAGCGTTTCGCCATTAAACCTTGGGCGATAACATTGTTAACTTTATGTGCCCCTGTGTGGTTTAAATCTTCCCTTTTAAAGTAAACCTTTGCACCAAGCTCTTTAGAGATATTTGCTGCATAGTAAAGTGGAGAAGGGCGACCTACATAATCTTTTAGGTAATAATCAACCTCTGACCAAAACTCTTTGTCAAAGCGGATAGAGTCATACTCCTCACGCAGTTTTAAAAGTGCAGGCATCAGTGTTTCAGGCACATAACGCCCTCCGAAAATACCAAAGTGACCGTTGTTGTCTGGATCGAATTTTGAAGCAGTTGGAATATACATTAATGAACCTCTATAAGTGAATAAACTGAAGTTTTTTCTTTAAGTTTTTCCATTCCATCAAGGAAAGTAAGTCCTATGATAAAACAGCTCTCAACACATTTGGCGCCAGCTTGATGAATCAGTGTCGCAGCAGCATTGGCAGTGCCGCCTGTTGCTATAAGATCATCAATAAGCAGCACTCTTGCTCCTTTTTGTTCTCCAAAGGCATCGATGTGAACCTCTATCTCATCTACACCATACTCTAGTGAATACTTTTCACTTATGGTTGTGTAGGGGAGCTTCCCTTTTTTTCTGATAGGAACAAAACCAATACCGAGCATCTGTGCAAGAGCTGCACCAAAAATAAATCCACGTGCATCAATCCCTGCAATATACTCTAAATCATACTCTTTATATCTTTGGTAGAGATGGTTCATCAAAACCCTGAAAGCATCTTTATTGTTTAAAAGTGTCGTGATATCTTTAAAAACAATTCCAGGTTTTGGAAAATCTTTTATATCTCGAATAGAGGCTTCAATTATTTTTCTTTCTGTTTCGCTGAGTGTTATCATAATAATCCTTTAGAGCAGAGCATCTATTCTGCTCTCTAACGCTTTGATTTTGCTGTTGAGTCTTTCAACCTCTTGTCTGTGTTTTGAGTTTCTTTGTTTAAGTACTTTTAACTCATTACGTAGTTTTGTCAACTCTTCAGAGAGTATATCAACATTGCCAAGTGCTCGTTGGAGCTGTATTTGATACTTACGTATTAAAATCTCAGCTTCTTGAAGTGTAAGCTTCATTAGGTCATTGCTTCGTTGTTCTTTGTTTGTGATGCTTTTAAAATAAAACATCTTTACAAATAAGTAAATAGAAACAATGGAAAGTGTAGTTAAAAGTGACCATTCCCAAAACATATAATTGTATCCTTACAAAGAGCTTATATAGCTAAAAGAGATTGTAGCACAACTCGTTTTAAAGCTCAATTTTTTCAACACGCCCACAATGGCGACCACCGTCAAAATTTGAATTTAACCATGCATCAATGATAGATTCAGCCACACCTTTACCAACGATACGTTCACCAAAACATAATATATTGGCATCATTGTGTCCTCGTGCAACCGTTGCTGTATAAGCATCATGGCATAATGCTGCACGAATACCTGCGTGTCTGTTTGCAGCCATACTCATACCTATGCCGCTTCCACAGATTAAAATACCCTGAGAGTTTTTATCTGCTAAAACAGCAGTAGCTACCTTGTGTGCATAATCAGGATAATCAACTCTATCGGTTGTAAAAGGTCCAAAATCTTCAACTTCGTACCCTTTTGACTTTAAAAGCTCAACTGTCCAGTTTTTAAGTTCAATCCCTGCGTGGTCTGTTCCTATGTAAAATTTCATTCTTTTTCCTTTATGAGAGTAGTAGGTGGAGTATGGTTTGTACCGGCATAAAAATAAGGTACTGACTCAGTGGTGTCATAATGATGATTAAAACAATAATCATCCCGTAAGGCTCATACTTATAAAAAAACTCTGCTACAGAGTTTACTTTGTATTTTAAAGCCAAGTGCATTAAAAAATGTGCACCGTCAAATTGTGGAATAGGAAGAAGATTAAATACTCCTAAGACCACATTGATAATAAGAAGCTGATAGACTAATATATACATAAATATATAAAGATAAGAATCAGCTGTTGTTGGTGCTGGCATAACTGTAATAGCGATGGAAGCAAAGGCTGCAAGTGTAAAGTTATACACAATTCCTGCTAAATCTACCTGCATCGCTGCATTATATCCTCCACGGTTAATGACAGTAAGCGTGTTGATTGGAACAGGTTTTGCCCAACCAAATAAAAAGCCGCTATCACTTCCCATAAGCATAGGGAGAAAATACATCATTGTAGGTACAATAATGGTTCCAACCATATCTATATGGCTAATAGGATTGATACTGAGACGACCTGCATTTTTTGCAGTCATATCACCATACATGTAAGCAACCCATCCATGCATAATTTCATGTCCGATAATAGCGATAGCCAGTGCTACAACAGCACCAGCAATTTTGAGTATATCAAGTAATTCCATAGTACTCTTTGTCTTCTTTTTCTCTCTCTTCAATCGCCTTTTGTAAATATGGCTCTTGTTCTAAATCTGCTGGCGTTTTACCTATGCGATCCCATCGAATCTCCCAGTTGTTATCGATAGAAAAGTATATAAACCAAGGTGTTCCTTCGATGTTCTCATAAGGTACACTTCCCCAAAAACGGCTGTCATTGGAGTGATCACGGTTATCACCCATCATAAAGTAGTGATCCTTTTCAACACGCAACGGATTTACGTAAAAAATAGGGATGGGAAAGTTACCGTCATTGACAATTTTAGGATCATGGTGGATACCAGGATGCTCTTTCATATAAGGGTTCTTTACCCAAAGTTTTCCATCAAAGATTGCTATCTCATAATCTTTTGCATAATGTTCTTTTATCCATTCATCTCCCTCTCGAAAATGGATAAAAAGGTTTTTATCGGCAACAAAAAGCTCATCATCTGGTAAAGCTACACAACGTTTTACAAAGTGTTGTTTGATATTGCCAGGATATCTAAAAATGACAATATCACCACGCTTTGGTGTATCACCATCAACAAGTTTTAAGTCATCACTCCAAGGCATAATGGAAAGCTCAAGAAAAGGGATATGTGGCATAGAGATACCATAAGCAAACTTTTTGGCAAAAAGATGATCACCTATTAAAAGGGAGTCTTTCATACTTCCACTTGGAATCCTAAAAGCCTGTGCAACAAAAAAGATAACAAAAAGAACGATAACAATGGTTCCTGTCCATGAGTTAGACCATTTATATGCACTGTGAAGAAATTTTTTCATTAATGGCTCTCACTTGCGTGTTGTTGAGCAGCTTTGAGCGTATTACTTAAAAGCATGGCAATGGTCATGGGTCCAACACCACCTGGAACTGGTGTGATGTAAGAGCATTTTTTACTTACATTTTCAAAATCCACATCCCCAACAAGTTTACCGTTTTGCGCTCTGTTTATTCCAATGTCTATGATAATAGCACCATCTTTGACCATATCCTCTTTGATAAGATTGATAACACCAACACCTACTAAGATGATATCTGCTTGAAGCGTGTGTTTTTTGAGGTCATCTGTAAAAATATGACAAATCTCTACCGTTGCATCAGCATTTAAAAGCAGTGATGCCATAGGCTTGCCTACAATATTGGAAGCACCCACTACACAGCAGTTTTTTCCCTTAACATCGATGTTGTACTCTGCTAAAAGCTCCATAACACCAAGTGGTGTACATGGAACAAAACCATCAAGGTTCGTTACAAGTCGTCCAACATTATACGGATGAAAACCATCGACATCTTTGCTAGGGTCAACGAGTTCGAGTATCTTTGTTGTATCTATCTGTGGTGGAAGAGGAAGTTGAATTAAAATACCGTCGATATTTGGGTTTTGATTCATCATCTTGATGGTATTTTCAATAGCATCTTGGGAAATATCCTCTGGCATTTCATGTGTCACTGAGTAAAAACCAACACGGTCACATGCTTTTTTCTTCATACCAACGTAAGCTGCACTAGCAGGATCGTTCCCAACTAAAATAACAGCAAGACCTGGTGTTCTTCCTGTTTTTTCTTTTAAAGTGATAACTTCAGAAGCAACATTTTGTTCTATTTTTTGTGAGAGTGCTTTACCATCAAGAATCTGCATTTAAACCTCATAAATAAAATTTTTGATATTATACCGTTTTAAAATAATATTAGGCTAATAATGAGATATATACTCTTTTTGATACTTCCAATGATACTTTTTTCTTCAAGCTCTTTTATAACACCCCTTGAGTATGCATCACAACTATATAAAAATCCACGTGGTATAGGGTGTGGAGAGTGTCATGGTGAATATGGTGAGGGGATGGTAATAGCTGAATATATGCATAAAAATGAGAAAAAAACCTTTTCAGCTCCAGCTATCAATACTATTGGTTTTGAAGAATTTTATAAGGTACTTAACAAAAGAAACAAAGGGATGCCTCGATACTTTTTAACAAATGGAGAGATCAAAGCGCTGTATCTTTACCTGCATCAAAATGATAAAAAAAAGGAAAAATAGATGTTAGATCTTGCAAAAGTGGAAGCAGCATATAAAAACAGGGATCTTAAAGCTCTTGATGCTATGGCAATACCAACACTTCGAACCATCAACAAAAAAAGCAGTTTTAAATCGGTATTGATGCTCTCAGCCAACAACATCAAACATCTAAGTAAGATTGCCTCATTGGAAGCTGATTGTATTATGCTTAACCTTGAAGATGGTGTTGCCAAAGAGGAAAAACCGTTTGCTTTGGCATTATGTGCTATTTTTCTTTCACACTTGCGTGTTTGTGAGAAAAAACTTGTTGTTCGTGTCAATGCTCTTAATGAGGGTGGTTATGATGAGATAGCCTATCTTAATCAGTTTATGCCAGATGCTATCCGTGTTCCAAAAATAAAAAATAAAAATGAGGTGATAAGTGTACTCGCACTGTTACATGATGAGATAGAGTTGCATCTCTCCATAGAAACTGCCGATTCATGGCATAACTTACAAACTTTGGCGGTAAACAGTAGAGTAAAAGCATTTTATCTTGGTATTTTAGATCTTTTTGCAGATATGGGATTGCCTCAGAGTCTTATAGAGTTGGATAATCCGACAATGCACTATATGTTGTCTCATTTCTTAGTAACATCAAAAGCTATGCGTGTCAAACCTGTATCATTTGTATATCAGGAGTATAAAAATTTAGAAACTTTTAGAAAATGGCTTGAACTTGAAAAACAGATGGGGTATGATGCCAAAGGGTGTATAGCACCACAGCAGGTGAAACTTGTCAATGAGATATTTGTAGATAAAGAAGCTGAGATAAAAAGAGCTAAAATTATAGTAAAGCTTTTTGAGATGCACCGAGATGAAGGGATAACAGGCTTTGTCGATGAGGAGTATGGTTTTATAGATGAGCCTGTTTATAAGGGAGCTTTGAAACTCTTAGAGTCTCAAAACATGTAACTATCGCCCTATCGCATTGTCAAGATACGCTT
This sequence comes from Sulfurimonas sp., assembly GCA_027068455.1. GTDB lineage: Bacteria > Campylobacterota > Campylobacteria > Campylobacterales > Sulfurimonadaceae > Sulfurimonas. Next base: position 11,879 of record JAMOSN010000092.1, read on the forward strand.
TTGCGATGTAGTAGTTATAATAGTCTATCACTAAAGATGCTTTGGCATCGATGTAGCCTTGTCTTGCCTGTTGGAGTTCTATAAAATCACTAAGTCCATGCTCATACCGTTTACTTGCCTGATCAAACTTCTCATTGGAGACACTGACTAAACTTTGGGAAAGTTCCAAAGAATCCTTGGATCTCTCTACACCTATATAGGCATTGGTTACCTCTTGTTTTATCTGTAAAAGGTTGTCTCTTAATTGTGTAGAGGCTATATCTTTTTGTATCTTTGTAAGTTGCGTGTTTGCTTTGGTTGCACCACCCTCATAAAGATTCCAATTAAGTGAAAGACCTATGTTCCATTTATCTTCTGGTAAGAATGCATTGAACTCTTGTGTATGTTGTTTCGTATAGTCTGCTAAAAGGTATATTGATGGGTAATAGGCAGAAGAGACACTTTTTATATTTGCATTTTGTGCCTGAATTGTAAAGTGTTGCTGTTTCATCTCATATCTATTTTCATATGCATAAGTGACTGCGTGTTGCAGGGTAAGATCATAATCCTCTATAGAATTGTAAAGTGAATCGAGTTGCAATTGTGGCATCACAACATCATACTCTCTAATAACAGCACTAAAACCAACTACTTTATCTAAAGCGGCATAAGCCAGTTTGAGTGTATATTGTGCATTTTTTAAATTAATTTTGGCTTTTATAAGACTGACCTGTGCATCTGAAACATCGATTTTTGTACGGATTCCAGCTTCATAATAGCGTTTGGCTCTATAGAGTTGAGCTTCATTGAGTTTGACATTCTCTTTTTGCACATCTATAAGTGCCTGTGCCTCAAGTACCTTGTAGTATGCTTCCTTGACATCTCTTTTTTTGTTGAGTATAAACTGTTTTTCCTGCATCAAAGAGGCTTTGGCATTGTAGTGACTGCTGTCAACTTTGCCACTGATACCACCAAAATCATAAATTATCTGTGCAAGTGTCAAATGACCAGACAAAAGAGTGTCATTTTTCATATCATTTGGGTTAAATGGAACATCACTCATTGAGGTTTGTGTTGCATTGAGTTGTAAATCAACCTTTGGCAGATACGATCCATACGCTATATTATAGCGTTGCGTGTTGGCATTATAGTTGAGTTTTGCTATTTGAAGGTTAGGTGCATTTTTTAGTGCTTCTACAACCAAAGCATCCACATCATAAGTGGTTTGTGCATAGAGTGAACACACAACAAATGAAAGTGTAAACAGTTTTTTCATTATAAAGACTCCCTTCTTGCTATCTCTTCTTCAACACTGACAAATTTTTCTCTCATACTCTCTAGAAGAACATATAAAACAGGAACAATAAGTGTAGAAATAAAGGTCGCTGTAATCATCCCAAACATTAAAACAATACCAATAGAAACCTGAGTAACTGCTCCCGCTCCTGTTGCAAATGCTAGTGGAAAGATACCAAATAAAAATGAGAGAATCGTCATCATAATAGCACGAAAACGTAATCGTCCCGCACTGATGGCAGACTCTATAATACCTTTGCCACTCTCACGCTGTTCTTTGGCAAACTCAACAATTAAAATCGCATTTTTTGCAGCAAGGGCAACGAGTAAAACCAGTCCAACCTGTGCAAAAGTGTTGAGTGGGATACCAGCCCATAAAAGTCCTCCAACAGCTCCTGCTATAACCATAGGAACGGAGAGTAAAATCATAAGAGGTAAAATCCAGCTTTCATACTGTGCAGCAAGTACCAAAAATACAACAAGTGTTACAAAAATAACAACATATATCTGAGCATTTCCAGCAAGTTTTTCCTGAAAGCTCATACCTGACCACTCGTATCCGTAACTTGGAGGGAGTACTTTGTTTGCTATCTCTTCCATCGCTGTCATCGCTTCTCCAGAAGAGTGACCAGGGGAAGCTGCACCATTGATTTGGATACTTCTGTACATATTGAAGTGGGAAAGATTTTGAGGTCCTATGATGTCATTAACCTGCATCAAAGCACTAAGTGGTACCATTTTACCATGAACATTTTTAACAAAAAGTTTGTTGATATCCTGTTTTACACTTCTATAGTCTTTATCTGCCTGAACAAAAACACGAAACACTTTACCAAACTTTGTAAAGTCATTGACATAAACAGAACCAAGATAGATCTGCATAGTGCTAAAGAGGTCTGCCATATTTATACCCAAAGCGTTTGCTTTTTCTCTGTCTATTTTGATGTCATACATCGGGTAGTTACTTGAAAATGTTGTATAAGCATATGCGATGCGAGGGTCTTTGTTGGCTTCTTGTATCACCATGTCAGCATAGTGTTTAAAAGTATCCAAATCACCTGAGAGGTAATCTTGCAATCTAAAATCAAATCCACCAACAGCACCAATTCCAGGGATACCAGGGAGGTTGAATGCTGCGATATTGGCATCTGTGATATCTGCTGTTTTTTTTCTTATTTTTGCGATAACAGCGTCAATACCTTGATCTTTGCCTGTTCTTTGACTCCAGTCTTTGAGTGTGACATACATAGCAATAGAAGCGCTGTCAAGTGAAGATGTAACGAGGTTGTACCCATCAATGGCAACAACATTTGCAATCTCATCTATAGAGTAGAGTCTTTTTTCCACCTCTTTTCTTACCTCAACGGTTTGAGAAAGAGCAGTACCTGGTTTAAGGTTTACCGACACTATACATACTCCTTTATCTTCTGATGGTACAAACCCTGTTGGAATAACAGTAAAAAGGTAGTAGGTAAGATAAAATACCCCACCCATAAAGAGTATAAGTGCATAGCGAATCTTAATGAAAAAGGTAATAACTGCTGTGTATTTATCGGTAATATAGGCAAAAATATCATCAAATTTTTGAAAGAAGATAAATTTCTTCTCCCCTTTTTTTCTTCTTTTGATAATGATAGAACTCAAAGCTGGGGAGAGGGTGAGGGCATTGAGTGATGATATCATAACAGCAAAAGAGATAGTAAGTGCAAACTGTTGATAGAGTGCTCCTGTAATACCAGGAAGGAGTGACACAGGGACAAAAACAGCAACAAGGACAAGTGTTGTTGAGATGATAGGACCAATAAGTTCTATCATCGCTTTTTTCACTACCTGTGGAACACTCAACTCTGGTTCTTTTTCTAAAATAACCTCAACATTTTCCACTACCAAAATAACATCATCCACAACGATACCAATGGCTAAAATAAGTCCAAAAAGGGTTAAGAAGTTGATGGAGAATCCATCTGCCATCTGCATAATCGCAAAAGTACCTATAAGTGAAACAGGAATGGCAACAGAAGCGATAACAGTTGGTCTCCAAGATCCCAAAAAAACAAAGATGATTAAGATAACAAGCCCAATAGCCATAAAGAGGTTGATCACAACATTATCGATAGCCACACGTACATACTTTGTTGTATCGTAAGGGACACTCCACTCAACCCCGTCAGGAAAACGGCGCTCTAGGCGTTTCATAGTCTCTTGTACTCTTTGTCGAATCTCCAAGGCGTTGGCATCACCAAGTTGAAAAATCCCTATAAGTCCAGCTGGTTGTTTATGTGAAATAGCATTCCAGTCATAGCTTTCACTCCCTAAAACAATGCGTGAGACATCTTTGAGATAAACAAGTGAGCCGTCTTTTTTATGTTTGAGGACAATGTTTTGGAACTCTTTGACATCAGAGAGTCGACCTTCAGTTGTAAGGGTAAACTCCTGCTTTTGGTTCTCAAAACTTGGTGTACCACCTATTTTACCTATAGAAGCCTGTTTGTTTTGGCTTTTGATGGCATTGACCACATCCATAGGAGTAAGATCAAGTGCTTTTATTTTATCGGGGTTAAGCCAAACACGAATGGAGTACTTTTTCTCCCCCATATTGATAGCTTTACCAACACCAGGGATCCTTTTAATCTCATCTAAGACATTGATATTGACAAAGTTTGATAAAAAAGCAGCGTCATAACGCTTATCACCTGTAATGGTGATAAGACATACCAATGAGGGGCTTTTTTTATCTATAATAACCCCTTGAGCAACAACTTCTGGTGGGAGTGATGCTGTTGCCGTTGAGACTTTGTTCTGGACATCTACTGCCCCTATGTCTATGTCATATCCTGGTTCAAAATAGACATTGATCTCAGCACTTCCACTTGATGTGGAAGTGGAATCCATATAGATAACCCCTTTAATTCCATTGAGTTTATCTTCAAGAACACGAGTCACCGTATCTTCAACTACATAAGCATTGGCTCCTGTATAGGTAGCACTAACATTAACTGTTGGTGGAGCAACATCTGGATATTCTGAGATAGGAAGAATACTAAGTGAAACAAGTCCTGCTATGATGATGATAAGTGAGATTACCATCGCTAAAATAGGTCGTTTAATAAAAGTTACTGAAAACATAGTTAGTGACTCATATTTTGTGTTGGTATAAGGTTGTTTTGCTTGATGATGGCATCAATACCTTGTTCTTTGGTTGCATCTGTTGGTTTTACTTTAAGCTCAGGTTTGAGTTTCATTAGTGCTGAGACCACCACTTTGTCACCACTTTTTAGACCTTTTTTGACACTGATATAGTAGCGTGTTGCGTACCCTGTTTGGATATCTGCACGTTTGAGTGTATTGTTTGTATCAACAACATAAACATATTTTCCAAGCTGGTCATTAAAAATAATCTCTGGTGGTATCATTAAAAATTTGTGTTTGTCAGTTATAAAAATATTGACATATACAAAAGTACCTGGTAGGATCTCATTTTTAGGATTGTCAATAGTCGCTCTCATGGTTATTGTAGATGTTAGAGGGTCAACAATGTTATTTGCAAAGTCGACATATCCATTAAGACGAATATCTTTTCTTGCCCCGTCGAGTTCTATGAAAGCATCTGGTTTTTCTTTCTTTTTATATTGCTCAAATATACGAACATCATCTTGTGATGGTGAAAAGTAGGCATAAAGAGGATCAGTTTTGACAATGGTTGTCAGAAGTGTTGCTTCCCCTTTTCCTACAAGGTTACCAACATCAACATAACGGACACCTATACGACCTGATATTGGTGCTCGTACTATGGTATAGCTGAGATTAAGTTTTGCCTGTGCAATTTTGGCATCATCACCCAAAAGAGCCGCTTTGAGTGAAGCCTCTTTTGCAAGGTATTGTTCTAATGTTGCACGAGGAGCCAAACCCTCTTTGACAAGCGGTGTATAGCGTTTGACATCAGCTTGTGCAAGTTGTAATGCAGCTTTATCTTGAGCTTTTTGTGCCTGTGCCATCTTTAATGCTGCAATATATTCAGCCTGTTCAATTTGAAAAAGTTTTTGTCCTTTTTTAACAAGCTGACCATCTTTAAAAAAGCGTTTTTCCAAAACACCACTTACTCTGGTACGAACTTCTTGAGCAGAGCTTGCTTTTGTTCTACCTGTATATTTTGCCCAGATTGGAACATTTTTCTTTTCAACTGTGATGGTATTGACTTCAAGAGGTGGAGGTGATTTTTTGACCTGTTGCTGTTTTTCATCAGAACATGCCGTAAAAAAGAGTATAGATACACTTAAAAAAAAAGAAGATATTTTTTGCATAGAAAACCTTATAAAATAATTTTTACTATTATATCTTAAAAGAATGAGTTTTTAGTATGCCAGATTGTAAAATACATTATATCGTATGAGTGTTTTTTCCTTTGGTCGTGGATAGCGACTATACGCATATTCTATGGTCTCTTTTGTTGTGTCATCAAGTACATAATAACCACTTTTTTTCAAAAATTTAAAATCGGTCATATCTCCATTTGGATGAAGATAGAACTCTATAACATTAGTGCGGTTAACACGCAGGTCTCTGGGGATATTGACTCGTGCAACTCGGCTAAGAACCTGTTGTGTGATACGGCGCATAATCTCTTGATTGTCTAAAATATATTGTTGTTGACCAGGGGTGAGCTTTCCAAATTCATCACCATAAAGCTCTTTAATGTTTTGGGAGAGATTACCACCCTGGGCATAGCTTTTTTTTGTCTGTTTTTTATTTTCCTGTGATTTATCTTCATACATCCAAGCAAGAGGGTCTTTTTTTTGCTCTTTTTCTTTTTTTGGTTCTAATAAAGGAATATAAGGTTTTTTAGGTGGTAATGGTTCCACTTTTGGTTGTACTTTTTTTACCTCTTTTTTGGGTTTTGGCTTTGGCTTTGGTTTATTGAGGTGAGTTTTCTTTTTAGGCTTTTTAGGTTCATATTTGACAGGTGGTTTTTTTACAATTTTTTTAAGTTGAGAGCCTTTTGGCATAGGTGGAGCGATTTTTGGTGGTTTTATCTTCTTTTTTGTAGTACCTGATTCTTTGTACTTTTTAGGAAGTTCTTTAAGTGAAATTTTGATTTTACGTTCTTGTTTGGTTGCGTGTTGTTTGGGTACAGGCACATAAGTAGCCAAAAAGAAAAAGAGTAAAAATATGAGTAAATGAATTAAAAGTGCAACAAAAAGTGCAAAAGATGATCTATTCAATAAAAACCTGCTTTTTTATGATGATTATAGCAAATCAATATTAATACAAGTTGGCTATAATAAAGAAAAAATTTAATAAGGTATGTTATATGAGTACAGAAGCATCAAAAAAAGCATTTCAAGAAGCACAAGAATTAATCCCTGGTGGTGTTGATTCACCAGTGCGTGCATTTAGTAGTGTAGGTGGTACACCGTTGTTTATAGAAAAAGGGGAGGGTGGTTATCTTTTTGATATCGATGGTAACAAATATGTTGATTATGTGCAATCATGGGGACCACTTTTATTTGGTCACAGAGATGAAACAATAGAAAATGCTGTTATCGATGCTGTTAAACATGGCCTTAGTTTTGGGGCTCCTACATTGGCAGAAACCCAACTGGCAAAACTTGTGACACAGTTTTTTGATTCTATAGAAAAAGTACGTTTTGTTAGTAGTGGTACAGAAGCTGTTATGAGTGCTATCCGTTTGGCTCGTGGTTTTACAGGTCGTGATGATATTGTAAAATTTACTGGATGTTATCATGGGCACAGTGATTCACTTTTGGTGCAAGCTGGTAGTGGTGCAGCAACTTTTGGTAATCCTTCAAGCCCTGGTGTTCCCGCTGATTTTACGAAACATACACTTTTAGCTGAATATAACAATATAGAAAGTGTTAAACAATGTTTTGTTGATTCTAAGGATATAGCATGTGTTATTATTGAGCCAATCGCTGGAAATATGGGACTTGTACCTGCTGATAAAGAGTTCTTACATCAATTACGCCAGCTTTGTGATGAACATAATACACTCCTTATCTTTGATGAAGTGATGAGTGGTTTTAGAGGAAGCCTGCATGGCGCTGAGTCTATCACTGGTGTCAAACCTGACTTGGTAACACTTGGAAAAGTGATAGGTGGTGGTATGCCTGTTGGTGCTTTTGGCGGTAGAAGAGAGATTATGGCATATCTCTCTCCTGAGGGTCCTGTGTATCAAGCTGGTACACTCTCTGGAAATCCTGTTGCTATGGCAGCAGGATATGCAGCGCTTACAAAACTTAAGCAAAATGCAAAAGTTCTTGATGTTTTAAATGCTCGTGCTGTTCGTTTGGTAAAGGGGATGCAAGCCGCAGCTAAAGAAGAGGGTATTACGATGCAAATTGATACACGTGGAAGTATGTTTGGCTTTTTCTTTAATGAAAAACCTGTCAAGAACTTTCAAGATGCTACAGAATCTGATGCTGAACTTTTTGCCAAATTTCATGCAGGTATGCTTAGTGAAGGTTTTTACTTTGCGTGTTCTCTTTATGAAACAGGTTTTATCTCAACTGCTACAACCGATGCGATGATAGAAGAAACCATAGAAGCTAGTAAAAGAGTTTTTAAGGCTATTTCGTAATGGCAACTGATAATAATCAAGATACTAACACGCAAGAGGAGGAACCAAAACCTCGTATTAAACCCATTATAGAAGCAGCAGACCATCTTTCCTTGGGGATATCGATGGTTGTAGCTGTGATTATGGGTGTTGGAATTGGTTGGCTGCTCAAACGTTGGACTGATGAGCCTTGGACATTTTGGATAGGGGTGTTTATTGGTGTGGCAGCTGCTATTTTAAATGTCTATAAAGCATATTCAAGACAATACAAAGAGTTTGAAGAGTTGGCAAAACAAGATAGATACGCTATTAAAAAGCAACTTGATGAAGAAGATGATGAGGACTATGGTGAAAAAAACTATTAGTATCTTTTTAGGAGTTGAAGCTCTTATCGCTATAACGTATCTTTTTTCTCCAAAAATCTTTGCCAATGTAGAGGTAGCTTTTTTATCTGCATTGTTTGTGATTTTGGGAAGTGCTTATGCCTACAAAAGGATGGTTGATACAAAAGTAGTATCTAAAGAGTTTGAAGACAAAAGAGACTTGCTGGATGAGATTGAAGACCCTCATGAGCTTTACGAAGAGGATTCTATCAACGACGCATCGGCTGAGGAGCTTGATCTCAAACAGATAGTCAAAGAGGAAAAAGCTAAAATAAAAACGTTTAGTTTAAAAAGTATCAAACATGGAGCACGCGGGAGCGTATCTGCTTTTAGACTTATTCCCTATCTGTTTTTGGTTCTTGGCTTTATCGCTTTAAAAAATAACAATCTATTAGAATTGAGCTATTATCTGCCATCACTCTTAATCGGCATTGTGGTGGGTTCTATACTTTCTAAAGAGATGACCTCTTAAGAGGTTATCATTGGTAGGTTGATAGTGTAGCTTTTAGCACTCACATCTATATGAAAACCGTTTGTTTCTGCAACTATTTCTATCTCATTATTTTTTGATTTATCAATATTGTCTGCACTTATTTCAATAGAGAAAATACTGTATTTTTTTTCTCCAAACTTTATATGTTCACCTACTCGCAGAAATACTTTTGTTGTTACTTCAGAACTTGGTGCTACTGCTGAGTATATTTTATTAAGAAGTTTTATAAGGTTGTTGGAATCTATAATGACATCAGGAATAGTTGGGTCATACGATTTTGTAAACTTAATATCTGAGTTGATAGAGTTTGTTGCTATCCACAGGTCTGTGATGGTGAAAATATTGATAAGTTCACCCTCTGGTTTTTTTGTATTTATTTTATAAGAAGGGGTTTGATAGAGTTTTATGCCTATCTTCTCTTCATCTTTATACCCAACAGTGACACCAAAGAACTTGTAACGCCCATATTCAAGTTCTATAAAAGTTGTTTTAAAACCAAAGGTGATGTTGGCGTATGTTTTTGTAAGTTCAAAAATTTCGCTTGGAGTGGTAAAGCCCAGAAGAAACTGGGCCTCAGCATTGAGTGTAATGATTTTTCCATTTGAGTCAAACAATATAAACGGATTGTAATCGTATTCGATCCATTGATGCTCAAATGTCATCTCTTACTCTTCTATGTAGTTTTTGAGTCTTCGACCCACTTTAGGGTGTTTGAGTTTTTTAATAGCACTTGATTCTATTTGACGTACACGCTCACGAGTAACGCTTAACTCTTTTCCAATCTCTTCAAGTGTTCTGTCACTCTCATCATCCATAATTCCAAAACGAAGTTTGATAACAGCTTTTTCACGCTCATTGAGTTGTTCTAGCACTTGCTCAATTTGAACACGCAAGTCATCTTTAAGGATTGCATCTGATGGTGAAAGAGATGTTTTGTCCTCAATAAAGTCTCCAAAACGTCCGTCATCTTCACTACCGATAGGTGCTTCAAGACTGATAGGCTCTTTTGTGATTTTAATAACATTTTTCACCTTCTCAACAGAAAGCCCAACTTCATTTGCAATTGTCTCAACATCTGGCTCTTTACCATGTTCCTGGAGGTGTTTACGCATAATTTTGTTAATACGGTTAATCGTCTCAATCATATGGATAGGGATACGGATAGTACGTGCTTGATCAGCAATAGCACGAGAAATTGCCTGACGGATCCACCATGTTGCATATGTTGAAAATTTATACCCTTTTTGGTATTCAAACTTGTCAACAGCTTTCATAAGACCAATATTTCCCTCTTGAATCAAGTCCAAAAACGGTAAGCCTCTGTTGGTGTAACGTTTTGCGATAGAAACAACAAGACGTAAGTTAGATTTCGCCATTTTAGTTTTTGCAATTTCAGAGATATTTTTACCACGTTTGATTTGCTCTAAAATATCTGCTAGTTTTTCTGGTTCCATATCAAAAGAGTTTTTGGAAGCTTCTTTTGTCTGAACAAGCTTTTTAATCTCCATATATGTAGAAACCATTGTTGCTTCTGGAACCATATTTGCAATATCTTCTTTTGTTAGCTCTTTGATTTTATCGACCAAAACTTTGTGGTTTGCTTTGAGTGTTGCATTGAAAAGTGGAAGTTTATATTCAAGACGTTTAAGTTCTTTATCATACCCTTCATCACTTTTTAAAGCTGTTTCCATAGCTTTTACAAGTTCATTGATAAGTTTTGATGTAGGACCCAGATCAAGAAGCTTCTCTTTTAAAACAGCTTTTTTATAGGTAAGTGTTAAATAGAAATGCACAATCTCTTCGTTTAACTCTCCATCTAGGTTTTGGGGTGCTTTGTCAAGTACTTTAAGCCAGTCTTTTTTCGCTTTTTCCAAAGCTTTGAAACTGGTTGTAACTTTCTCTACACGTGATTTGTCTTTTGAAGAGAGTGCTTTTGCTTCACTGTCATCATCACTGCTGTCATCATCACCACTGTCATCTTTTTCATCTTCAAAAGATTTAAAAAGCTCTTTTACACGTCTTTCACGGTTAATAAGTGGTTCTTTGTAATCGAGGATAAAATCGATAAGATAAGGGACAGAACAGATTGCATCGATAATAATGCTTTCACCTGTTTCTATCTGTTTTGAGATCTCTATCTCTTCCTCTTTTGTTAAAAGTGGAACCTGTCCCATTTCACGGAGATACATACGAACAGGGGAGTCTGAACGTGACCATTCAAGAAGTTCATGCTCTTTAAGGATGTCAAAGTTGTCGCTGTCATTGTCTTCAAGCATTTTTCTTTGCGCATCACGGCGAGCCTGTGCTTCTTGATCATTAAGTTTTTTTGCGTGTTCACTTGATGTATAAACACACTTATCATATTTTTTGATAAGTTTATAAACATTTTTTGCTTGTGCTGCTGTTGGTTGTTTTTCAAAAAGTTCTATTATAGATTCGTAGGTTAAACAATCTTTAGATTTATGCTCTTCAAAAAGCTTTTCCAATGCGGTGTTGAGTTCTTTTGCTGTCATTCGGAGGCTGCTCCATAAATTTTATTTATTTAAGGTTTTTAAAAGGTGGATTATACCGAAAAATTATTAAATCTAGCTTGTTTTTTTATAAAAATAAAGTTGGAACACAGTTTGCTTTTTGATTGAAAATATTAAAAAAATACAGGGGCATCGATGCAAACAGGCTACTATAGTTCCGCTGCTGGGATGGTAACACAGTTTAATCGTCTTGATACGATCGCAAACAATCTTGCAAATGTCAATACAGCAGGATTTAAAGAAGAGAATCTTGTTGTTGGTGATTTTATGCGTATCTATCAGGAAAAAAGAGATGAACTTGAAAATAAGAACAATACAAAAGAAGCAGCTGCATTTATAAACAGAACAATGACAAAAGCTCCTCAGATTGTTGATGAATATACAGATTTTTCTGTAGGTAATATGGATAAAAGTTCCAATCCGCTTGATATGGCACTCTCTAAAGAGGGGCTTTTCTTTGTTGTAAAAACACCAGAAGGTATTCGTTTGACACGTGATGGCTCTTTTTCTATGAATGATGAGGGAAAACTTGTAACCAAGCAAGGATATGAAGTTTTAGGTGATGATTACTTTACAACCAATGACGGTATTACTCTACAAGAGTCAGACAGCGTTGTAAGTGTCGATAAAAATGGGCAGATTTATACCAATGTTCCTGGAAGTTTGTCATTGACTCCTAATAAAAAGCTTTTTATTGCACAACCACAAAATATCCAAAATCTTCAAAAAGTTGGTGATAATCTTTATAAAACAGATGATGTAGCCTCTTTGGAACCACTTGAGAGTACAGGTGCTTTAAAACAAGGTTTTGTTGAAAAAAGTAATGTCAATGCTGTGAAGATGATGACACAACTCATAGAAACAAATAGACTTGTTGGAATGTATCAAAAAGCGATGGATACACAGATGAATGATATGAACAGAGATGCAATTGAAAAACTTGCTAAAAAAGCATAGACTAAAGGAGAACTAAGACCATGATGCAATCACTCTATACAGCTTCAACAGGGATGTTGAGCATGCAGACACAAATTGATACAACCGCAAATAATATTGCCAATGTTAATACCATAGGATTTAAAAAATCACGTGCAGAGTTCGCGGATTTGATGTACCATGTTATGGAATACGCAGGAACATCAACATCAGATGTTACAAAGTCACCTACTGGCATAGAAGTGGGTCTTGGTGCTCGTCCAACTGCTATCAATAAAATTTTTGCAGAAGGCGCTCTTAAACAAACTGACAATCAACTTGATATTGCCATAACTGGTAGAGGTTTTTTTAAACTTGAACTTCCTGACGGAACAGAAGTTTACAGTCGTAATGGTGCTTTTAAGGTAGATGAAAATGGGACTATAGTTAACGGTGATGGGTACAAACTTATTCCTGAAATTGTTGTCCCAGAAGATGCAACAAATCTCTCTATTGGTGTAGATGGTACAGTAACTGTTGTTCAAGCTGGTCAAACTCAGGCAACACAGATAGGGCAGATTAACACTACAAACTTTATCAATCCAGCAGGTCTGCACTCAATGGGTGATAACCTTTATGTAGAAACTGATGCTTCAGGACAACCTGTTGAAGGTACTCCAGGTGTTAATGGGCTAGGTGTGCTTCGTCAAGGGTTTGTAGAACTCAGTAATGTTGAACTTGTTGTAGAACTAACTGATCTCATTACAGGGCAAAGAGCTTATGATGCAAACTCAAAAATCATTACAACCAGTGATGAGATGCTTCAGACTACTAATAATCTTAAACGCTAAAATCTCCTAAAACTGCCTTGATACTTTTTAATATCAAGGCAAATAACTCACTTTTTTCTTTCATTTAATCAACTTCAAACAACTATTTCGATATAATCGCAAAATTATTTTAAAACGATATTAGGAATTTATATGCAAAAAGCAAACATAAACGGTAAAGTTTGGAGATTTGGAAAAGATATTGACACAGACTTAATCATAGCAGCTCGTTACCTTAATACTTCGGTACCTGAGGAACTTGCTAAGCATGTTATGGAAGATGCTGATCCAGAATTTGTGAATAAAATGACACCTGGTGATGTGATAGTTGCTGATGAAAACTTTGGATGTGGGTCAAGTCGTGAACACGCTCCAATAGCTCTTAAAGCTGCTGGTGTCGCTGCTATTGTAGCTCCAACTTTTGCTAGAATTTTTTATAGAAATGCTTTTAATATGGGACTTCCTATATTTGAACTAAAAGAAGCAAATGAGATCAATGAAGGTGATGAGATATCAATAGATATGGATGCCGGTACCATTACCAATAAAACGACTGGTAAAACATATAACTTTACACCTATCCCGCCATTTATGCAAGAACTTATAGATGCAGGTGGATTGATGAACTTTGCACAAAATGAAATTAAAGAGGAAAACAAATAGATGAAATCATATAAAATAGCGTTAATCAAAGGGGATGGAATAGGTCCTGAAATCATTGATGAAGCTGTCAAAGTTTTAGATGCGGTTGCTGTTCATTGTGGATTTAGTTTGGAGTATGATGAACTTTTAATGGGTGGAATCGCTTATGATATTACAGGTGATCCATTACCACAAGAGACAATCTCTGGTTCACTTAATGCCGATGCTGTTCTTTTTGGTGCCATTGGTGGTGAAAAGTGGGATAACCTTCCTCGTGAAAAGCGCCCAGAGAGTGGTCTTTTACGCTTTAGAAAAGAGTTGGGTGTTTATGCAAATCTTCGCCCTGCTGTTGTTTATGATGAGCTTGTTAATGCTTCATCTTTAAAGCCAGAAGTGGTTCGTGGTGTTGATTTGATGGTTGTTCGTGAACTTATAGGTGGTATCTATTTTGGTGAGCCTAAAGGTCGTGATGAGAACAAAGGATGGAACACTATGGTATATACTCGTGATGAGATTGTACGTATTGCTCATCAGGCTTTTAAAATCGCTATGACACGCAACAAAAGAGTATGCTCAATCGATAAAGCAAATGTACTTGATGTTTCTCAGCTTTGGCGTGAAACTGTTGAAGATGTTGCCAAAGAGTATCCTGAAGTTGAATTGACACATATGTATGTTGATAATGCGGCAATGCAGCTTATTCGTGATCCAAAACAGTTTGATGTGATGCTTACAGGTAATATCTTTGGTGATATTTTAAGTGATGAAGCATCTATGCTTTCTGGTTCTATCGGTCTTTTACCATCAGCTTCTGTTGGTGCTAAAATTGGTGTGTATGAGCCAATTCATGGTTCAGCTCCAGATATCGCAGGACAAGGGATAGCAAATCCGATTGCAACAATATCTTCAGCTTCTATGATGCTTCGTTATGCACTTGATGAAAATGATGCAGCTGATAGAATCGATGCAGCGATTAAACGTGCCTTAAATGAGGGTTATAGAACACAAGATTTAGCACAGTTTGATGCAAAAGAGATCTGTTCAACGAGTGAAATGGGTTCTATCATCGCAAACTATATCGAGAGATAGGTTATAGTACTTGAAAACACTCACTCTTGCTAATATTTATGAACTTCAGGGTCTTAAAGAGGAAGCATTGGAGATATATAAAGAGATCTTGAAAAAAGATCCCAATAACTCTGATGCAAAAATTGCTATTAGACGCCTCTCTGGAGTGAGAAAAAAGTTTTTAAAAGTGAATAAAGAGATGAAAGAGTTTTTCATCAAAATGGATACTGATGTGGAGTTTAAAGAGTTTGAAAGGTGGTTGTTAAAAGCATGGAATTAAAAGATGTAATACTCTCTACACTTGCAGAGATGGAAGAGGAGAATGTATCTCAAGAGTCTCAGAGTGAAGAGGTTGTTGAACCACCTGTTGCAAGCCATTTAGATACTCAAAGTGATGTTTCCTTAGATGAAAACAATCAAAAAGTTGACAATGAACTCTATTTTTTAAACTCTATCAGAGAGAGACTTTTGGTATTGTTTGAAGGGTTTCAAGCGCCAAACAATGCTAACATAGAAGCAAAGATAGATATGACACTCAACTTTTTGGAATATACTCTGGCAACTATAGATGAGCGAATAGAAAAACTTGAAAAAGGAAATGAGTAGTGAGTCAATATCGTGTACTTATAGATGCAAATGATGAAAAAGGTTTGGTACATAAGGTATCAACTGTTTTTTATAACTATGATCTTAATATCCTTTCAAATTCTGAGTTTGTTGATAAAGAGAGCAATAAGTTTTTTATGCGTAGTGTGGTTGATGGTGCCATTGATAAAGATGCACTGCACAATGCACTCAAAGAGGTTCTTCCAGAAACTTCAAGTATCAAAGTGATAGAACCAAAGAAAAAAAATATTATTATTATGGTAACAAAAGAGCTTCATGCTCTTGGTGATATTTTGATTCGTCATGAAGCTGGTGAGCTTGATGCTAATATTTTAGCAGTTATCTCTAATTATGATACTTTGGAATCTTTGGTTGAGAAATTTGATATTCCTTACATTACCATCTCCCATGAGGGTTTGGAGCGTGCAGAGCATGAAAGCAAAATTATAGAGACTATTAACAGTTTTCAAGATATTGATTATATTGTTCTTGCAAAATATATGCGTATTCTAACACCACGTTTTGTAGAAACATATGATGGAAAAATCATTAATATTCATCACTCTTTTTTACCAGCTTTTATAGGTGCAAATCCATATAAGCAAGCGTATGACAGAGGTGTGAAGATTATAGGGGCAACGGCTCATTTTGTAAATAACAATCTTGATGAAGGTCCAATCATCGCTCAAGATGTAAAGCATATTGATCATGCTTATAGTTGGCGCGATATGCAGCGTCTTGGTCGTGATGTGGAAAAAGTTGTTCTCTCCCGTGCTTTAAAACTTGCACTTGAAGATAGAATTTTTGTTTATGCAAACAGAACGGTGATTTTTTAATGGCTTTTAATCTAGTACTTGTGCATCCACAAATCCCAAACAATACAGGTGCTATTGGTCGTCTTTGTGTCAATGCTGGTGCATCATTACATCTTATCAAACCTATAGGATTTGATATTGATGAAAAAGCAGTGCGCAGAGCAGGGCTGGATTACTGGGATAAGCTTGACTTGCATGTTTGGGAGAGTTTGGATGATTTTTTCAAAAACAATGAAATAACAGACAATGCTTACTTTGCAACGACAAAAACGGATAAACCCTATTTTGAAGCATCGTTTAAAGATGGTGATTTTATCTTTTTTGGCAGTGAGACAGCAGGTATTCCTGAAGATATTTTACATAAATATAAAGAGCAAAATATCACTATTCCCATGACAAAAGATGGACGAAGTCTTAATCTAGCCATAAGTACAGGTATTGTGCTTTATGATGCTATTCGTCAAACATACGATACATTTCCAAAAGGATAACAGATGAACTCTTTTGTTGATACCATTATGCTCATAGCATTTGTTCTGTTTATGGTTTTTATTTTTGGTGGTTACCATAAAACAAAATCTGAACAAAGAGAACAAGACAGAGAAGAGAGAGAAAAAAAAGAGAAAGAGGAAAACTCTTAAACTTTTTTTCTTTTTATAAAATCTTTTGTGCCCACAGACCCAATTTTTGTTCAAAAACTTCAAGTAACATCTCAATATTTTCAAATCTCATTAACATAAGAACCCCTTTTTATTGTTAAATTGGAAAAATATTACACAAAAAGTAAAATTAAATATAAAAATATGACAAAATGCAAAATATATTTTGACAATAATGTAAATTTGTAATATACTTTCCTTATAGATAGAAAAAGTGAAAGGGAAAATGATGAATAGTTTTGCAGATATAGTAGAAGAGATCAAAAGTATCGTTTCAGAAGAGTTTGCACCTAAAAAAGTGTTTGACAAAGATGTTGCAGAGGTTTTGGGTATTTCACAAATGAATTTTGCTACGATGAAGAAAAGAAACAAACTTCCATTTAATGAACTTCTGGATTTTTGCGCAAAACGTAGTATCTCTATTAATTGGCTTTTATATGGACAGTCGCCTGAAAGCTTAGTGGAAGCTACTAATAACTATATGATTAAGTATTTTAATGATATTAATGCGAGTGCAGGTGGTGGGGCTGATAATGAGGCAGAGACTGTTGAAAATCTGAAAATACCTGAACAGTTTGTTTCTATGCTTGGTGGAGAAAAAGAGTTAAAAAATATAGAAGCTATTAATGTTTCAGGTGATTCGATGGAGCCAACATTTAGTTATAATGACATTGTATTTATTAACAGAGCAAAAACAGATATCAACCGTGGTGGTATTTTTACCATACGTACAGAAGCTGGTCTTTTTATAAAAAGGATACAAAAGCGTATCGATGGAAGAGTTGATGTGATTTCTGACAATAATGTTTACCCTACACAAACATTAGAAATGAATGAGATAGAGGTGATAGGGAGAGTTGTAAGTAGATTTGGTGATGTTGATTAAAAAAAAGGATAGTATTTGAGATTTTACTATATAGTATTTTATATAATATTTTTTGTTGGCTGTGCAACACATATTCCTGTAGAAAAAAGGGTAGATGGGATA